>MEKR01000018.1:4271-9584 GCA_001767035.1 Acidobacteria bacterium RIFCSPLOWO2_02_FULL_61_28
TCGCTGATAGAATTTCAGGAAGCGGTTGATGCCCAGGCTGGTCAGCAGGAACGGGACAGCCAGCCCCGCAGAGTAAAGCGCCAGCAAGAAGATTCCATTCCAAACCGTGTCTTGGCTGGCGGCAAGCCCCAAAATGACGGCCAGGATCGGTCCAATGCAAGGCGTCCAACCAAACGCGAAGGCCAGCCCGATCAGCAAGGCGCCGCCGGCGGTGGCGGGTTTGCCGGCCGAGTGAAACCGGGCGTCCCGATAAAGGAGGGGAATCTTCAAGAGGCCGGTCAGGTGCAGCCCGAAGAAGATAATGACGATCCCGGCGATCTTGTAGAGGACCGTCATCCGCGACAGCAGCGCCTGGCCCAGCCAGGTGGCCGACGCTCCCAGGCTGATGAAGACGATCGAAAACCCCAAGATGAAGAGCAGGGAATGTCCCAGGACCCGCTTCGTCCGTTGGTCGTCGTCACCGGACTTCAGTTGGTCCACGCTCGCGCCGGAAATCAGGGAAATATAGCCCGGCACCAGCGGCAAGACGCACGGCGAGAGAAACGAAACCAAACCCGCCGTAAACGCCGCCACCAGCGAAACACTTTCCATCCGCGATGATTCTCCCTAGAAATACATTCTCTTGCGATCCTCTACATCTGGCGTTCCGCTTGGCAAGGCCGAACCGCCCTCCAGACCGCCCTGTTCTATTATAGATTCCGTTTTGCCGAAAAAGGTCCCTAAAATACTGGTCCAACCACAATGACCACTCTGGAGAAGGGAACCCGGCGACAGATTCGGAAACGGGCCGGTAGCGTGTGTGACGTTGGGACCGGCACACGCTGCTCCCTTGAAATTCTCCCGCCTGTGCTCCCTTCGTCCCGCAGAGCCGAATCCCGGCAGGCAGGACAGGGGCCGGTCGGATTCGATGGCCCGGTTAGGAACGTCCGAAGTAGTCGGCGTTAATCTTGGTGTATTCCTTCCACTTTTCGGGAAGCTCGTCGAGCGCAAAGATCGCCGTCACCGGGCAAACCGGGACGCAGGCTCCGCAGTCAATGCACTCCACCGGATCAATGTAAAGCTGGGTGGCTTGCTCGAAGGCCGCCTCATCTTTCTTGGGATGAATGCAGTCCACCGGGCAGGCGTCCACGCAGGCCGTGTCCTTCGTGCCGATGCAGGGTTCCGCAATGATGTATGCCATAGCTATCCCTTTTCTATGGTTCGATTTGCTGAGGTCCTTGCCGGCGGCCCTCACCGGGCCGCTCCCCGTCATGGCCTGCTGGAAGCCTTCTTCAGAGCGAAGACCATCCGCAGGATGCGCTCTTGCTCGGACGGAGGAAAATCCCGAATCCGCTTGCGGTTGTCCGAGAGCAACGGTCCGAAGGAAGGGAGGAGAGCCGGATAGCGTCGCACCAACTCCTCGACGCGCTCATCCACCGACACAGAGACCGCGTGTCCGTGCAGGGACATCCGGCCGAGCTTTCGTCTCCGCGGCTTGGCCCGCCTCGCAGGTCCAGTTTTCTTGTTCCCGGTTGCTACCGGCATCGTTTCTCCCTGGGGGTATTCTCGAACCGCCGTTTAAGTCGCGCCGCACTGGCCCAGCGGATATCCTTAACCCCTACTTCAACCCCTTCTTCTCACGCTTCGTTCCAGTTTACCCCCTAAGTTATTATAAAGCAAGGGAAACAATAAGTAAACACAAATGTTTCCAAAAAGAAGCCGTTGCGCCGGAACGGCCTTTCCACTTATACTGGCGGCCACAGGGAAGGTCACCAGGATGCCAGGTCAGCAGAAAGAAAAGTCCACACGCAACGAGGTGTTGCGGTTTATCAAGGTCAAGGGCCGGGTGGTGATCGAGGACATCAGCCGCGCCCTGGGGATCACGCCGATGGCCGTCCGCCGGCATATCCGCCGCCTGCACTCGGCCGGCTTCGTTCAAATCGAAAAATCCCAGAGGGGCCGCGGGCGTCCGGCGCACCTGGTCTTGCTCACGGATCTCGGCGATGGATTGTTCCCCAAGGCCTATGACCGCTTCTCCGCAGACCTGATCCGGGGCGTGGTTTCGCTGGACGGGAATGCCAAGGTAGAACAGCTTTTTGAGACCCGCAAGAGCCATCTCCTCCAGAAGTATGTGGGGCGCATGGACGGCAAGACCGGGTCGGCGCGCGTCCGGGAAGCCGTCCGCATCCTCTCCGAAGAGGGGTACATGGCCGAATGTTCCCCGCTCAATCCTGGGACGTTCCGCATCACGGAGCACAATTGCGCCATCGCACATATTGCCCGCGAGTACCCGCAAGTCTGCGAGTCGGAACTCTGCTTCCTCGCGGAGATGCTCGGCGCCGATGTGCAACGAGACGCTCATGTGCTCAAAGGGGATTCGGAATGTTCCTACCTGGTCCAGTTTCCCTCCCGACGAAAAGCAACTGCCCCAGTACGCTGATCCTTTGGGCGGAAGCATTCGCCCTCCTGTTCGGAATGCCAAAGCCGGAGGTGGTGTCGCAGTTCGTCTGACGCCTCTGCGCCGACCTTTTTTCCGGCCCAGGCTTTCACCCAGGGGAAAGAAGCGGACAACAAAAGCCACAGCCATTAAGGAAATCAATATGGGTTTTTCAACGGATGCAATTCACGCCGGACAGGAACCGGACCCCTCGACCGGGGCCGTTGTGGTTCCGATCTTTCAGACTTCCACGTACGTCCAGGGGGAGCTTGGCAAACATAAAGGCTACGAATACTCCCGCACGGGCAATCCCACGCGCGCGGCCCTCGAACGAAACTTGGCCGTTCTCGAAGGCGGCAAGCACGCACTCGCCTTTGCCTCCGGCATGGCGGCCATCAACGCCGTGCTCACGCTGCTCAAGGCCGGCGACCACGTCATCGGCCCGGAAGGCGCTTACGGCGGCACACCGAGGCTCTTTAACGCCATCCTCCGGAACTTCGGCCTGGAATTTACGTACGTGGACACCAGCGACCCGCAAAACGTGGCAAAGGCCATCCGACTCAATACCCGAATGGTGTTTCTCGAAACGCCGACCAACCCTCTGATGAAGATCACCGACCTGGCCGCCGTCGCCCAAATCACCCGCCCGCGCAATTTACTGCTTGTCGTGGACAACACGTTCCTGTCGCCTTACTTTCAGAAGCCACTGCAATTCGGCGCGGACATTGTGGTCCATTCGACGACCAAATATCTAAACGGCCACAGCGACGGAGTGGGCGGCGTCGCGGTGCTTTCGCGGGAAGAGGACTACACGCGCCTGAAATTTATCCAGAACGCCGCCGGAGCCATCCTCGGGCCGTTTGACTCCTGGCTTGTGCTGCGCGGCGTCAAGACGCTCGCCGTGCGGATGCGCCAGCACGAATCAAACGCCCTGGCCGTGGCGCTGTACCTGAGCAAGCATCCCAAGGTGAAGAAGGTTTTCTACCCCGGCCTGCCGGATCATCCGCAATACGCGCTGGCGCGCAAGCAGATGACCGGGTTCGGCGGCATGATGTCATTCGAGACCGGCTCATTCGAAAACGCCCGCGCCGTGCTCAACCGTGCCCGGCTGTGTTCGCTGGGCGAAAGTCTGGGCGGGGTCGAATCGCTCATCTGCCATCCGGCCACGATGACCCACGCCTATTTCAGCGAAGAAGAGCGCCAACGCATGGGCGTCACACAAGGCCTCGTCCGCCTCTCGGTCGGCATCGAGGATGTAGAGGACATTCTGGCGGATTTGGAGCGGGCGCTGGGGGCGATCTAGCCCGAGTTTCTCAGCAGCCCCGGAGGGGCGCTAGAGTCTGGCCCACGGCGCATGCCGTGGGTTCGGAACCAGTATGCGAGCAAGCCCCGCAGGGGCGACATACGCTGGCAGGGGAGTACATGACCCGATCCAACCAGAAGGAGCATTTTCCTGCCGATCCCTCCCGCCTCCGCCACGATATTCTGGATTACCTCCAAACCCACAACGTCATGACTATCGCCTCGTGCGACAAGAACGTGCCCTGGGCGGCGGCGGTCTTCTACGCGAGCGATGAGCTTGAGCTGTATTTTTTCTCGAACCCGAAGTCGCGCCACGGCGTGAACATGGCGGCCAACGCCGTCGTCAGCGCTGCGATCCACGAAGATTACCAGGACTGGCGGGCGATTCGCGGCATCCAGCTCGAAGGCCGTGCCGAGCGTCTGCGGTCCGTGAAGCTCCAGGCCCGCTTCTGGGAGGTCTATCTCAAGAAGTTTCCGTTCGTGAAACAATTCTTCCAAGTGACCGGGCAGGCAGGCGGGCTGCGCGACATGCTGCAAGCGAAACTGACCGGCATTCGCCTCTATCGCATCGTCCCGCAGACCCTCTATTACATTGACAACAGCCGGGGCTTCGGCCACCGCGAGAGGCTCGAATTGGCCGGCAGCGCGAAGGGTTGAAGGACCGCCCGGGAACTCGGAAGAGCTGGAAACCCTGATTTTCGATTCCTCAATCCTAAGCACATTCACAATTCCGAATTCCAAATTCAACATCCCAATCCCAAACGATTTCCTTCGGACAGGTCTATTCTTCCGTCGATCCGGTTGGAATTTGGGTATTGGGATTTGTTTACACCATTTTCAGGGTTACTGTATAACAAAACGCGATGCTGTCATCCTGAGCCCTTCGGCTTCGCTCAGGGTAAACTCCGCGAAGGATCTGCTTCTCTTTGCGGTCAGCAATCCGTTGCAAGAAAGGCAGATTCTTCGGGCCGGCCATAAGCGTCGGCCCTCAGAATGACGTCATCGGCGGCAACGGCGCTATACATCAACGGTGAAACCGCTTTAGAATTTAGGACTTGGAGTTTATGGCATTCGCAGCATTCCTGTATAGGCTCAGGATGACATCCGCGTCGTCTGCGGATCGTTCTTCCGACTCCTGTCTTCTAACTTCTAACTCCTAACTTCTTTCCTCCGTGTCTCCGTGCCGCTGTGGCAAAATGAAACCATGGCCGCGAAGATCACCATTGAGGCGCAACAGAAAGGCGATGCCTGGGAGTGCCGCGTCACAGTGGCCGAAGGCAAGAGCCAGACCATCCACACGGTCACCGTCGAACGAACTTACCGCGACAAGCTGGTGGGCACAGAGGTCCCGGTCGAGCAGCTTGTGCGCAAGTCCTTCGAGTTCCTCCTGGCACGCGAACCCAAAGAGTCCATCCTGCGGTCGTTCAGCCTGCCCGTTATTGGCCGTTACTTTCCGGAGTACGAAAAGGAAATCCGGCGGGCGTGTGGTCTATAGAAGCTACTGAAAAACCTTTCCGCGTGTCATTCCGAGGGCCGATGCTGTTCGGCCCGAGGCTTGCCCTGAGCGAAGTCGAAGGGAACCCGCACGTTCGTTT
>MEKR01000019.1 GCA_001767035.1 Acidobacteria bacterium RIFCSPLOWO2_02_FULL_61_28
ATCCCCTTCCGTTTCGCTCGACTCCACTACCCTGCAACCCTCTTTCTTTTCTCCCCGTTGCAAAGAACCATTTTTGAGACCAGCTCTCAGAACTTGTGCCGGCCAAAAACCTCATCCGACCTAAGAACGCCGGATCAAAGCTCAAGATTGATGAGAGCATTTCTCTGGTTCCTGTGGACCATATCGGAGTGTCATTCCGAGGGCCGACGCCCTGGGTCGGCCCGAGGAACCTGCACGTTTCTGCTGCGGCTTCCAAGGGCGCAAGTGCAGGCCTGCCATGAGCGAAGCCGAAGGGTCCCTTTCCCGGCACGTTGGGATCGGGATGACAAACTACCGCGCGGTATATGGCAACGCTAGAAATGCTCTGGCAGAGCAGCAGAAAGCTCCCCAAGGCTACCTCCTATCCTCCATCATTTCAATCCAATGCAATTTCTGGTAGGTGCAAGTTAACTTGTTGTAACAATGAGACTTGCCCAGAGACAAGAAAGTTCAACCCCAGATCTCCCATTGATGTGTTATAAAAAACGACATATGAGCATAATTATATAGTCTAAAATCACAAATAATGCATATATATGTATTATTGTTGCTTTATTTATGCATAGTATACATATTATTTATTTCAAAATGCTTTGGCAGGCCCGCTGAACTGCCCCATACTGCCTCATTGGAAGGGCATCGAAAGAGTAACCATTCAGTTACCAGGAGTCTGGAGCGTGCGTGAAGGAATACGGCCACCTGCTTTTGCAGACAAATTTTCCCTTCTGGATTTTGAGGCGGTGCCAATGCCCGTCATTAATCTTTACCCCGCCCCGACGCCAATTCCCCTAGAGGGCTTGCCGATTGAGGTCTGTGGGTTAGAGAAACCCCTACAGACCGTTTCCGGGCGGGAACTGGCTGCTTTGCAATCGGTAACACTAACAGTCCCTTTGATTTGCCAGATTTTTAACTGGTCAGAGGTTGTGGAATGGGAAGGCGTGCGGTTTGCAGACTTTCTGGAGGCTTTCCGGATTGAAACCCACCCCGAAGGCTACTATGCGATCTACTCTCGCGACGGAGTCTACTTTGAAACCCTTTCGGTGGACGAAGCGCGCGATCCCCGCGTGTTGCTGGCGCACAGGCTGAACGGCGAGCCCCTCTCAGAGGCCAATGGGGGGCCTCTGCGGCTGGTGGTCCCATTTCTTCAGGGGTACAAGAGCGTGAAGTGGGTTGGCTCGGTCCGCGGCTTCCGCAAAGACCCCATCGGCATCAAGCGTCTTCTTGGGCAAAGCCCTACAGGGCAGTTACATTCCGAGTGGCTTGCCCGCTACGGAATCACTTTGCCCCCTGGTAGGCCCGGCGATCCGCCGGCCATTTCTGCCAGCGCCACCAGACCTTCCCCGGCAATTCCGTCTGGGCCAGTCCTAGGTTCCCTTGCGACGCCGTCCGATGCTCCAGACTCAACCCGAGAAGATCAAATAGGCCTCAAGGGAATTCTGGCCTTCATCCGCCCCAGTAAGCATCAAGCCACACGCCAGGCGCTGGAGGCAGCCGGGGTAATCTCCTACACTACCTTTCGAGTGCTGGGACGAGGCCGTCAGCGCGGCCTTCGGTTCGCGGCAACTCCCGAGGGTCCCCCCGCGATCCCGTTCTTGCCCAAGCAGTGCTTCTCTCTCTTGATCGAAGAATCGCAAGTTCCGGCAGCGGTGGAAGCCATCCAGAAAGCGAACCGCACCGGGAAGGGAGAACACGGAGACGGGAAAATTTTGGTGTTGGATGTCTCCGATGCGGTTCGGATCAGCACCGACGAAAGGGGACCAGCAGCCGTATGAACCTCCAATTGTTGTGGGCCATCATTCGCCCGGATAAGAAGCCCCAAGTACTGCATCGTCTGGAAACGGAGGGGTTTTATGCCATGACTGAGATACCGGTCTATGGACGCGGGAAGCAGCGCGGCATCCAGGTGGGTTCGGTCACCTATGATGAACTGGCCAAGACTTTATTGCTGCTGACGGTAGAAGAAGACCGTTGCCAGCAGGCAATTCAGGCGATTCAGGAAGCAGCCCATACCGGCCACCCCGGAGACGGAAAGATATTTGTTCAACCGGTCGGCCAGGTCTTTACCGTACGAACGGGCCAGCCAGAGCTATAGCAGCAGGAGGAGAAGGAAGTGAAAGCCTTGTGGAAAGCACTCCGCAGCGGACATCTCGGGACTCTCATTTCGGCTTTGCTGTACTTCGACGTGAGCTTCATGGTGTGGGTCCTGGTCGGCTCACTGGGAATCTATATCGCGGGAGACCTGGGTCTCTCTCCCGCCCAGAAGGGCATAGTCGTCGCGGTCACCGCCTTCGGCGGTGCTCTGTTCCGAATCCTGCTGGGATTCCTTTCCGACCGCTACGGCCCCAAAAACGTCGGTGTGGTTAGCCTGGCAGCCGTATTGATTCCGCTCACCTGGGGATGGCTTGGGGGGACCACGTTTCATGAATTGCTCGGCGTGGGGCTCCTATTAGGGATCGCCGGCGCCAGCTTTGCGGTGGCAATGCCGCTGGCCAGCCGAAGCTACCCCAAGGAACACCAGGGAGTGGCCATGGGCATCGCCGGAGCAGGAAACAGTGGGACGGTCATTGCCGCTCTGGTGGCCCCACGGCTGGCCCAGCACCTCGGCTGGCACGCTGTCTTTGGCCTGGCGATGATTCCGGTTCTACTGACCCTCATTGTGTTCGTTTTCCTGGCTCGCGAAGCTCCCAACTTGCCGGAGTCCGACACGCGGCAGCAGACGTTGCGCGTGCTTCGAGAGCCGGACTTATGGCGGTTCTCCTTGTTTTACAGCCTTACGTTCGGAGGCTTCGTGGGGTTAGCGGGCTTCCTGGCTATCTACCTCCATGACCAATACGGGACGCCACCCGTGCTGGCAGGGACGCTGACGGCACTGTGCGTTTTTGCGGGCAGCTTTTTCCGTCCCGTGGGCGGATATCTGGCAGACCGGATGGGGGGAACGACGCTGCTGTTCTGGCTGTTTCCTCTGGTGGGAGCCGCCTTGATGAGTGCGAGCTTCTCCCCCTCGCTGTGGATCACCGTAATCCTGCTCTTCGCCGGGATGATGGCTCTGGGGGCAGGCAACGGCGCCGTCTTCCAACTGGTTCCCGAGCGGTTCCACAAGGAGATCGGGGTGGTCTCCGGCATCGTGGGCGCAGCCGGTGGAGTGGGCGGCTCGCTGCTCCCATTGCTTCTAGGTTCATCTAAAGAATGGACTGGCTCCTACGGGACCGGTTTTGCCGTCTTCGTCATTGCCGTGCACCTGAGCCTGGTTCCCCTGTTCGGTTACCACCGGAACCGGCGAGAGAGCCGACGAGAGAGAAGGACGGTTCGGACGTCAGCGGTCTTCCCCTCCGTTCCTGGACAGCCCCGGACGGCAGAAGCGGCGTTGCGAAATCCGGGGTGGGATGGGGTTCGAGTCCGCATGGAACTTGCTTTCTCAAGCACCCCGGCGAAGTAGCCGGATTCATCGGGAACAACTCTGAAGGAGACTCATGCCAAACCCGGTTTCCAGTTGGGCGGATGGCGAGTTGGTTTGCAATTGTAATAGTGTGACCAAGGGCACCATTGTGAAGGCCATTCAAGAGAAGGGGTTCAGCCGCCGGGAGGATGTGGCCTTCGTAACGCGCGCCAGCACTGGGTGCGGCAGTTGCGCTCAACTGGTGGAAGATCTGGTGAGTGCTCATCAGCCCAAACAGTCGGAGGCTTCGAGCGGCGTCGCAGGCAAAACGGCTGCGATCGAGCCCCGCCCCTATCCCAAGGGCCTCGACGTGCCCCGCATCAAGAAAGAAGGACTGGAACTGGATCTCTCCCGCCTCCGCGAACGAGGCGTCCGTGCCCTCTCCGATGATGACTATTACCGGCTGAAGACGTACGGGATTTGCAGTCAGAAACATCCGGAATACTTCATGATGCGCATCCGCATTCCAGGTGGCCGGGTGAGCGCGGACCAACTGGACTGCCTGGCGGAGCTGGCCAAATACTATGGCCGAAGCTGGGGGCACCTGACCACGCGGCAGGATATGGAGCTGCATTGGGTGCGCCTCGAAAAAGTTCACGAAATCTGGGAGCAACTCGAAGCGGTGGGCCTGACTACCCGCTCCGCTTGCGGGCATACCCTGCGCAATGTAATGGCTTGTCCGCATGCCGTGATCTCATCCGCGTCGGTGATGGACGTGCGGCCCTGGGCGAAGGCCATCAGCGACTATTTTGTGAGCCGCTCCGCCTGGATGAATCCGGCGATGCCGAATCGCATCAACATTTTCTTAGCGGGCTGTTCCGATTGCGCCGCACATGCCCCTTTGAATGAAATCGGTCTGGTGGCCGTGAGAAGTCCCGTGGGGGAAAACGGGGCGTCATCGCTGGGTTTCCAATTGTGGGTCGGAGGCAGCCTGGGCAACTATCCGCTGCTCGGATTCCTATTGAAATCCTTTCTCCACCCCCAAGAAGTATTGCCGGCTTGCCAGACCATTTTCCAGCTCCATATGCAGTACGGCGGACGCCAGAAAGGAAAAACGCGGCTGAAATTCCTCATTGAGGAGTTGGGCCGCGAGCAATTCGAGAAGCTCTTTGAGGAAACCTTTGCCGTTAAAAAGGCACTTCCAGAAAACCGGCTTTTTCCACTGCAGATCCCTCCAGCAACACGATACCCGGTCAATGTGCCCGTTAGCCTGGCGGAGCGGTTGGAGGCGTTCCGCCAGAAAAGACTTCCACCGGGGTGGCAGGCCCAGCAACAGTCCGGTTACGCCTCCTGCGTGCTGGAAATTCCTCTCGGTGAGATTCGCTGGAAGCAACTGGCCGCATTGGGCCAGATCGTCCGACAGCACAGAGGCGTGGAAGTCTCATTCAACATGGACCAAAACGTCGAGCTGCATTGGGTACGGAAAGGACAAATCCCCCCAATCCAAAGGACGCTGGGGATGGCTGAATTGACGATTAAGGGTTTTCAGCCAGGGCCGCGAGTCGTGTCTTGTCCGGGGACCCAATTCTGCGTCCTGGCGGT
This sequence comes from Acidobacteria bacterium RIFCSPLOWO2_02_FULL_61_28, assembly GCA_001767035.1. Classification (GTDB taxonomy): domain Bacteria; phylum Acidobacteriota; class Terriglobia; order 2-12-FULL-54-10; family 2-12-FULL-54-10; genus 2-02-FULL-61-28. The sequence goes on from MEKR01000019.1 coordinate 5,018, forward strand.
GACGAACTCGCAAGGAGCCGCGCGCGACCTGCAAACTCAAATTGTTCCGAAGGATGAGAAGCAAGCGGAGTTGTTCCGCAGCTTGACGATCCACATCTCCGGCTGTCCCAACAGTTGTGCCAAGCAGCAGATTGCCGACATCGGTCTGGTCGGGGGGATGGCGCCGCTCGGCGACCATCGCCGTTACTCCTATCAGCTTTCCGTGGGCGGAGGGCTGGAAGGCCAGCCGCAGCTCGGCGCCGTGATCCGCAAAGGGTTGACAGAAGGAATGGTAGTCCTTGCTGTCCAGGCTCTTTTGGAGATTGGAGTCGAGCGGTTGCAGCCGGAAGAATCTTTCCGGGAATGGGTCCGCCGCCTGGGACCGGCGGAAATCTCTCGCCTGCTCGACGAAAAGCTGGCCCCCCAAATGCCGCAGAGGGCGGAGCGAATCGTGATGAGTCCGGACTTGATGGAGGTTAGATAAGAATGAAGATGGTTTGGGCGATCCTCCGACCGGAGAAGATCAGCGACGCAATTGCCAGCCTGGAAAAGGCGGGTTTTTATGCCTTCACGCGGCTGGATGTAATGGGGCGGGGACGGCAGAAAGGGATCGTAACTGGTTCCAGCCGCTACGAAGAAATTGCTAAAACGAGTCTGATGCTTGTGGTTGAGGACCACGAGGCCGACCGCGCCGTGGAGACCTTGAAAATTGCTGTTCGCACGGGCAATCCAGGGGACGGCAAGATCTTTGTCTCACCACTCGGGGCGGTTTACTCCATCCGAACCAAGTCCCGCGAATCCTAGACACGGCTGGGTCCTGGATATGCGTGCCAGGATCGAGTTGAATTCCGCGCTACTGAGATGTCGGTTGTTCGCGGTGGCCACTTCCAGGGCAACCCGCGCCAACGGCAGGAGTCCCCTCCTGCCATCTCCCCTTCTGGCTTGCCGGCAAACCACATTGCTGCCGCCCCGTGGAGAGAAAATACTGCTGGCCGGCGTTCCGTACAAAGGATGTCAGCAAAGCCAGATCACCTTTGATTCATCTCCCGAACGCGTCTGGCCCCGCAATCGTGGTATGCTTAAGTTGCGCTTAATTCCGCGGTGTGAAATGCGGTTGCTCCGGCTAGGTTTGTGATCCGAGGATTTCCGCCTTCAGTATTCCTCCGTAAGTTTTACGCGTAATTCAGAAAAAGACTGGCTATAGCCAAAGCTATGCTTGTTTCAGATTGGTTCATTCGCTCCGACGAAACCGCCGAGAGAAACTACGAGACAAGACGGTGCGAAAGTTCTTGAATATCCCGATTTCCGCACTTGTGGAGGACCAGCTCTCAAGAATGAGAGACAAACTGCAATGCTCTCTGTGAACAATATTTCCATGCGATACGGCGCAACAGTTCTATTCGAGGATGCCACCTGCACGTTCTTCGCTGGCCGTCGCTACGCGATTACCGGACCGAATGGCGCCGGCAAATCCACTCTTATGAAAATCCTGACCGGCGAGATCGAGCCTTCCAAGGGTTCCATTACCCGGCCGAAGAAGCTCGGTGTTCTGCGGCAGGACCAATTTGCCTTCGACGAGTTTCGCGTGATCGACGCCGTCATCATGGGCAACGCCCCGCTTTGGAAAGCCCTCCAGGAGCGGGACGCGCTGTACGCCAGACCCTACGAGTCGCTGACGGATGAAGATGGGATGCGTCTGGGCGAACTCGAAAGCATCGTTGGCGAAGAGGGAGGGTATACGGCGGAGTCCGATGCCGCGGTGCTGCTCGACGGGTTGGGAGTGGAGGATGCGCTGCAGGAGCGCCAGATGGGCGAACTGCAGGGCGGCCAAAAAGTTCGCGTCCTGCTGGCGCAGGCGCTGTTCGGCAACCCCCCGGCATTGCTGCTGGACGAGCCTACCAACCACCTCGATCTCGATTCGGTGCACTGGTTGCAGGACTATCTGGGCAACTACGAAGGGGTTCTGATCGTGATCTCGCACGACCGCCACTTTCTGAACAGCGTTTGCACGCACACGGCCGATATCGACTATGAAACGATCATCATGTATACGGGCGGATACGACGACATGGTGATCGCCAAGACGCAGATCCGCTCCCGCATCGAAGCGGAGAACGCCCAGCGCGAAAAGAAGATCGCACAGTTGAATGAGTTCATCGCGCGCTTTTCGGCCGGCACGCGTTCGTCGCAGGTGACCTCGCGAAAGAAGGAAGTCGAACGGTTGCAAACGGCGGAGCTGGCCAGGTCCAACCTCCAGCGGCCGTACATTCGGTTCGACATGAAGCGGCCTTCCGGGCGCCATCCGCTGCTGATCGAGGAACTTCATAAATCTTACGGCGATCTCACGGTGATCCGGGCGTTCAAGGCCAGTGTGGCCCGCGGGGAAAAGATTGCCCTCATGGGCCGGAATGGCTCCGGCAAGTCCACTTTGCTGAAATCGCTCTTGAGCAACGCGACCGGATTCATGGAAGACTCCGAAAGGCAATTCGTAATTGATGGCGGTACGGTGGTGTGGGGGCACGAAGTGGCGGTGGGCTACTTTGCGCAAGATCACACCGATTCCATCACCAAGGGCACGACCGCGATCGAGTGGCTGCGCCAGTTCGATCCGCAGGCCTCGCAGGAGGAACTGCGCGGTCTGATGGGCCAGATGCTGTTCAGCGGCGACGATGCTCTGAAACCCACGGACGCGCTTTCGGGCGGCGAGTCGGCACGGCTGATCTTCTGCCGGCTGATGTTGCAGAAGCCGAATTTCCTGGTGCTCGACGAGCCGACCAATCACCTGGACCTGGAAGCCATCAATGCGCTCAACATCGCCTTGCAGCGGTACGAAGGGACCGTCCTGCTGGTAACGCACGACCACGATGTCATCGAAGAAGTTGCCACCCGGATCTGGCATTTCGAGGGGGGGCAGATTGAAGACTTCCGGGGCGGGTACGCGGACTATGTGGCGTATGCGCAAGAAAAGGCGCTGATCGCTTCCCGCTGACCGGCACTCGTTTTATAAAGCTCGTCCGGTCGCAGCTCCCGAGGCCCAGGCCCATTGAAAGTTGAAGCCGCCTAGCTGGCCGGTGACGTCTACTACTTCGCCAACAAAAAACAATCCTGGCACCTTCCGGCACTCCATCGTTCTGGCGGACAACTCATCCGTATCTACGCCACCCGCCGTGACCTCGGCTTTCTCATAGCCCTCTGTGTCTGCGGGTGTGAGCGTCCATTCGTGCGCCTGTTGCTCCAGTTTTGCGAGCGCCGGATTGGTCCACGAGGAAGGCGCGTGCCGATCGAGCCAGCGCGTTGCAAAGCGCCTCGGCAGAACTTGCTGGAGGGCGGCGCGCGCGGCGGCCACATTTCTTACCTTGGCTTCGCGAATCGCCGCCGTGACGGTACGGCCCGGGGCCAGGTCAATACGGATCGGCTTTCCGTGGTTCCAATACGAAGAAATCTGCAGGATCGCCGGCCCGCTAAGTCCCCGGTGAGTGATCAACATCTTTTCCCGGAATGACTGCCGACCGGAGGTGGCAATCACTTCCGTCGAGACACCCGCCAGATCGCAATACCGGGATTGATCCTCTGGCCCGAGCACCAGCGGCACAAGCGCCGGTCTTGTCTTGCGGGCCTTCAGTCCGAATTGGCGTGCCAGATCGTAACCAAAGGCGGTGGCGCCGAGCTTCGGAATCGAAAGCCCCCCGGTCGCAACTACCAGAGCCGGCGCGCGGTACTCCGCGGTGGCGGTGCGCACCGCAAATTCGGTAGTGCGTTGAATCTCCTCGACCCGGCGATTGAGAATAATTTGTACTCCGGCCAGACGACATTCGGCTTCGAGCAGGTCCGTAATGTCCTGAGACGAGCGGTCGCAGAAGAGCTGTCCGAGAGTTTTCTCGTGGTAGGGAATGCGATGCTTCTCGACCAGTGCGATGAAGTCCGCGGGCGTATAATGAGCCAGCGCAGACTTCGCGAAGTGCGGGTTCGCAGAGACAAAATTGCCCGGCTCACAGTAGAGGTTTGTGAAATTACAGCGGCCGCCGCCGGAGATGAGAATCTTCTTGCCAATACGATCTGCGCGTTCAAGAACTGCGACGCGGCGCCCGCGTTTGCCGGCCTCCAGCGCGCACAGGAGTCCGGCCGCGCCGCCGCCGAGAATCAAGGCATCATAGGTTTTGACCAAGGGGGAGCTCCAGGAACAAGAGTAACAGGGACTCGTTAAATTTTCTGTGGCGAGTATCATGAAAGAGAGAGGGATTCGAGGAAGGCTGGAAATCAATGCCCGCAGGTGATGTGGAAGCCGTTTGGCATTGCCTCACCGCCGCAGGTGTGCCGGCAAGGCGGCGACTTCATATTTTATAAAATCTTGTTACACTATACTTGTCTCTGATGGCGTTCACAAAGGAAATCCCGGTTCCGGCAATGAACTTCTGGCAACATTTGACCAAACCCATCCTGGCCCTCGCTCCGATGGCGGATGTGACGGATCCGGCTTTTCGGCGCCTCATCGCAAAGTATGGCAAGCCGGATGTCTTCTGGACTGAGTTTGTATCCGCGGACGGACTTTTCTTGGGTGGTTATGATGCTCTCATCAAGGATCTTGCGTTTACACAGTCAGAGCGGCCGATCGTGGCGCAATTTTTTACCTCGAATCCGGAGATGATGCGCAAAGCAGCATCCCTTGCAAGAGATCTCGGATTTGACGGATTAGATATAAACATGGGTTGCCCGGACAAGAATATTGAAAAGCGCGGCGCCGGAGCAGGCTTAATGAAGCACCCGGAACTGGCCCAAGAAATCATTCGCGCCGCAAAAGAGGGGGCTGGCAGTCTGCCTGTATCCGTAAAGACTCGCATCGGATGGACGAATAATGAACTGGACACTCTGCTTCCGGCGCTCTTGGAAATGGAGCCTGCTGTCATCACCATCCATGCACGAACGCGCAATGAAATGTCCCGTGTGCCCGCTCGATGGGGACACATAAAGGGTGCTGTGGAGATTCGAAACAAAATGGGAAGTGATACACTTATCTTTGGTAATGGAGACGTCTCTTCGGTTGCGGATGCGTTACAAAAGGTAAGCGAGACTGGTTGTGACGGAGTAATGATCGGTCGCGCGATTTTTGGCAATCCCTGGCTATTTGCAAAAGATCCCCCGAAGGTTCTACCAAGGAAACAGTTGGAGGTTTTGGTGGAACATACCAGGCTGTTTCAGGAATTGCTGCCTCATAAACATTTTGACCTGATGAAAAAGCATTACAAGGCCTATGTAACAGGCTGGGATGGGGCAAAAGAACTTCGCATGAAACTGATGGGTGCACGAAACGCAGAGGAAGTGGCATTCATCACTGCGGTCGCAACGCGATTTGTCCCGCCGACCGGTGAATGATTCTAGCCGTTCTCTTCCCGATCCAGCCTCCATCGTTTGCCCAACCGTTGCACCCTCGATCGAATGGAGACGATGCGCAGCAGCGGAGGAGCAGGCAAGAGATTATTCTAGTGAGGAATATGCCATAATGAGGCTGTAATCTTTCATGTCCAATCCAAACATTCCGGAATTCCAACCCACCGCCGAATCCGGCGAGTCGTTCGGGGAAATGTTTTCGCAGTACGAGCGGAGCCATTCGCGCAAGCGTACAGAGCCCGGCAAAGGAATCGAAGGAATTGTGATTGCCGTTTCCGGCGAATCGGTTTTGCTGGATATCGGCTTTAAGACCGAGGGCCTCCTGCCGCTGGCGGCGTTCGCGGGCACGGGCGTAACGGTGAAACCCGGCGATAAACTGCCGGTCACGATCCGGGGTCGCGATCCGGATGGCTACTACGAGCTTTCTTGCGGCAAGGTCGAGCAGCCCAAGGACTGGCCGTCGCTGGAGAAGGCCTTCGCCGAGAAGACGACGATTGCGGGCACCGTGACCGCCGTGGTCAAAGGCGGGCTGAGCGTGGATGTGGGAGTGCGGGCGTTCCTGCCAGCCTCGCGCAGCGGAGCGCGCGATGCCGCCGAGATGGAAAAGTTAGTGGGGCAAGAGATCCGCTGCCGCGTTATCAAACTCGATGTAACGGATGAAGACGTGGTGGTGGACCGCCGGGTCATTGCCCAAGAAGAAGAGCGTGCCTTAAAGGAGCGCCGGTATTCGGAGATCAGAGAAGGCGAGACGGTGAGCGGCGTGGTCCGCAGCTTGACCGATTACGGAGCGTTCGTTGATATTGGCGGAGTGGACGCCTTGCTGCATGTCAGCGACATCGCCTGGGGCCGCCTCAACAAAGCGTCGGACGTGCTTTCGCTCGGGCAGCAGATCGAAGCCAAAGTGCTCAAGGTCGAGCCCGCCAAGAGGCGCATTTCACTGGGCATGAAGCAGCTTCAGGGGGATCCCTGGGACTTGGCGGCCGAAAAGTACAAAGTCGGCGAACGCGTCCGCGGCGCCGTCACGCGCGTGGCCGACTTCGGAGCGTTTGTGGAACTGGAGCCGGGGATTGAAGGGTTGATCCATATTTCGGAAATGTCGTGGTCCAAGAAAGTGAGGAATCCCAGCGACGTGGTGACGCCGGGCGAGACAGTGGAAGCGGTGATTCTGAGGCTGAGCACCGCCGACCGCCGCATCTCCCTGGGCCTCAAGCAGGCGCTGGGCGATCCATGGGCTGAGGTACCGCAGAAGTTTGCGGTAGGCTCAGTGATTGAAGGGCCGGTGACCAGCCTTACCAACTTCGGCGCTTTCGTACAGCTTGCCGAAGGCGTCGAGGGTATGATTCACATTGGCGAGATCAGCGCCGACAAGCGCATCAACCATCCGCAGGAGGTGCTGAAGGTCGGACAACAGGTCAAAGCCCAGGTTCTCGAAGTCGATACAGAACGGAGACAACTGCGGCTGAGCATCAAGCAACTGGTTCCGAGCAGCCTCGAGGAGTACATCGCCGAGCACAAGGAAGGCGACGTGGTCACGGGCCGGATGACGGAAGTATCGGGCGGCCGCGCGCGCGTGGAACTGGGCGAAGGCGTCCAGTGCATGTGCCGAATGGACTCGGAGGGCGAGGAGAGGGAAGAAACGCAGGCCGAAGCGAAAGTGGATTTGTCATCGCTGACTTCCATGCTCAATGCGCGCTGGAAGGGACCCGCCGCCGGCGAGTTCCAGGCGAAAGCCCTCAGCACCGGCCAGATTCGCAGTTTTCGGATTGTGCAGCTCGATCCGGCTGCGAAGAAGATTGAATTGGAGTTGGCGGAATAGACCGAATCGCAACGCACGTGTCGAGCTCCAACCGATCCACCTACGAAGTGTTCCGTTTCACTGAATCTCTCCGGGGCTTGCCGTGTCGGGTCACATCGGCTTCGGGAATTCTGTCTGAAGTCCGCAGTCTGCGAGCCCGCTGTACCCACCATCCGGGCCTGCATTTCGCGCGTCAGGTGATGTGCGATGCCGAGCATCCGCTCGATTGACATCCGGCGGCCTCGATGGCGCATCTCGCGCTCCTTTGCGGAAAGGATCCCCTCGACCCGACAGTTGCCTGGAGGAGCCATTCCAGCGCCCGAATCTCGGTTGGCGGGGCAGGTTCCGCGTTGAATTATGATTCAGCTCTCTTCGGCTCGTAAGCACTTCGGCTCCAAACTTCTTTTTGAAGATCTCCACTGGCTCCTTACCCCCAAGGATCGCGTGGGCCTGGTGGGCGGTAACGGAACGGGCAAATCCACTTTGCTAAAGGTACTGGCGGGCATCGAGCCACTCGATAAAGGAACGCTTTCCGTTGCCAAGGGCACGACCACCGGGTACCTCCCGCAGGACGGCCTCTCGCTCTCCGGGCGCTCTGTGTTCGAGGAATGCCTCTCCGTATTCGGGAACCTGCTGGAGATGGAACGGGAAATGGAAACTCTGACGCAGCAAATGGCCGAGATTGATCCGCTGTGCGACGAATACCAGCGCGTCGCCGAGCGGTACCACCGCGTCGAGACTGAATTCCAGGGACGCGACGGTTACTCTCTGGAAGCCCATGTCCATACCGTGCTCAACGGCCTCGGTTTTTCGCCCGCCGGCGCGAAACGGCCCACGGAAGAGTTTTCGGGCGGATGGCAGATGCGCGTGGCGCTCGCCAAACTGCTGCTGATCAAGCCCAATCTGCTTCTTCTCGATGAGCCGACAAACCACCTGGACCTGGAGGCGCGCAATTGGCTGGAGCAGTACTTGGCGGAGTATCCCTTCGCCTTCGTCATCGTCTCGCATGACCGCTATTTCCTGGACTCTACGGTCAGCAAGATTCTCGAGCTCTGGAATTGCCGCGCTCATATTTACACCGGAAACTACGAACACTATCTCGAGCAGAAAGCAGCGGCCAGAGCCCAGTTGGGGGCGGCATACCGCAATCAAGAGGACCGGATTCAGCACCTCGAAACCTTCATCAGCCGCTTTCGGTACCAAGCCACGAAGGCAAGGCAAGTCCAGAGCCGTATCAAGGAGCTCGAAAAAATCGAGAGAATCAATCTGCCCAAAGAGGAAAAGATCATCCGCTTCTCATTCCCCCAGCCACAACCAAGCGGGCGCATGGTGGCTGAGTTTCGTGGCGTTGCCAAGAGTTATGGGGAGAAGCAAGTCTTCAAAGACACCAGCTTCGTCATCAACCGCGGCGACCGGGTAGGCTTGGTGGGTGTGAACGGAGCTGGAAAGTCAACACTCATCAAGGTGCTGGCAGGCGCGGAACCGGTGACGGCGGGTGAATGCCGCCTGGGACACAACGTGGAGGCGGATTATTTCGCGCAGGACCAGTACAAGGTGCTCGACCCGGATGCCCGCCTCCTCGATGACCTGGCGAGCGTTGCCCCCACTGCCCTGAGCGGGCAGACCCAATTGCGCACGTTGCTGGGTTGCTTTCTATTTTCCGGTGACGAGGTCTTCAAGCCCATCGGTGTGCTCTCGGGAGGCGAGCGAAACCGGTACGCTCTGGCGCGAATGCTGCTGCGGCCGCCGAATTTCTTGCTGCTCGATGAACCCACCAACCATCTGGACTTGCAGGCCAAGGACGTTTTGCTCGAAGCGCTGCAATCCTTCAAGGGAACGGTGCTGTTTGTCTCCCACGACCGCTACTTCATTGACAAGTTAGCCACCAGAATCTTTGAGGTTGAGGGCGGCGAGTTTCGGGATTATGCCGGCAATTACGAAGACTATTTATGGCAAAAAGGCCGCCAGGCGGCCGGTCCGGTGGCTGCCCCTCGGGAATCGCAGGTCACTCGGGAAGTTGAAATAAATGAGAAACGCCAGGAGCCGGCGGCACGCACCAAGAAGATAAATCCCCTACTGGTCCGAGAAATGCAGGAGCGCCGCAACAGGCTGGAGGAAGCGATCTCCCGTTGTGAGGCAGAGATCGCCACCTGCGAGATAGATCTGGCGCACTTCAAGAGCGCGGAGGATTCTATCCGTCTGGTCAAGCTCCTGGACGAGCGCCGCCTCCGGCTCAGTAGCATGATGATCGAGTGGGAGCAGATTTCGATGACCCTCGATTAGCCGGACAAAACTGTTCTGATCGTCCAGACCGGCACAAACCGCATGAGGAACTGGACTAACTCTTCGGCCAAAGGGCGCCTTGATCTTTTTTCGTGACCGGGGCCATGCCTTTGTACACGAACTTCTGCAAGCGCTGCCCTCGGTAGGTCTCGGTGGTATAGATGTTGCCTTTCGAGTCGGTGGCGATGCTATGCACGCCGTAGAACAAACCCGGTTGGCGGCCGCCGTCGCCGAAACTCGTCAAGATTTCCAGCGATTCGCGGTCCAGAATGTGCACCTTGTTGTTCTCGCCATCGGCCAGAAAGATGTACTTCTGCTGCGCGTCCCGGGAGAACGCGATGTCCCAGACCGAGCCGCTCCCCAGCGTAAATTTATTGAGGATCGCTTCCTTCACGAAGGTGCCGTCCGGCTTGAACACCTGGATCCGGTCGTTGGCGCGGTCGCAGACATACAACAAGCCATCGCGGGAAAGTTCGACGCAGTGCACCGGATTGCGGAATTGCTGGGCGGGCGGGGCGTTCGGATCGTAGCGGCCGAGGTCCGTGTCGTCCGGTTTGTTGCCGTAGGCGCCCCAATGCCGCTTATACGTTCCGGTCTCTGCGTCGTATACGATCACGCGGCGGTTGCCGTAGCCGTCGGCAACGTAGAGTTCGTTGGTCTTCGGGTCCACAAACGTTTTGGCGGGCAACCGAAGGTTGTCAACGTCGTTGCTGCCTTTGCTCCGGTTGGGTTTGCCGATTTGCAGTAAGAACTTGCCGTCCTGTGTGAATTTCAAGACCATGTTGTCATGGAAGCTCTGCACGGTTCCGCTGACCTGGCTTTCGTTGAGAGCAGCCCCCGGGCCGCGGCCGTTCCCGCCAATCCAGACGTTTCCCTTGAAATCAATCGTGATTCCGTGGTTCGACAACGGCCAATCGTAGCCATTGCCGCTGCCGCCCCAATGCCGGAGAAGGTTGCCCGCCGAATCGAATTCGAGAACGGGCGGGGCCGGGGCGCAGCATTGCGCGGTCGGGGGGGTGGTTGTGGCGTGTGTTTCGTTGGCTTCGAGCGAGCCGGGCCGATGAATGATCCAGATATGGTCCCGGTCATCCACCGACACGCCGATGGTCATCCCGATCAGCCAATGGTTCGGCAATGGCTTGGGCCACAGCGGGTCCACCTCGAACCGGGGGGCCGTGACGGCAGCGGCCTCCGCAGCAGACCTCCTGCTGAGGACGGCGGACCCCACGCCGAGCGCGACGATCAGTGCGAGAAAGATCATGCCCACAGAAAGATTGCGCTTCATACTCTTCCTCCTTGCTTGGGTTCTGAGCCACTATACACGAATCGGTTTTTTCAATACAGCGTTAATTCGCCTGGCCCGTATTTCTCATCAGCAACAGATGTCGGCGATTCGTTTCTGTTGCCCTGTAAGGGCAAAGGGTGACTAGCCGGGGGCAACGCCCCCGGAACAGTGTGTACATCGCGGACCGACCCTGAAGGGGTCGCACATTCCCCCCGGAGCTGTATGCGACCCTTGCAGGGTCGAACTTCTCTGACGCCTATTTCCGGGGGCGTTGCCCCCGGCTATCGGTGTGAATCCCCTTCGGGGATTTTCGGACGCAACTTGCTTCCGACCGCGCCTGGTGAGAAATCCGGCCTGGCCCCAGCCCCTCATTTTTTGCTTGTCAGTTCCGGCGTCAAAGAATTACTCTTCCCCCATGTCAGGCAGATTGCTTACGTCTCGCATCGCCCCGCTGGCGGCGACACTCTGTTTCGCCCTGCCGCACGGCGCGGTGGCTCACGAGGTCCCGAACGACGTGACGGTGCAGGCGTTTGTCAAGCCAGCCGGCCAACGGCTGCATCTGCTCGTTCGCGTGCCGCTCCAGGCCATGGCCGAGGCCGAATTTCCGCAACGGGGGCCAGGCTATCTGGATCTCGGCCGAGTCGAACCCTTGCTCCCCGACGCGGCGACGCTGTGGGTCTCCGATTTCATTGAGGTTTACGAAGGGGAAATCCCACTGCCGAAGCCTCGGGTCATTGCCACCCGCATCACGCTCCCCTCCGACCGCTCCTTCGCCTCTTACGACGAGGCGTTGGCGCACGTCCTGGGGCCGAAATTGGCGGACGACACCAACGTCACTTGGAACCAGGTGCTGTTCGATGTGTTGTTTGAGTATCCGATTCGCTCGGAGCGGTCCGAGTTTGCGATGGACCCCCGGCTCGAGCGGCTGGGATTGCGAGTAGTGACGGTCCTGCGGTTCCTGCCGCCCAGCGGCGTGATTCGCGCCTTCGAGTTTGTGGACGATCCAGGCCTGGTCCGGCTCGACCCGCGGTGGCACCAAGCTGCCTTGCGATTCGTCCACTTGGGGTTCTTTCACATCCTGGACGGGATGGACCACCTGCTGTTCCTGGTTTGTCTGGTGATCCCGTTCCGGCGCCTCCGCGCGCTCGTCCTGGTGGTGACCTCGTTCACGGTGGCGCATTCGATTACGCTGCTCTCCTCCGCCTACGACTTTGCACCGGCCGCCCTCTGGTTTCCGCCGCTCGTGGAAATGCTGATCGCGATCTCCATCGTCTATATGGCGATCGAGAACATCGTCGGAGGGAGCAGCGTCCATCGCCGGTGGATGGTTACGTTCGGGTTCGGTCTGGTTCACGGGTTCGGCTTCTCGTTCGTCCTCCGGGAGAGGATGCAGTTCGCCGGGTCGCACTTGCTGACTTCGTTGCTGTCGTTCAACGTCGGCGTCGAGCTGGGGCAGCTCCTCGTCCTTGCACTGCTCATTCCCCTGCTGGAGATTCTGTTCCGGTTCGTTCTCGCCGAACGGATCGGAACGATCATTCTGTCGGCGCTGGTGACCCACACCGCGTGGCATTGGATGATCGAGCGCGCGGCTCGGCTGAGCCAGTTCCAATTCCGGTGGCCGGAGATCAATGCCATGCTGCTGGCGATTACGATGCGTTGGCTGATGCTGGCTTTGATCCTTGCCGGCTTGGTCTGGCTCGTATTCGGGGCGTTGCGCGGCCGGGCGGGGGGCAGCTCGGAAGACCGGACCGTAAGGGAACCATAATGGAGCGATGACAGATGCCAATCCGGGGACTTGCGCGGCTTGGTCTGCACCCTGCTCCCACGATTGCCTCGCTGGTCTCCGGATCAACACCAAGTCCCCGGGAATAGACCTGACCAGCTCCCGGAGTGCGAAGTAGGGAGTGCGAAGTGCGCTTGACAGGAAGGGAAGGCGCTGCCAGAATCGTCGGATTGGTGCTGGTTGCTCAAGTCAGGTGTCCAAGCTGGCAGTGCCCATCGTGCAGAGCAGGAGCAAGTTCGCCGGCCAAACTACGGGGCGCGAATCTGAAAACTGAGGAGATTAAGTCCATGTGGAGAGGATGGGTGGTTTGGGTGGGGCTGCTTGGTTTCTTTTGGGGTCTTGCCGGTGAATCCCAGGTAACCACGGGGACGATTTCCGGAACTGTTAGGGATGCCTCCGAAGCGGTGCTGCCGGGCGCCAAGATCACGGTTCTAAACGAGGATACGGGGATCGCGCGCAGCGTGGTCGCCGATGCAGCGGGCCGCTTCACGGCGGCATCTTTGGCGGTGGGCAATTACAAAGTCACGGCTACGCAGGAGGGGTTCCAGACGGAAGTCCGGTCAGGAATTGTGCTGACGGTCGGACGTCAGGCGGTCGTGGATTTCCAAATGCAAGTCGGATCGGTAACGCAGACCGTAGTGGTAACCGGAGAAGCGCCGCTGGTGGACACGACCCAGTCCACCGTCAGCACCCTGGTCACAACCACCACCATCAATGAACTTCCCTTGAACGGGCGCAGCCTTTCCGATCTGGTTCTGTTGCAGCCCGGAGTGTCCAAGCTCGAGCAGGCCGCTGTCGCCACGCACCGCGGATACGGGACGCAAATCAATATTTCCGGGGGGCGTTCGGATGACAACCTCTTTTTGCTGGACGGAACCGATCTGGCTGATTACCAGAACAATGCTCCCACCGGGCCAAACAACGTGATGTACGGCGCCGGGAGCACGCGCGAGTTCCAGGTACAGACCAGCCTTTTCAGCGCCCAGTATGGGCGCTCCCTGGGGGGCGTGTTCAACGCCGTGAGCAAATCGGGCAGCAACACCTGGAACGGCGAGGCGTACAACTTCCTCCGCAACGACGCGCTGGATGCGCGAGACTTTTTTGATGCCGCGGACCTGCCGCCCTTCCGGCGGAACCAGTTCGGCGGCGGTGTGGGAGGCCCGATTGTACGAGACCGGGTCTTCTTCCACGGCTCCTACGAAGGGCTGCGCTCCACGCGCACAACCACGGCCCGGCCGACGGTTCCGGGGGCGAATCTGCGGCAGGGGATTCTCCCCGACGGGCGGCGGGTGGAGGTGAGTCCCCTCGCCGCGCAGATCCTCCCGTACTGGCCGGTGCCTTCGCCGGAGGGACGAGTGTTTCCGACCGACGGAACACAGGAATTCATTACGGCAACCCCCTTGATCATTCGCAGCGATTATGCCCAGGGGCGCGTGGATCATCAGCTTTCCGCCAACGACTCTCTTTTTGGGCGGTTTACGCTCATGAATGTGGAGCAGAACAATGTCGGCTCCACGCCGGGCTATTCCACCCGAACCAGTAACGAGAGCCGTTTTGCTACGGTTTCCCATACGCGGATTCTCTCCGCGAGCAATCTCAACACCTTCCGGCTTGCTTTCAACCGCAACGCCTTGACAGAGGACAAGATCACGCCGGACCTTCCGGGCTTGAAGTTCTTCCCCGACTCCCCCTGGCCGGGCAACTTCAGCGTTACCGGAGTCGGAATGACCTTCTCGATCGGGATTATCGGAGCGAATTTTTACGCCATCACCAACCGGTATGAGGTGATGGACGATTTTGTGATGACTCGCGGGAACCACTCCCTTCAGTTGGGAGGGAATTTCCAGCGCGTCCAGGCCAACCAGGCCTTTCCCAACGTTCCCAATGGCTCGTACAGCTTCCGGTCGGTGGAGGGGTTCCTTCGGAATGTACAGACCGGAGCGTTGGGTCTGGGCCAGTTTCGCGGAACGCCGCCGAGCCTGACGGACTGGGTCCGCGGCTTCCGGATCTCGTACCTGGGCGCCTACGTGCAAGACGACTGGCGCGTGCGCCCGAATCTGACGTTGAACCTGGGGCTGCGCTACGACTTTCAGTCCGTGCCCACCGAGGTGAACGGCAAGATTTCGAATTTCCGGCCCCGAACCCGGGGAGGGGATTTTGCCTCTACGGGCGAGTTCGTCCTGGGCAATCCGCTGTGGCAGAATCCGACGGCCCGGAATTTTGCGCCGCGCGTAGGGTTCGCCTGGAGTCCGTGGCGGGGACGTTCTACTACGGTGCGCGGCGGCGCTGGGCTGTTTTTTGGGCGGCTGGACACGCGGCAATACTGGGGCAACCGCGACGGCCTCATCGCCAAAGGATTTGCCGTGGGCACGCCATCGAACTTCCCCAACGGACTGGCGGAGATCGCCAACGCGGGGGGAACGGTCCAGGTGTTCAACACCCTGTTTGACATCAACACGCCTCACAATTGGCAGTGGGGCCTGAACCTGCAACAGCAGTTCGGAGCCAGCACCGTCCTGGTGGTGGGCTACGTCGGCAGCCGGGGAATCAATCTGGCCAGCATCGCCAACTATAATGCTCCGGAAACGGCGTTGGTAGAGGGAGTGCTGACCGCTCCGGTGAACGGCGCGCGGCGAAATCCCCGGGTCGAAACCATGGACGCCACCGGGACGCAGGGCGATTCCTGGTACAACGGGATGACCGTGGACCTGCGGCGGAGAATGTCGGCGGGGTTGCAGTTCCAGTTGGCGTACACGTATTCAAAATCCATTGCCACGGCGGAGCAGACCTCGCGGGCCCAGCTCACCTTCAACCGCACCTCCGGCTATTTCCTCGATCCGGCCCACATTGACGCCAACAAGGCGCTCGCTTCCTGGGATTCCCGCAACGTCTTGAAGTTCAACTACATCTACGCGCTGCCCTTTGGATCGGGCAAGCCGTTGCTGAACCGGGGGGGGATCGTGGGGCACGTCTTGGGCGGATGGCAGCTCGGCGGGATCATTACCCTGAAAGATGGCTCGCCGTTCACCTTCACCTCGGCTGTCCCCCCGGTCCTGGCGGCGATGAGTTTCGCCGATGTCCGACCGAACGCCAAACCGGGCGTCCCCGTCTCCGGGGTGATTCTGGGCAAGCCCAATGAGACCTGCGGCGGAGCGGAATGTCCGCGCTACGTTGACCCGGAAGCCAGCTTTAGCTTCCCGGGCACGCGGCAGTTGGGGAACCTCGGCCGCAATACCGGCATCACGCCCGGAATCGCGACCTGGGATGTCTCGCTCCAGAAAACGTTCCCGCTGGGAGAGCGCATGGGTTTGCAGTTCCGCGCGGAAGGCTTCAATATCACCAATCACACGAACTT
>MEKR01000020.1 GCA_001767035.1 Acidobacteria bacterium RIFCSPLOWO2_02_FULL_61_28
TTCGCAGGAACGCCCGCGCCGACTCCCAGCCCGATATCGTAGCTGCCGGTATGGGCAACCGGTACGAAGTCGTTGAGCGTATCGTAGACCGGTGTCTTAACCGTATGCGGGTAGAGCACGAGAGCGGAGTCCGGCACCACCATCAGCGTATTGCCGTCGGGCGCCGCGGCCTTCAACGCCATGGCTGCAATCTGTCCCGCGGCGCCGGCCCGGGTTTCCACCACCACCGGTCGCCCGATCGCTTCGGCGAGTTTCTCGGCAAACACGCGCGCGAGGGCATCCACGGCACCCCCTGGCGGGTAGCCAACCAGTATGCGGGCCGTCGTCTGCGCCTGCGCCGTTGCCGTGCACAGAATGAACGCTGCAACAGCAAGGAACAATCGTGCGAGATTCATACTTCTCCTTCCGTGTGATTCCGGTGCGTTGAAGGACGTTCTGACCAAGCGACGGCGTGACGGACTTGACGCAAGTTATCAATGCGCGCCATGAGCCAGTGTACCTTACCAGCAACCTTCTTCGCGCAACCCAAACTTCTGGACGCCGTACTTCGGGTACGAATGCGCCCACGGTCCGTGCAACGCGCATCATCTGCGCGAACGGATTTTCGTGCACGAGCAGCACCGGCAGGCTTGGGCCGACGCGATTGAATCGACTGCCTGCTGGACGTCAAGGCCGCGGTCGCTCATTCCAGACCGACCACCGACCATCTGACGAAAGCCCGGATCCGAGACTTCGAGGCCCGCTATCAGAGAATCCTGGACGACGGCCATGCCGCCAATCCCTTATCCGCATCGCCCGCGCATTCGCCGGCAACCCGTTTCTGCTATCGGGTTGCGCGAAGAAGGTTGCTGGTAAGATAAACTGGCTGATGGCGCGCATTTATAACTTGCGTCAAGTCCGTCAAGCCGTCGCTTGGTCAGAACGTCCTTCAACGCACCGGAATCACATGAAAGGAGAAGTATGAATCTCGCACGATTGTTCCTTGCTGTTGCAGCGTTCATTCTGCCTTTTTGCGCGGCAATGGCGCAGGCGCCGACGACGGCCCGCATACTGGTTGGCTACCCGCCAGGGGGCGCCGTGGATACCCTCGCGCGCGTGTTTGCCGAGAAACTCGCCGAAGCGATCGGGCGACCGGTGGTGGTCGAGACCCGGGCCGGCGCATCGGGACAGATTGCAGCCATGGCGTTGAAGGCCGCGGCGCCCGACGGCAATACGCTGATGGTGGTGCCGGAGGCCGTCATTGTCCTCTCGCCGCACACCGTGAAGACACCGCTCGCCTACGATACGCTCAACGACTTCGTGCCGGTCGCCTATATTGGCGGCTTCGATTACGGGCTGGCGGCAGGCGCGAAGATTCCCGCAAACGATCTCAAAGAGTGGGTCGGCTGGACCCGGGCCGACAGGAAGAATGCGACCTACGGATCGGCGGGTGCCGGGACCACACCGCATTTCCTGGGCCTGATGTTTGCACAGGCGAGCGGTGTGCAGCTCGTGCACGTGCCGTATCGCGGCGTAGGGCCGGCGATCGCCGATCTGTTGGGCGGCCAGATTCCGGCGGTCATGCTTCCGTTCGCCCAGATGCTGCCGCTTGTCAAGGCGGGCAAGATCCGCATCCTCGCGCACTCCGGTGGCCGACGCTCGTCGGTAGCACCGGAAATCCCCACCTTCAAGGAGCTCGGATACCCGACTCTCGAAGTATCGGGCTGGTACGGCATCATGGCTCCGGCCGGAATCCGCCCAGACCTACTTGCGCGCTATAACGATATCATCATCCAGGCGATGCGCACCCCAGGCGTCCGCGAGCGGATGCGCGCGCTCGACCTCGAGATCCGCGAGATGACGCCGGCGGAGTTCGCCGCGATGATCAAAGCCCAGTATGATCGCTGGGGCCCGATCGTCAAGGCATCCGGATTCAGCGCGGACAGCCAGTAGCGCTCCACTGCGCTCCTCCGAGATGGAGAGGCATGGCATGAATCTCGCCCGGATTTTCCTCGCTGTTGCAGCGTTCGTTTCTTGCGCCCGATTCCAATATCGTCGCCTATCCGCACATCGTCGCGTAGCCCGCGTACGACACACTCGGCGATTTCGTAACACCTATCAATAAGTGCAGGAGGGGAAGAGCATGGCATTCAGGGATCTCAGAGAATTCATCTCCAGGCTGGAGGCGGAGCGCGAACTACAGCGCATGGAGCAGGAGGTGGACTGGAACCTCGAGGTAGGGGCGATAAGCCGCAGGTCGAATGAGGCAGGTCTGCCCGCCCCGTTTTTCCAGAAAATCAAGGGTTATCCCGCCGGCTACCGGATTTTCAGCGAAGCGCTCAGCAATCACCGGCGTATTGCGATCGCCATGAACCTGGATCCGGACACGCCCGTGAAGGAATTGATACAGGAATACCTGAAAAGGAAGCGGCAGCCCCTGAAGCCCGTTCTGGTATCCGGCGGTCCGTGCAAGGAGAACATTCGCACGGGCGACGACGTGAATCTGCTCGAGTTTCCCGTTCCCCACATTCACGCCTCCGACGGCGGGCGCTACATCGGCACCTGGCACATAACGGTCTGCAAGGATCTGGAAACCGGGTGGACGAACTGGGGAATGTACCGGCACATGCTGCACGACAGGAATCACATCGGCATGCTGGCAGGGCCTCCGACGCATGCGCGGAGAATCATGAAAACCTGGGAGGACCGCGGCCGGCCGATGGAAATCGCGATCGCGATCGGGGTGGAACCCATATCGACGTTTTGTGCTGCGGCGCCGGTGCCCCACGGAATATCCGAAGTCGATGTCGTAGGGGGGATGCGCGGCGAACCCATGGAACTGACCCGATGCGAGAGCGTCGATCTCGAGGTTCCGGCAACCTCCGAAATCGTGATCGAGGGAGAGGTGGTTCCCGACAAGATGATGGAAGAGGGGCCGTTCGGAGAATATACCGGTTATGTGGGAGGGCATAAGGAGCCGCGCCTGGTCATCCGGGTCAAGACGGTCACCTACAGAAACGACCCCATCTTCACCATGATGAATGAAGGCATGCCGGTCAGCAGTACCCATGCCACGCAATCCGTGACCAGGTCGGCCGAGTGTTACGAGATGCTGAGGAATCTCGGAATGCCGGTCACTGGGGTGTACGAGTTTGCGGAGGCATGCACGCTGATGGTGGTCGTGGCGGTGAGGCCCGGCCTGGTCAGGGCCGATGAGATCGCCTACGGGGTCTGGTCGTCGAGGCTGAGGGCGAATACACCTTACGTAATCGTCGTGGAGGACGATGTGGATCCGACGAACCTTGGACAGGTGATCCACGCGGTGGTGAGCAAGTGCCATCCGAACAGGGGCATCGTGAAGGTGGAGCGCACCGTGGGGACCGCGCTCATGCCATTCCTGAGCCGCCACGAACAAAGGCATCTGCTGGGGGCCAAGGCGTATTTCGACTGCACCTGGCCTGCGGACTGGGATCCGTCGGACGTTCCCCAGAAATGCTCCTTCGATGCCCAGTACCCGCCGGATGTCCGGGAGAAGGCGTTGGCCGCGTGGCGCCGGTGCGGTTACTGAGCGGCCGGCGTATCGCTATATACAGCGTTATAAATGCTGTCGCATGCCGCGAGTGGACTTGCGCGCTGCGCGCGCGAACCGTGTTTTGGTACGGATAAAAGGCATCCGTACCAAAACACGGTTGTGGTTAAAAGCAACAACGGCTTGGGGTTGTTTCTATAAGAGATCGCCGATTGCGTACGGATGGCTTTTTCATCCGTGCGCAATCGGCGATCCGCGCGGACGGTATCTCGTCCGCGCAACATCGCAACTCTGCAACGGGCGCGATTTAAGTTGCCACGTATAACCGCGAATCAGCCGGCGAAAATTCGTGCTGTTGCGGCTCAAGCGGCAGGGGCCTGGTGTCGATAATCGGTTCAGGGATGCATGCTATGAAAGGGCCGGGCCATGAACGCGACACGCAGATGCCGATTGCCGGCTAGCATCGCCACGCTCGCCGCGATACCTCAGACGCTTAGCGCCGAGGAGAGCAACCTACCCTCGGGCATGAAATCGGTTTCGATGCCGCTGCCTGCCTACTCGGCCGCCGCGCGCGCCTCGCGCATCTTCTGCGCAAGCTTGTTGGGCGACAGCGGCAGTTCCGTGATTTTCACGCCCAGCGGCGCGAGGGCGTGGGCGACTGCATTGGCGAGTGCCGCGCCGGTGGCGATAATGCCGCCTTCACCCGCGCCCCGCACGCCCAGCGGGTTGAGCGTCGAGGGGACCGCCTCGAGTGAAATGACTTCGACGTTCGGAAACTCGGTAGCGGTCGGCAGCAGGTAATCGGCGAAGCTGCCCGTCAGAAGCTGCCCTTGCTCGTCGTAGATGAGTTCGTCGAGAAAGGTGCCGCCGATGCCCTGGACCGCAGCGCCGAGCATCTGCCCGTGCACCAGCAGCGGATTGATCGCGCGGCCGACGTCGTCCACCGCCAGAAAGCGCAGCACCTCGACCCTTGCAGTCTCGGGATCGACTGCGACATGCGCGATATTCGTTCCGTAGGAGTAAGTGCGCCGGGTCTGATTGAACGTGCCCGAGCACTCGATCGCCGCGCGCGCCTGCCCGTCTCCGGCCTGCGCTGCTGCCGCGATGCCGGCAAGGGTTGCGAGCGTGCGATGGTCTTCGCGCCGAACGATCGCGCCGCGCGAATATTCGAGCGCCGCAGGTTCGATCTCGTGCATGCGCGCGACGTGCGCGAGGAGTTGCGCGATCAGATTCTCGGCCGCCAGTTTTACCGCGCTGCCGCCCATCGCCATGGCGCGGCTGTTGTAGGTGCCGTAGCCCTGCTCGACCAGCGTGGTCGAGCCGTGGAACACGCTGAACGCCTCGACCGGCAGGCCCAGTGAATCGGCGCCGATCTGCGCCATCGCGGTTTCGTGGCCCTGGCCCATGGTCGAGCAGCCCGTGTACAACTCGATGCGGCCACCGGCAGCGACCTTGAGCCGGGCGGTTTCGGCCGGGCCGGCGCCGCCCGATTCGACGAAGCAGCCGAGGCCGACGCCCTGCAGGCGGCCATCTTGCAGCGTGCCGTTCAAGGTCTTCACGCGTGCGTAGTCGAATTCCGCCAATGCGCGCTCGAACGCGAGCACGAAGTCGCCGCTGTCGTATGCGGCGTCCGCGTCGAACGGACAAAGATTCTCGATGCCGTAGGGCATCTCGCCGGCGGTGACGAGGTTCCTGCGCCGGAATTCCGCGGGATCGAGGCGCAGATCGGCTGTTGCCAGGTCGAACAGTCGCTCGCGAAAGAAGCTGGACTCGTAAAATCCCGGGCCGCGATAGGTGCCCACAGGAGTCTTGTTGGTGAGCAGCGCGAACACTTCGCAACCGACATTCGGAATGCGGTAGGGTCCGGGCAGGAACTGCGCCGCCTTAGCCGGCACCAGGCCGCCGTTGGTGCGCACATAGGCGCCCATGTCGGCGAGCAGCCGCCCGCGCAGCCCGATGATCTCGCCATCCAGGGTGCAGGCGATCTCGAGTTCGCATTCAATCTCGCGCGAATGATTGGTCGCGACGAAGTGCTCGCGCCGGTCCTCGATCCACTTCACCGGCCGGCCGAGCCGCATCGCCGCGAACGGCACCAGGAAGTCTTCGGGATAGAGCTCGCCCCGCACGCCGAAGCTGCCGCCGACGTCTACTTCGATCAGTTCGACGCCGGCCTCGGGAAGATCGAGCGCGCCCGCCAGCCAGCGGCGGTTGTAGAAGGGGACCTTGGTCGCGCCCCAGAGCCTCAGGCGCCTGCCCGCCGCGTCGAATTCGGCGAGCAAACCGCGAGTCTCCATCGGCGCGGCGGTCTGGCGATGGCAGCGGAAGGTTTCCCGGCGCGTGTAATCCGCGCCGGCGAACGCCGCGGAGACATCGCCTTTTTCCACCGTATAGTGCGAGCCCACGTTGGTGCCGAGCGCTTCGTGCAGCAGCGACCGGTCGGCGCGCGCCGCGTGCACGTCCACCACCGGATCCAGTGCCTCGTATTCGACCTGTACAAGCTCGAGCGCGTCCTCCGCGACGTAGCGGCCCTCGGCGACGAGGAATGCCAGCGGTTCCCCGACGTAGCGCACCTTGCCCTCCGCCAGCGGCAGTTGCAAGAAGCGCTCCAGGCCCGGGCACGGGCCGAGCCGCAGGGGGATGGGGCGCGCAAGCCGGCGGATATCTTCGAACGTGTAGACCGCGACCACGCCCGGCAGCGCAAGCGCGGTCCGCGCGTCGATCGAGCGGACGCGCGCATGGGCGTGGTCGCTGCGCAGCACCACCCCATGCAGCATGCCCGGCCGCTTGAGGTCGCCCACGTAGCGGGCGGAGCCGTCGAGGAAGCGCGCGTCTTCGGCGCGGCGTAGCGGCCGGCCGATCCAGGGCGCGCCGGGACTCGTGGAGGCGCTCACGCCGCCTCCGAGCGCAACTGCGCGGCCGCGTCGAGGATCGCTGCGACGACCGGCAGGTAACCGGTGCAGCGGCACAGGTTGCCTGAGATCGCACGGCGCACCTCCTCGGCGCTTGGGTCCGGATTTTCGGCGAGCATCGCCTGCGCGGTGGTCAGCATGCCCGGCGTGCAGAAGCCGCATTGCAGAGCGTGGTGCTGCTGGAACGAGCGCTGCAGGACCGACAGCGTGCCCTTCACGGCGAGTCCTTCAACCGTGGTCACGCGCGCACCGTCCGCCTGCACCGCGAATATCAGGCAGGAGCGCACCGAATTGCCGTCGAGCTGCACCGTGCACGCGCCGCACGCGCCATGCTCGCAGCCGAGGTGCGTGCCGGTAAGATCGAGCGACTCGCGTAGAAAATCGGCCAGTGTCATCCGCGCCTCGACATCGCGCTCGACGCGCTGGCCGTTCACCGTGAGCACGATGCGATGCCGGGCGCTCACGCGGCACGCGCCCGTGGGGCCAGCGCCTGCTCGAGGACGCGGCGGGTGAGCGTGCCCGCAAGCTCGCGCCGGTATTCCGCGCTGGCATGGTGGTCCGAGGGCGGATCAACATGGTTCGCCGCCAGAGCTGCGGCGCGTTGCAGCGCGCCGGTGTCGGGGTGGCTGCCGGCGAGCGCCGCTTCCGCCTCGCGCGCGCGCCGCGGCGTGTCGCCCGCGCCGAACACCACGATGCGTGCGTCGCCGACGGCACCGTCGGCGGCAACGTCGATGGTCGCAGCAACGCCGACGATCGCGAAATCCCCGTGCCGGCGCGCGAACTCCGCAAAGCCGTGGCGGCGGTTCGGCGGCCAGGCCGGAAACCGGATCTCGGTGAGAATCTCGCCGGCGCGCAGCGCGGTGGTGAACACGCCCAGAAAAAAATCGCGCGCGGCGATATCGCGTTTGCCCAGGATGCCCGTCGCGACAAGAATCGCATCGCAGGCGAGCGCGATGGCCGGGAGTTCCGCCGCCGGATCGGCGTGCGCGAGGCTGCCGCCTATCGTGCCGCGGTTGCGGATCGGCACATGCGCGATCCACGGAATTGCGGAGTGGAGCAGGGGATTCGAACGGGCAACGACTTCCGATCGCTCGATCGCGCGCGCACGGGTCATCGCGCCGATGAGCAGCCCACCGTCCCCGTCGCGCCGGATACCGGCGAGACCGGGCACCCGATTCAGGTCGATGATGAGCTCCGGCCTGGCAAGCCGGAAGTTCAGCGCCGGCACGAAGCTCTGGCCGCCCGCAAGCAGCTTGGCGCCGTCGCGCTTCGCGGCAAGCAATGCGAGCGCTTCGTCGAGCGAGCCGGGCGCGGCATAATCGAACGCGGGTGGCTTCATGCGCAGCTCAATGCGGGTGTCCGGTATGCAATTCGATCAGGCCGGACGGTCGGCCGGCGTGGAGAATTCTTTGTGGACCGCAGTGCGGCCGCGCGGGTCCACTTCCTTCCCGATCCGGGCAAGGTCCTTCTGTTGCTCCAGCGCAGCAAGAAACGAGCGCAGATCCTGGGCCACCCTTCCTCCTGAAAAAACCGGGCCGTGCCTGCGGCGGCGGCTATTGGCTGTCCGCGCTGAATCCGGATGCCTTGACGATCGGGCCCCAGTGGTTGTAATCGGCCCTGAGCGTCGCGACCAGCTCCGCCGGGTTCAACTCCCGGATCTCGAGGTCGAGAGCGCGCATGCGTCCGCTCACCGCCGGGGTACGCAGGGCCTGAATGAAGATTTCGTTATAGCGGGCGACCAGTTCCGGGCGCATTTTCGCAGGCGCGATAATGACATACCAGCTCGATATTTCCAGCCCCGCGTAGCCGAGTTCCTTGAACGTCGGGATGTCGGGCGCCACCGCGGCCCGCCGGCCGCCTGCGTGCGCGAGGATGCGTATCTTGCCCGCCCTGACCTGCGGCAGCATCTGCGCGAATGGCAACGTGACCGCCGGGATCTCGCCGGCCAGCAACGCTACAGTCGCCGGACCGACGCCGCGATACGGCACGTGCACGAGTTGCACGCCGGTCGCCTGCGCAAGCGCCACGCCCAGGAAATGCAGGTCGGTTCCGACATTCCCCGCGCTGTAGGTCGCATTCTTACTGTCGGCCTTGGCCCAGTTGATCCACTCCCTGAGATCGTTTGCGGGAACATTCGCGCCGACTGCCAATCCGGTTTCATAGCTGCCGATGTGGGCGACTGGTACGAAGTCGTTGAGCGTATCGTTGAGCGGCGTCTTGGTCGTGTGCGGGTAGAGCGTGAGCGCGGAGGCCGGTATGGTCATCAGCGTATTCCCATCGGGCGCGGAGGTCTTCAGTGCGCTCGCCGCAATCTGCCCTCCGGCGCCGCTCCGGGTTTCCACCACGACCGGTCGCCCAAGCGCCTCGCCGAGCTTGTCCGCGAATATGCGTGCCAGGGTATCCACGGCGCCGCCGGGCGGGTGGCCCGACAGCATCCGTGTCACCGCCTGCGCCTTCGCCGAATCGGTGGAGAAAGCCAGTGCCAACACTGCGACAGTCAACAGAACTTTAGCCGGATTCATGCTTCACCCCTCCTGTGATCGCCTGCGCACGCCCAAGGGGGGAAATCTATCATAGCTGTCATAGGAAGCGTGAATGACGAGGAAGGGGTCCGTTATTGTCTGGCGGGGTAGGGGCGGACTGTGACGGGGCGCCGGCCGGGAAATGCCGCCGCGAAATGCCGCCGCGTTGATTTTGATCACATCCGGGAGCACTATTCAGGCTCTAGAGTTGCGGGTCCCCCCGGCATCGGGGTACCGGCGACACTTAACTACCATCCGAGGAGGAGCAATGAACCGTAGATTATTGGCTGCACTCGCGCTCGCGGGGACATTCGCGGCGACCACTGCCCATGCCGAAATCACGATCGGCGTTTCGCTGGGTTCAACCGGCCCGGGCTCGTCGCTCGGTATCCCTTACAAGAACGCCTTT
>MEKR01000021.1 GCA_001767035.1 Acidobacteria bacterium RIFCSPLOWO2_02_FULL_61_28
TCCTGGAGCGTCGCGGTCCGGTGCGCGAACTGCTCGATGATGTTCAGCGGGCTGCCCGGCGTCGCCGAGACCAGCGCAATGGAGCTGGACATCCCCGAAGCCCAGACCCCGAAGCCCGTGTAGCCGGCGGCGGCCAGATAGCCTTTCGAGACGCGCGGCAGACGCTTGGGGACCTCTCGCACCAGGACTCCGGCGACTACCAGGCAGAATCCCCAGTTGAACAACGCCGCCGCCCAGCACGCCAGGAACACCACTACGCCGGCTTGCCGCTCGGATTTCGGAAGGCCGCTGAACCAATCCAGGATGCGCTTCACCGCCGGGGCGTCCACCAGGGCGTGCCCGCACATCAGCACCAGCACCATCTGCATCGCAAACGCGAGGATTTCCCACAGGCCCCGGTACCAGTAGCTCACCAGATCGCCGAGCGCAGTGCGGGTGATGAGCACGCCGAGGAACGCCGCCAGAAACGTCAGCAGCAGAGCAAACAAATAGGGCGCGGGCATGACTTGCTGCGTGAAGGTGGTTGCCCTGGTTGCCAAGCGTTCGAGCATGTGTGGGACTCCTTGCGGGCCTGAGCCTATGCGACAATGAAGGGGATGAGCCGTCCGGGCCAACGGTACATTCCGGCCCTCCGATACGATTGGCTGACCCCTCTCTACGACCCAATCCTGCGGTGGACCTTGCGCGAATCCGCATTCAAGCGCCGCCTGGTGGAGCAGGCGCGAATCGAGCCCGGCCACCGTGTGCTCGACCTCGGCTGCGGAACCGCAACACTCACCCTGCTCCTCCGGCAGGCTCACCCGCGGGCGCAAGTCGCCAGATTGGATGGTGACCCAAAAGTTCTCGCAATTGCAAGAGCCAAAGCGGCGCGCGTGGGAGTCACTCTGGCGCTCCTGCGCGCGATGGCCTTCGAGTTGCCCTTTACGGATTGCTCCTTGGACCGTGTGTTGTCGAGCCTCCTCTTCCACCACCTCACGCGGGAAAACAAGCTGCGCGCTCTGCGCGAAGTGCTTCGCGTCCTGCGCCCGGGCGGGGACTTGCACCTCGCCGATTGGGGCAAGCCGCAGGACTGCTGGATGCGGGCAGCCTTCTTGCTGGTGCAATCGCTCGACGGTTTCGGAACGACAGTGGACAACGCCCGGGGCTTGCTGCCCCATCTTATCCGTGAGGCCGGATTCAGCGGCGTCCGCGAGTCCAGCCGGTATAAGACGATGTTCGGCTCTCTCTCGCTCTATCAAGCGCAGAAACCATAGTCCGTGAGTTGGGCCGGAGGACATTCGATTTCCGCTCCGTAACGGAATGCTGGCAAGGGCCGCGTTGGAACTTTGCTATACTTCCGAACGGGAGCATCTCCAACTCGACGGGAAGCATCTCTAACCCGATGGCTACTCGAAGAATCCGCCTGGTTTGGCTGCTGCTGATTGCGGTCGCGGTCTTCGCCGGAACGATCTCCTACCGCTCGCGGCAGAGTTCGATTCTCGAAGTGCGCACCGCCCGGGTTGCTCGCCAGGAAATTCACGCGGGCGTCGTGACCAACGGCAAAGCCGAGCCGATACAATATCAAGACGCGCGGGCGGAACTCGAAGGAGAAGTCGCGCAGGTTCTGGTCCGCGAAGGGGATCGCGCGAGGCGAGGGCAGAAGCTCGCGGAGTTGCGGCAAAGCCAAGTGGCAAGCGAACTCGAGACCGCGCGGGCCCGCCTCACCGAGGTCGAAAATGACCTCCGGCTGTTGCGGCAAGGCGGCACGGCACTCGAACTTCAGGAACTGCGCGCACAACGCGACGCCGTCCAGCGCGAGCGGGAACGCGCCGCCAAGCAAGTGGCGGAGAACGAGCGGCTGGTTGAGAAGGGCGCCATCGCCCGGATCGAGCTGGAGGAGAGCCGCCAGCGCCTCGCCAAGGCTGAGACGGACCTGTCTGTACTCGACGAGAGGCTCCACCGCCGCTATGGGCCGGAAGAGATGGCCCGCTCGGAGGCTCGGGTTGAGGCGGCCCGCGCCGCTCTTGACTTGGCGCAATCGCGCCTGCGCTCTGCTTCCGTCGTCTCCCCGCTCGATGGCGTGGTTTATTCGGTCGCAGTCCGCGTCGGCGATCATGTTCGCAGCGGAGACCTACTCGCCCGCGTCGGCGATCTTGGGCGAGTCCGGGTGAAGGTGTACGTGGATGAGCCGGACCTCGGCCGGGTAACCGCGGGGCAGCCTGTGCTCGTGCGCTGGGAAGGGTTGCCGGGCCGCGAGTGGCGCGGCGAGGTCGAGCAGCTTCCGGCGGAGATCAAAGAACTCGGCGCGCGCCGCGTGGGAGAAGTCACCTGTGCCCTGGACAATCCGAAGCGAGAACTGCTCCCCAATATGAACCTCGACGTCGAAATCGTAACGGAGAGCAAGACCGACGCCTTGGCGATTCCCCGCGAAGCAGTTTTGGGAGCCGATGCCGCCCGCCACGTCTTTGTCGTCCGAGAAGGCGTGCTGGCACGGCGTGCGGTCGAGACCGGCATCATCAGCGCGACGCGGGTGGAGATTCGCAACGGTTTGCAGGACGGCGAGGAAGTGGTCCTGGCCGGCGAACAGCCGCTCCAGGAAGGGATGCGGGTGCGCAGCAACTCGCAGTAGTCAGAGCCGCGCGCATAGGCGAGCGGTGATTAACGCAGTGACGAGTGACAAGTGATGAGTGAAACGCAGGAGTCAGAAGTCAGAATCCGAACCGCCTCTCGATTGCGCTCACAACGCGGGGAGGCGCTGGTCTCCTGGCTGCGCAGCCTCAAGGAAGCGGTTGCTTTCGCCTATGACGCTCTGCGCGTCAACAAAGTCCGCACCGGGCTGACCACCCTCGGGATGGTGATCGGCACCAGCTCGGTCATCCTGGTCTCGACCATCGCGCTGACCAGCCGTGATTACGTTCTGGGGCAAATCGAAGGGGTCGGGTCGAACATGATTTACACCGTCAATGAGAGCAGCCCTACGGTTACCGGAACCAACTCGATCTCCGACGCTCTGACGCTCGATGATGTCGAGGCCATCCGCGCCAGCGTGCCGAACCTGACCGCCGTCTCCGCCATCGTTTTAGGGCGCGACCGGCTCGTGCTCGATCATCGTTATAGCGAGGTTTCGATCATCGGCGTCAATCCCGGCTTCCGGATCATCCGCAATCTCAAGGTCCTGGACGGGCGTTTCTTTGACGAGACGGACGACCAGCAGCGGAACCGGGTCTGTCTGGTTACCGAGGCGCTGGCCAAGATCCTCTTCCCGAACGGATGGGTTGAGCGAGAGAAGATCAAGGTCCGGGGCCTGGAATTCACGATTATCGGGATTTTCAAGGAAGGCGCCGAGACCTTCGGCCAGTCCGAGATCACCCGCGAAACCGTCATGCTGCCCATCTCGGTGATGACGATCCTCACGGGCGCACAAGCCGTGGACCAGATTTACGCTTCGGCGGACCGCGCCAGCAACGTGCCCCGGGCCACGGCCGCGATCTTGGAAGTCATCCAGCGGCGGCATCGCTCCGGCGCGGTGTATCGAGCCGAGAACCTGACGCAAATCCTCGCCGCGGCGGGCAACATCGCCATGGCTTTGACTGTGGTCTTGCTGCTGATCTCGGCCATCGCGCTCGTCATCAGCGGCATCGGCATCATGAACATCATGCTGGTGACGGTCACGGAGCGGACGCGCGAGATCGGCGTGCGGATGGCGCTCGGCGCGGGCCGCCGGGCGGTGCGCACGCAGTTCCTGATGGAAGCCTCCATGATCAGCGTTTTCGGCGGACTCCTCGGCATTCTGGTCGGTGTCGGCATCCCCTGGACTGCGCAGCAGTTTGTCGAAGGCATTCGCATCCCGATCCCGACCCTGGCGATTGTCATCGCATTTGTGGTCTCGTTCCTGGTCGGCGTGGTCTTTGGGATCATTCCGGCCGAGCGGGCCGCCAAACTCAATCCAACGGAAGCCTTACGCTATGAATAAAACGAACCGAACGACCCTCTGCGGGGCCGGAGTTGTCCTGTGCCTGCTAGTAGGACCGAGGCCCTTGCTATTGGCCCAGCAAACCTCGACGCCGCCGCCCGGGAGAAGCGGGGACGCGCGCCGTCTCACGCTGTCGGACGCTATCGCCCTCACCATGCAGAACAACCGCGAGGTGCGCCTCGCCGCGGCTGCGGTCTCGCGCGCGGAAGCCGAGCGACAAGAAATCCGCTCGCAGTTCCGGCCGCAGATTTTCGTTGGGACAGGCCTGGCGGGGACCCGCGGCTTCCCGCTCAGCATTGAAGGCTCCGCGCCCGCGATTTTTCAGGTTGCCTCCTCGCAATCTCTCTTCAATGCCAGCTTGCGGAATTCGGAGCGGCAAGCGGGAAAGATGCGCGATGCGTCCGAGCGGAGCCTGGAGCAAACGCTCGACGACACGGTCGCGGCGACGGTCGTAACCTACTTCGACCTCGACCGCGCGCGGCGCTCGCTCGAATCAGTTCGCGGCCGCAATGAGAACTTCCTCGCCGTCGAGCAGATCGTCGAGGAGCGCGTCCGGGCTGGTCTCGACCCGCCGCTCGAAACCACGCGCGCACGGCTCAACACGGCGCGTTCCCGGAGCGAACAGGTGGCGCTCGAAACCCAGGCGACAGTGCTCGAAATCCGGCTGCGAGGCTTCACGGGCATCCCGCAGACGGACGCGATTGTCACCGCCCCGGCGGAGATTCCCCCGCCGGGGGCCGATGAGACAGTGGACCGGCTCATTTCCCTTGCCCTCGAACGCAGCCCCGGCCTTCAAGCCCTGCAAGAAGAAGTGCGGGCCAAGCAATTTCACGTAAGAAGCGAAGAGGCCACTCGCTGGCCGCGCATCAATCTGGTGGGCCAGTATGGCCTCTTTAGCAACATCAACAACTTTTCGGACTACTTTCGAAAGTTCGCGCGGCACAACGCCACGCTCGGAGTTTCCGTCATGGTGCCGATCTACGACCGGGAGCGGCGCGCGGCGCGTATGTCGAAAGCAGAAGCGGAGTTGCTCGAGGCGACCTATCGCTTCGAGCAGGGACAGGACAACATTGCCCAGCGCGTCCGGGAACTGTGGGCCGAGGCCCAGCAGCAAGGGGCGGCGCGGGAGGTCGCTCGCCTGGAGCTTGAATTCGCCCGCCGTACGGTCGAGGCCGCGCTGGCGCGCTTTGAGGAAGGCCGCGCGAACCGCCTCGCCGTCGAGCAAGCCCGCGTCGAAGAGAGCCGGGCCTGGGTCAACTGGTTCCAGGCCCAGTACCGCGCCGAGGCTGCCCGCATTGAGTTGCTGCGCGTGACGGGCGAAATCCGCTCGGTTTTCCGGTAAGGTTTGGATTGGGCAGGAGAGGTCTGCCGCCGGCAGCGGGGGAAAACGAGCAGGTCCCTCTCCCGCACGCCGGGCTCGGGATGACAGGGATGACAACAAGGTGAGACAAGCTGAGGAAGGAGAACTGCAATGGTCGCATTGATCATATTAGGGATTCTCGCGCTCGGCGTCGTGTGGGTGATTATGAAGTACAACGGCCTGGTGACGCTCCGCAACCAGGTCACCAACGGTTGGAAGCAGATTGACGTGCAGCTCAAGCGCCGCCACGATCTGATCCCGAACCTGGTGAACACGGTCAAGGGGATCATGGAGTTCGAGCAGGATACGCTGCAAAAGGTGATCGCGGCGCGCTCGGCGGCGATGGGAGCGCACGGGGCCGCTGACGCCGCAGCCAAGGAAGGCGCCTTGAGCGACGCCCTCTCCAAATTCTTCGTCGTCGTCGAGCAGTACCCGCAACTGCGCTCGAGCGAGAACGTCAAGCAACTCCAGGAGGAACTGACCTCGACGGAGAACAAGATCACTTTCGCCCGGCAGTTTTACAACGACATTGCGACCGCGTTTAATATCGCGCAGCAGGTCTTCCCCGGCAACGTGGTTGCTTCGATGTTCGCCTTCAAGCTGGCGGAGTTGTTTGAGATCACCGTCGCCGCCGAGCGGGAAGTGCCGGCCGTGAACCTGTCGCTCAAGAAGTAGCAATCAGACAGTGACAAGGGATGAGTGATAAGTGACGAGCAGAGTAAGACAGTGACAAGTGTTAAGTGACAAGTGACAAGTGACAAGTGACAAGCAAAGAGTAAATCATGAGTGCCTTTTTCTCGTCACTTTTCACTGGTCACTCGTCACTGGTTTCCAATGAACCTCCACGAGCAGCAGCAAGCGAACCGCCGCAAGACCCTTGCGGTGATCGTGGCCTTCGTTGTCCTGATCGCCATCCTGGGGTTCGGACTCGATTATTACTATCTGGGATTTGACCCGTGGGTTCCGCCAAACGATCGCTCGTTCCTTCCCCGTCCCGCGCGCCCCTATGTGACCTTGATCTTTCTGGGCCTGGCTTGTTATTGGTCGCTCTGGTCGCTTTACGGCGGCGACCAGGCGGTGCTGGACTCGGCGATGGCCGTGCGGGTCTATCCCGGCACCTGGCATCCGCAGCGAAAGGACTTGCTGAACGTGGTCGAGGAGTTGACCATCGCATCGGGATTGCCCCTGCCGCGCGTCTACGTTGTCGGCGACTCGGACCCGAACGCTTTTGCGACCGGCCGGGACCCTGCCCACGCCTCGATTGCCGTGACCCAAGGGCTGCTCGACAAACTCAACCGCGAAGAGTTGCAGGCGGTGATTGCGCATGAGATGAGCCACATCCGGAATTACGACGTGCGCCTGATGACGGTGATCGCCGCACTCGTCGGAGCGGCCGTTCTGCTGAGCGACTGGGTGCAGCGGTGCATGAGAGGCGGGATCGGAGTTGCGGCTGAAGCAAGCCAAGGAGCTCTGACACGAGGCCTGAAAGGACTCACCCGTGCTCCCTTGCTGCTGCTCTGGCTCGGGACGGCGTTCCTCGCTCCGGTCATCGCGCAGGTCCTGGCGATGGCGGTCTCGCGGGAGCGGGAGTATTTGGCCGACGCCGGCAGCGCGGAACTGACGCACCATCCGGAGGCGCTGGCCTCGGCTCTCAAAAAAATCGAGATGGATTTCGCCCCCACACGCTCCATGAAGCGCGGCACCGCGCATCTGTGCATCGCCGACCCGCTCGGGCGAAAATCGGGTTTCAAGGAAGGGTTTTGGGCAGACCTGTTGGCCACGCATCCGCCGATGGCCAACCGGATCAGCAAGCTCTTGCGGATGCCGAGGGAAACTCCCGCACCGCTGCCGGAGGTCTGAAGTCGGGGTAGCCACGGCACGTTTTGTGTGCCGTGGGCTGTTGTCCTCCCAAAGGGGAACCAGAACGTGCCCACGGCATAAAGAACATGCCGTGGCTACCATTTGCACCGGATGCGGAGCCCACGAGTTGCACGATGAACATTTACGAACAGCAGGAAGCGAACCGGCGAACCACCTGGATCGTCATCGCGGTTTTCATCATCTTTTTCGTATTCCTTGGGCTGGGGTTTGACTTTTTCTATTTGGGATACGGCGGTTGGTCTGGTTCGGGAGGGGCCGGGCCTGCCGGCGAACCGGCCGAAGGTTTCCCCATCCCGCTGGGCACGATCCTGGCCTTGGCGGTCGGCTCGGGCCAGGCTTGGTGGGGGCTTCGCAACGGGGACCGGGCGGTCCTGGCGTCGGCGCAGGCCACGCAGATTCTTTCTTCGACGACGGACCTGAATCAGAAGCAGTTGCTCAACGTCGTGGATGAAATGCGCATTGCCTCCGGCCTGCCTATGCCGAAGGTGTACGTGATCCCGGACGCCGACCCCAACGCGTTCGCCACCGGGGCTGACCCGCAACATGCTTCCATCGCCGTGACCCGAGGGCTGCTCGAGAAGCTGAACCGCGAAGAGTTGCAGGGAGTGGTGGCGCATGAGATGAGCCACATTCGCAACCTCGACATCCGCGTCATGACCACCATCGCGGCGCTCGTCGGAGCCGTGGTCCTGCTGAGCGACTGGGCGCTGCGCACCATGCGTTTCGGTGGTTCTCGCGGCGGGGGAGGCGGGCGACGCTCCAAGGGGGGCGGGGGCGGCGTGGCGATTCTGGTGTTCGCGCTCTGGATCATCACCGTCATTCTCGCGCCGATCATCGCGCAAATCCTGGCCATGGCCGTTTCCCGTGAGCGGGAATACCTGGCCGATGCCACCGGCGCAGAACTGACCCGCAACCCGGGGGGCCTCGCTGCGGCCCTGAAAAAGATCGAAATGGACGTTGCGCCCACCGGTTCGATCAAGCGCGGCGCAGCGCACCTCTGCATCGCCGACCCGCTGGGCAGAAAAGTCGGTTTGCGGGAAGGCTTCGTGGCCGACCTGCTCGCCACCCACCCGCCCATGCACCTGCGCATCAGCAAACTCAACCAGATGGCGTATCAGGCTTCCCCCGCGAGACCGCAATCCGGGCCGCGCCTCGGGTCCTGACGGTCCCTCTGGACCGAAAGGCGCGCGTAAGCAAGCGGTGTAGCCACGGTCCCGCTTGGCGGGATGCCGTGGGCTTTTGCCGGAACAAACCCGGAACAAGCCCACGGCATAAAGAAACATGCCGTGGCTACCACCTTGGCCTACCAGGGGGCGTCCCCCCGGAAACCCCCGGCAGGCCAGTGAGCCAATTCCCCGAGACGAACACTGCCCTTTCTATCAGGAGTTGGCTTTAGGGCTGGTTGCCCCAGTAGCCTAAACCGGGGTTCGCTGGACTATGGAACAAAATCCCATGCAGGCCCATGCCTGGATCGTTCCACACTTCCTGAATTACGGCAAAGTCGCCCCAAATGACCGGGCCGATTTCGGTCTGTAGGGTGTTGCTTGTGAAATATTTGCCTTCGCCGTAGTAGTCAAAGCCGAGGTTTGAATCAAACGTATCGCAAGACGCTTCCGAACAGCGATAAGCACTCAATGGAGCCGCAATGACCTTCACGAAATCCGTCCAGTGAATGAGGTCTCCGTCCTGCGTGTAAGACCCTACAAAGTGGTTCGTCAGCCATGCCCCGGAACCGCGGTAACCAGTAAATCCAAAGTGACGGTCAATCGTGGTGTCACCATCACAACTTTTATTAGAGAGCCAGGAATCACTCCATTTCATTTGAAGCTGAGTGCATCCTAATTCTCCATATCCAGCAGCGCCACAGGTTTCCTCAGTATAGGGGGTTGAGGGGCGAGGGAAGTTGGCGTAAAGTCCCTCATAGATATGGGCCTGATAGTTGTAACCCCACTGGTCGAAACCGAGCGTTACCGTATTTCCGTTTTCAGCTTTGATCAATCCGGATTGGATTGTGAGGCACGTTTGCCCAAACGCTCGGCTGGCAAGCTGGAGCAGGGCAATAACCGCGATCGTATTCAGCCAGATTCTATACCGTGACTTCATGTTCAGTTCCTCCTTCGGTTGGGAAAAAAGTTTTGGAACCCTTCTATTTCTTCTTATCAGACCCTTGCGTTGCATAGGGCGAGAGACGCACCAACCCGTGCTTGCTGACAAAGGCGTTCGGCCCAGCCGAACCGGGGTCCGGGTCGGGTCGTTTGCCCGTTTTCTTCTCGATCGCTTCTTGCAAGGCAGGGGAAACAGAAATGGACCCGACTTGCTTTCCGCGAATAGTCACTGTCTGTTTTCCCTTTCCTGACGCGGCGTTGCCCTGGTTCTGTGCCAAGGCGGGGAAAATGCCCGCTGTAGTCAACAACAGAAACGAGACTGCAAATACCTTCATGGCTCACTCACCTCCTTTTCGACTTCATTTCGTTCTAAGGGAAACAATCCGATCGGTTTCCCTCCTGACCAGTTAGGGGGATCAAATCCATTGGACGATAGCGTCCCCCCCCAACCCGGTCAATGATGTAAGTGCATCATTCGCAGTCCCGTAGATAATGGGTCCGGGCCATGCGCGTGGTGGGCTAACGTCAGGATAAAAGGTGAGTTGCGACGGGGCTAAGACCTGGGTGTCTCACCGACATTCCGGGAGAGATTGCGCAGCGCAAAATCCCCGAAAGGGATTCACAAAGATAGCCGGGGGCACCGCCCCCGGAACCAAGGCCCAAAGCCATTCAAGGTTCGACCCTGAAAGGGTCGTACAGATTGGTCACGTCGGGCAAGAGCGCCATTTGTGCGACCCCTTCGGGGTCGGCGTTTCCTGGGGTGTCCCGTTTCCGGGGGCGCTGCCCCCGGCTAACACCTTGATCCCGGCAAGCCGGGATCGTCTAACAACCCCCTCCAAATGAACTGCATTAACACTAATCCCGGCGGCGGATGGCCCACAGAATGGCTTCCAGGCGGGTGTGGACATCCAGCTTCCTCAAAATATTCTGACGATGGTTGCGGACGGTAACGGGGCTGATGAAGAGCTGGGCGGCGATCTCTTTTGGACTCAGCCCCTCGGCCATCAGCAGGAGCACGGCCATCTCCCGGGCGCTCAGCGGGAATGTGGATGCGGGCACATTTCGGTGTCCTGCCATCGGCCCATTCGGAGACGCCGGTTGCAAACTTGACTGTGGGGCAGGCGCGTTCGGGTCGGCCTGCCGGAAGATATGCACGAGAGCAGAGAGTTCCCGTTGCGGGGAAAGGATGGACAAGGTGGTAACATCCACCAAAACATTCTCCCCGCTTTTGGAACAGGCCAGGAAATTTTGATGAGACTGCCAGCGATATCTCTTGGCGTGTTCCATATGGGAGCAGTGCTTTTGACAGACCTTGTTCCCGTCGCAATCCTTGGCCTGAATGACTTCGTAGCAATGCTTACCAAGAACTTCCGCAGAAGTGTATCCGAGCAGGGATGACGCGGCCTGATTCCATAAAATGATGCACTCGTGGGCATCTACCGCATACACGGCGTCGCCGGTGTGCGTCAACTGCTCCAACAGATTTGCAATGGGACGAGCGAGTTTGGTGGGCAGACGCATGGTTCACCCCTCATGCATTCCCGCCAACGGCGCGATTATAGTCCGATGGCTACCTGAAAGCTAATAAGATAATGATGAGCTAACCTGAAATATCTCCCGTTTAACTGTAAATGGACGCCGATCAAGAAAAACAGATT
This sequence comes from Acidobacteria bacterium RIFCSPLOWO2_02_FULL_61_28, assembly GCA_001767035.1. Classification (GTDB taxonomy): domain Bacteria; phylum Acidobacteriota; class Terriglobia; order 2-12-FULL-54-10; family 2-12-FULL-54-10; genus 2-02-FULL-61-28. The sequence goes on from MEKR01000021.1 coordinate 10,957, forward strand.
CCGATTCGCCTTGGCTCATGCTAGCATGGCCCTTTGAGCAATGCGATGAAAACACTCCTGCTAAATCCTCCCTCGTTTGAAGGTTTTGATGGTGGCGCTAGTTCCCGCTGGCCGGCCACGCGGGAGATCACTTCTTTTTGGTACCCGGTCTGGCTCTGCTATCCGGCGGGACTGATCCCGGGGAGCAAGGTGGTGGACGCGCCGCCGCACGGCGTCACGGTCGAGCAGACGCTGCAAATGGCCCGGGAGTATGACTTCGTGGTGCTCTTCACGAGCACGGCGGGCTTTGCGAGCGACATCCGGCTCACCGAGATGATGAAGGACACGAACCCGCGCCTGAAAGTGGCCTTCGTCGGCCCGCACGTCACCGCCCGGCCCGAGCAGAGCCTGCTCGCTTCCTCGGCGATTGATTTCGTGGCCCGAAAAGAATTTGACTATTCGGTGAGAGATTTCGCCGCCGGGAAGCCGCTCGAAGAGATTGCGGGAGTCAGCTACCGGCGCAACGGGCGCGTGATCCACAACCCGGAGGCGACGCCGATTCAGGACCTCGACGCGCTGCCGTTTGTAACCGACATCTACAAGCGCGACCTCGACATCACCAAGTACAACGTGCCGTTTCTGCTGAACCCGTTTATCGCCTTCTACACGGAGCGGGGCTGCCCGGCGCTCTGCACCTTCTGCCTGTGGCCGCAGACGCTAAGCGGGCATCCCTGGCGGACGCGCAGCTCGGACAACGTTGCCGAAGAGGTCCGCCGCGCGCTCGATTACTTCCCGCACATGAAGGAAATCTTCTTCGACGACGACACGTTCAACATCCGCAAATCGCGCGTGGTCGAGTTGTGCGCCAAGTTGAAGCCCTTGAACTTCACCTGGTCCTGCACCTCGCGCGTGACGGTGGACTACGAGACCCTGAAAGCAATGAAGGACGCCGGCTGCCGCTTACTGATCGTGGGCTATGAGTCGGGCGACCCGCAAATCCTGAAAAACATCAAGAAAGGCGCCACCATCGAGCAGGCCATCGCCTTCACGAAGAACTGCAAGAAGCTCGGCTTGGTGATTCACGGGGACTTCATCGTTGGGCTGCCCGGCGAGACCCCGGAGACGATCCGGCGGACCATTGATTTCGCCAAGAAGCTCGATACTGAGACGATCCAGGTCTCGGTCGCCCATCCTTTGCCCGGAACGGAATTCTACGACTACGTGGAGAAGAATGGGTATTTGACCAGCGAGTCAATGACCGACGCCGAAGGCCATCAGCTTCCGAATATCTCCTATCCCGGCCTGAGCAACCTGGACATTCTGGAGTCGGTGGAGCAGTTCTACGGGGAATACTACTTCCGGCCGCGCGTCGTCTGGCGGGTGATCCGTAAAGCAGTGTTCGATTCCGAAGAGCGGAAGCGCCTCTACCACGAAGCCCGGGAGTATCTCGACCTGCGCTCGAAGCGGAAGAAGTTCGTGGCCGAACGACGAGCGGCCCTGCAAAGGACTCTTGCGGCGGGCCCGGCGGGCGATTGACCCCTTTCCCAGCAGACAATGAAAACGGCAGTGGTACTTTCGGTGGCGGTCCTGGCCAACTCAGTGGGTTCGGTCTGCCTGGGCAAAGGGATGAAGAATTTTCCGGTGCTGGAAGCGTCCGGAGCCGCGTGGCTGCTCCAGGCCGCCGTTCAGGTGGTCCTCAACTCTTGGGTCATTGTGGGCGTTTTCCTGCTGATCGTCTTCCTGGCCTGTTACATGGCCGCGCTGTCCTGGGCCGACTTGAGCTTCGTGTTGCCCGCTACGGCGCCCGGATATATTCTGACGGCGATACTTTCCCGAATCTTTCTTCACGAAGAAATTTCGCCCCTGCGGTGGGCAGGCACGGCATTGATTGTGGCGGGAACCTGCCTGGTTGCCCGGACGCACGCGGCGCGCAGCGTTGCCGCGCCTGCTGTGGCAGTGCTGGCGGAAGGCTTAGCCGACAGTACGGCAGATTCGGAATAGGCAATTACGGGAGAGCTGGCTGTGCTCGATTTCACGTTATTGGCGGTGGTGATCCTGGCCGGGGCAGCCGGCGACGTCAGCGTTACGCGCGGGATGAAAGACGTGGGGGAGGTCTCGAGCCTCCGTCCGGCGGTACTGCTCGGGATTATCGGCCGGGTGGCGCGACACGGCGCGATCTGGGTCGGGGTGGTTTGCAAGGCGATTGCCTTCGCGAGCCTCCTGGCGCTGCTCGCCCGCGCCGACTTGAGTTGGGTTGTGCCCGCGACGGCCGTCAGCTTCATCGTCGAGACGGTGGCTGCCCGGTATCTGCTCCGCGAACACATCAGCCATCTCCGCTGGGCGGGAGCCGCCTGCGTGGGCCTGGGAGTTGCCCTGATTTCGCTGTAGAGCCTGCCCTTTTCTGAAACCTCCCGCTTCGCCCTAACGTACAATGTTATAGCGACTGCCTTCTGTGCTGTGCCGTCGCGAAACGCATGTTGTGAACGGCATAATTTTCTCGCAAGATTGAGGACTGCAATGCTTTCATCGTTCTGCTGCAAGGCCATCCGAGGAGTTCATCGGGCCGGCGGAATCGTTCTCGCGGCGCTTCTGCTGTTCCCCGCATCGAACATCTGGGCTGCTATGATCGCGGGAAAGGTAACCAATCAGGAAGGGACGGCCATCGCCAGCGCCGAGGTCGTGATTCGGCAAAAAGACTCGGATTTTACCCAGACCGTGCTCACCTCCGAGGACGGCAGCTATTCCCTGCCGTCTTTGCCGATGGGTGTTTATACGATTGTGGTCAAGAAAGCGGGATACGCGGACCTGACCCAGGAAAACGTCGCGGTGCGAGAGGAGAGCGAGACCGTGCAGTTGCCGTTCCGCCTGCGGTCGAGCGCCGAGCAAGCGGTTTTACGGGGAGTCGAGGAACTCAATCCGAATTTGTTCTACGTCAAACTGGATACCAATGAAATCACGCGCGAGATCAATCGTCGGGGTGCGGATGTGCAGTTCCACCGGGAGTTCCGGGCCGAGGAGAATTTCTTTGGGGTGCAGTATGGCTACCTGTTGAGGGATATCGAGTGGGCCCGTGCCGGAGCGCCGCTCCGAAATATTCACGGCTCGCTCTACGAAGCCCACCAGAGCAGCAGCTTCAATGCCCGATCGTTCTTTACGGTCGGAAATTTGCTGCCCTGGCGGCGCAACGACTTTGGCGGCCAGATGGGCGGGCCTGTCTGGAACCAGCGGCTGGACTTTAATTTTGCGGCCAGTCAGACCCGGGATTCCGGCTACATCAACGGGAACGTACAGGTCCCCCTGGCATCGGAGCGTGTCCCCCTTACCACCGATCCCGCCGTGCGCCCCCTGATCGCCGGGCTTCTCAAGGCGTACCCCGTTGAAGTGCCCAACCTGCCGTACGTCAGTCTCCGACAGCTCAATACCAATGCCGTCCGGGACATCGTCAGCACAGCATTCTCGACGCGCCTGGCATATCGTTCCAAGGAATCCGGCCAACTGGTCCTGGAGCAACGATTCCTCGATTCCACCGAGCATCCGTTTGAGTTCGTGGCGGGACAAAACCCGGTCACGTTCCTCCGGCCGCAGAGTGTTCATCTGGGCTACAATCGCCCGCTCACCCCGCAGACGACCCTGCGGCTGGCGCAGAACTTCGACCGGCTGGCAGTGTTACTGGACGTTTCGGACCGGTATAAGAAACTGCTGGCTCCGCTGGGAAGGAATGTCGTTCCCGAAATTTTATTCGGAAGGGATTTGACCCGTCTCGGGCCGGGGGACAGTTACCCCCGGCGCCGCGTGGAGAACCGCTATCATTTTTCCGGCGACGTAAGCCAGGCGCGAGGGAGCCATCGGCTGGCAGCGGGCGTACTGGTTTCCCGGCTTCAGACCAATGACTTGCAGAGCGACAACACGCGGGGCGAGTTTAGCTTCGGCCCGAACTTTGGGCGGACCTCCGTGCAGAACTTCCTGCTCGGCACCCCCACCCAGTTTCGAGTGAGTATCGGAGAGCTCTACCGGGGATTTCGGAATTGGGAACTGGCCTACTATCTGCAGGACACCATCCGGCTGCGCCCTGACTTAACTCTCTCGCTCGGGCTGCGCCACGAGATCGTCACCGCTCCGAGCGAGGTGAACAACCTGACGGCGATTCCGTTCGGTACCGACGCCACGAACCTGGCTCCGCAGTTCGGCTTGGCGTGGAATCCTGGTGGGGGAAAAACTGTTCTGCGTGGCGGTTATGGCATCCAATACAGTTCCATTTTCCCGGTGCTCTATCAACGAGCCCGGTTCAACCCGCCCGCCGTTCAGGTCATTTCGACGGACAATCCCAATCTGCTCGAACCCCTGCGGGGCGCCGAGCTTCGCCGGTCGGGGCTCAATCGGATCAGTCCGGACATGGTGACCCCCTACTCCCACCTCTACAACTTCGCCATCGAGCGGGAGTTGCCCTCGAACGTATCGCTGCGCGTCGCTTACATCGGGAGCCGGACGATTCAACTGCCGGTCAACGTAGTCACGAACCGCGCGAGACCCGTTCCGGGAATCCCTACCACCACGGGCACCATCAATCAGCGCCGCCCCGACCCCGGATACCTTGAAATCTCAACCATCTCCAACGGTACGATCGCTTATCTCGACGCCTTGCAAGTTACCGCGGACAAGCGCCTGTCGGGCGGGCTTTCCTGGAATCTCCGCTACACGTTCAGCAAAGCGATTAACAGCACGGGCACCCAATCCTTCGCCAACATCAGCGGTCTCGGTCATATCAGCACCATTGAGAACGACATTATCGGGGACATGAAGGGCTTGGAACAATTTGATACCCCTCACTCCCTGACCATCGGTTACCGCTACCAGTTCCCCTGGGGCCGCGGTTACCGAGGACTCAAATCCCTGTTTCCAGGGGGGTGGAGAATCTCCGGAACCACGTCGGTCCGATCGGGGACCCCCATTCATATTCACACGGGGTCGGATTCCCCCGGTTTTGGCAATGTGGACGGAGTGGGAGGGGACCGGCCCAACCTCTTGAACCCAGGAATCTTGTGGAGGACTTTGGACCACCCGGACACCTCGCCGACTCGCCTGGGCGCGCAGACCTGCCAGCGGCCTGGGGAGCCGGGAGCCGTCCTCCCGTACATGACGTGCGACTCCTTTGATTCCAACATCGCTCCGGCAGGACGTGGAAACCTTGGCTTCCAGACGTTTCGTACCGACGGGCTGAACAACTGGAACCTGGCTCTCGAAAAAGAGTTCTTGCTGCGGGAGCCGGTGACTCTGCAATTCCGCACGGAGTTCGTTAATTTTTTGAACCACCCGCAGTTTGAGCCTTTCAACGACGAGATGGCCTACGAGACCTACGCCAAGATTACCAACACCGCCAACCGCGGGCGCGTGATCCAGTTCCTGTTGCGGCTCCAATTCTAGGGCGGCTGGTGGCGGTGGCGGATTTTTAGGAACGAGACCCGTTTCATGATATTCGTATGTCCTATGAGCAGCGGACATTGCCGGCGAGGGGTCAACCATCGCGGACGGTTCGTTTCCGCGAACCATGAAGCGGGTCAAGTAGCGTGATCTCCTTTCGTTTCCTCACCGTTTTTCTACTTTTCTATGTGCCTCTGATTCTGGCGGTTTGCTCGGCGGTGTACTATCTGGCGGTCTGTTGTGCCTCCGTGCTGTTCCGCCGGGAGCGGGAGCAAGGGAACGACTTCGCCCCACCCGTCTCGGTCCTGAAACCAGTTCAGGGCATCGAGCCAAGTTTTTATGCCAGCCTGGCGAGCTATTTCCGCCAAGACTATCCCGCCGTCGAGATCGTTTTCGGCTTGAGCGATCCCGCCGGGCGTGACCCGGCGCATTGGACGATTGCACAGTTGCAGCGAGACTTCCCGCGCGTTGCAGTGAAGGTGGTTGCCGTTCCGGACGCTGCGGGCGTGAATCCCAAAATGAGCAAACTGCAACGGATGATCGAAGAAGCCGCGCATGAGATTCTTGTTGTGACCGACGCCGACGTGCGCGTGGAGCCGGGTTTTCTGCGCCGGGTGGTGCGGCCGTTGGCTGACGAGCGTGTCGGGATGGTCACCTGTCTCTATCGCGGCGTTCCCGCGAAGCAGTTTCGTTCGATCCTGGAGGCGCTCGGCATGAGCGGCGACTTTGCCGGCCAGGTACTTCTGGCGCGGCTGGCGCGAGGGGTCCGCTTTGCCCTCGGCGCGGCGATGGTCACGCGCAAGAAGCAGATCGCCGAAATCGGCGGCATTGCCCTCTGGGCCGGCTACCTGGCTGACGACTACATCCTGGGGCGCAAGATCGCCGAAGCGGGTTACCGCGTTCACCTCTCTCATACTGTTGTCGAGACTGTGCTCCCGGATCGTACCTTTTCGGAAATGTTTCGTCAACAACTGCGCTGGGCGCGGACCATCCGCGCATGCAGCCCGCGCGGGTATCCTGGGTTGCTCCTGGCGTTCGGTGTGCCGTTGGCCTTGCTGGCCTGTTTCATTCAGCCTGACTCCCCGCCGGCGCTGGCTATTCTGGTCGCAGTCCTCTTCACTCGCTTGCTGGCTGCCTGGGTCTCGGGCGTCCTGGTTTGCCGGGATCCCGTAGTGGCCAAATACTTCTGGCTGCTTCCGCTGCGCGACTTATTGGCCTTCGGGGTCTGGGTGGCGAGCTTTTTTGGCAACGAAGTGATCTGGCGCAATGCCCGCTTCCGCCTGGAAGCCGGCGGCAAAATCAAGCCGGCGTAACCTCAGTGGGCAGTGATGAGTCAAGAGTGGTTCATTCCGGGATGAACCCTCTCGTCAGGGCTTTTCTTCTCACCCACCACTCATCACTCGTCACTGCTTTCTGACCGCTCCCTTGCGGCCGCCGCTCGGATTCGCTCGTCACTCTCCCCTGGTCACTTCTTACTGTTCTTGTGGCCGCTTGCAACTGCGCGGCTCGGATTACCCTTTGGCACAAGAGTTGCTATCTCTCGCGGGGGCACCGATGCGGGGGAGAGGCTAGTGCCTTGCCTAAATCAGCAAGTCTTTATGTAACAATCACTTGCATTTTTCTTGTTGGGTGGGGTAGCCTGGGGCAGATGGCTCAGGCACGCGAGCTGGCGCCGAACTCGCGCATCACTGTATACGTTTACAACTATGCCGGGGTGGATGAATCCACACTCCATCGAGCGCAACGAGTGGCAAGATACCTCTTCCGCGAAGCCGGCGTGGATGCAGTGCTGCTCGACGGTCCGTTGTCTTCCGAAGAGCAACCAGTCCAGGAGGCGGGCGAGCTAGGACCCTCCGACTTCTTCCTTCACATCCTCACACGCGAAGCGGCCGAATCGTTGGGACTTCGTAAGTATGCGCTCGGCCTAGCTCCAGGCACGCCCGATGAACTGAACCGCAACGTGGTCTATCTATTCGACCACATCGCCGAGAAACTGGCCATAGAGGGAGGGCCGGTCCGGCCCAGCAGAATCGTTTCGAGCAGCGACGAGAAGGCTCAAATCCTGGCTTATGGCATGGCGCACGAGATCGGTCACTTGCTGCTAGGCTCGAATTCCCATGGCCCCTTCGGGATCATGCGCGCCCGATGGAACAAGAAGGACTTGTGCGACATCATTTGCGGCTTTTTGCTGTTCACGCCCGAAGAGTCCCAACGGATCCGGGGTGAAGTTGCTCGCCGAAACCAGGAGAAGTCCGCTCTGCGGGTTTCTGTCCCAATGTCTCCGCAGTGGGCCCGCTGAATCGGACGAGAAGCGGGCGGGAGCGCGGCCCGGATCAGAAGTTGAAGCGCAGGCCGAGGCCGATCTCTCGCGGGTTGCGCGCCGAGACCGGCTGACCAAACAAGGGCGAAGAAAGCACGCCGCTGTAGCGGATGAAGTTGGTGTGATTGAGCAGGTTTCGGATTTCAGCGAAGATCGTCAGTTCCGGCCCGCTGTTGCGCTGACCGCCCGGGCCTCGTCCTCCGCCCCCAGGCGGCCCGCCCCGCCCAAACGGTGGTCCTCCGGGTCCTCCCCTGCCGCCTTGCTGGAAAAAGAAGTGGGGCTCGACCGGGATATCCGGTCCGCGCCCTCGCCCGCCGGCTGATCCTCCCCGACCAGGGATCAGGGAAATCGTCTTTGACAAATTCAAATCTATGTTGAACAGTCCCGTACCCTGGGCGGAGTTGCGCGCGACGCCGGCGGGACGGTCCCGGATGACGGTATCGCGGTTGTCGTCAAAACCGGTGAGGATGTCGTAGGGCCTGCCGGAATTGGTTTGCCAGCGTGTGTTGGCGCGCAGCCCCCAGGGGAGCGAGAATTGGAGCATGGTCGAGAAGGCGTGCCGCTGATCTTGCGGCGCACGCCCCCACTCGCCGCGCAGGTTGTAGTTGTCGGCAGGAAGCGAGAAGGGACCGTCCGCGTCATTCTTCTGCGACGACAGCGCATAATTCAGCACCATGAAGGTCGGCCCCAGGCGCTGATTCACGCGGATTCCCACGGAATGGTAGGTGGAAGCGGCGGTTGACTCGAGCAACTCGATGTTCCCTCGCAACGGGTCCGGGCGCTCGATGGTGCCGGGCGGCGGAGCGTTCATGTTGCGGCTGCGGTTCAGATGAATGCCGCGGACAAAATCATACGTCAGCGCCACGGAGAACCCTTGCGGCAGCCGCTTCTCGAGCGACAGGGACGAGTTCACGGTATACGGAGCCGCCAGGTCCCGGGCGCGTGTCCGAACCGAGGCCGGGAGCACGATTTCGCCGGCCACGCCGCCGGCGAACGGGTCCGGGTACGAAGGGTTTTGGATGACGAGCTGGGACTGCCGCGTGCCGTCAAGCCGGACGAGCGAGAGGACGGTTCCGGCGTTGAGCCGCTGGTGAAACAACCCGACCCCGCCGCGGATTGCCGTCGTTCGATTGAGGGTGTAGGCAAAGCCCACTCGCGGATCGAAGTTGTTCTTATCCCCGAGATTCGTTTGCGCCTCGTAGCGGACACCGAGCGATACCATCAGCGGGGGAGCGAGCTTCCAGTCGCTTTGGAGAAACGCGCCCATCTCGAGTTGATTCAAGTCGAGCGCCGGAATGCCCTGCTGGCGGGTGAACGTGGCCGGGCGGCCCTCGCGGAACGCGTCGAGACTTGAGAACACAAACGTCCCGAGAAAATTCTGTTCGGAGCGCGTGTCGTACGACAGGTAACGCACTTGCACCCCGGTTCGGAAAGTGGCCCTGCCCCGGGAAAGCGTCAGGATGTCGGCGAACTCGTACTGCCGCTCGGACTGTTGCGAACGGTTCTGAGCGCCTCCGGACTGGAAGGCGTCCAGGACGTTGATCGCTGTACGGTCAGTTAGCGGGATGTTCTGGGACGTTTCCCGGTCGAACCGGAATCGAATTTCGTTGACCATGGAGCGGGAGAGAACGGCAGTCTCCCGAATTTGGAAGCCGTACTCGCTCGACTCGGAATTGAAAGCGCGCTCCGGCAGCGTGGTCTCGCCGACTCCCTGATTCTCTCTCCGGCGGGAAGAGCCTTCCCCGGCAAAGTTCAGGGTTTGTCGCTCCCCCAGCTTGTACTGGAGCCGGCCTTCGGCGCTCCAACGATTGCCCGGACGTACAACTGCACGGGACAAGAGGCCATCCGGCGTTACGGCGTGGATCGAATCGCTCACCTGCTCGTCGGAGCGCATGAAGGAGAGCGTCCCCGAGAGACGGTTCGGGAGCAGCGGCCCACCGATATTCGCGCGGAAGGAGCGTTGTTGATACGGTGGCTTGGTGTCGGCCAGCGCCTGCCGGGCGTTCAAGGCATCGTCCCGGAGATTGAAACTCAGGTTTCCGTGGAACTCGCCAGTCCCGGCGCGGGTAACCACCTCAATACGCCCTCGGCCCGGCCGGCTGAATTCGCTGCTGAACGGGTTGCTGTTGATCCGGATTTCCTGGATTTGATCCCTGGGGGGAAGCCTCTGTCCGGTGAAGCCATCCACGATGATCTCCGCAGCGCCGTCAGGGCTGACACCGGCCAGTTCTTGAAGGACCTGGGCCAGCTCCTCGGGCGCTTCCGGCAGGTCGCGCAAGTCTTCCGGGGTCAGCACAATCGCCGAAAGGTTGCGGTCCGGCTCCGAACTTATGGTTGAGGTATCTTCGGGCACCTCCAGTGACTGTTCGAGCGGCGCGAGCTGGAGCGAGATCGTAAGCGGCCTCAAGCCGGGCTGGACTCGGACGGTCTCGACGTGCTGCGCGAAACTCGGGGCGGTGATCTCGATCCGGTACTCTCCGGCGGGAAGTCCCAATTGGAAATCCCCTTGCGCCCCCGTGTAGGTTCCCGCAACCTGTTGATTCTCCTGATAAATCTGGACAAAGACGCCAGGAAGAGAGGCTCCGCTGGGATCAAGCACCCGGCCGCGCAGCGCTATGCCTTGCGCCGAGCAGATTCCTGCCAGCCAAGCGGTTAGCGCCAGAAAGAGAAGGCCATCCCGCACAGAGTACACCTAGAATCTTCGACGGGTCGGACCCCCGGACGGTTCCACGATTCTATTGTCTACCATGCAAACCCGGCGCTCCTACGCAGGTTGCGGGAGACGCGCAGAATTATTCCATCGCCGGTGATCTCGCGGGGTGATTCCTGCATCCTGATAGGAATTGGGAACCGATCGGGGGTAAAATCTTCTGGAGAGCCGCCAGGGAAAGGGCCGCAACTTGCTGGAAAAGTCCGGGTTTAATCGATTGGATATGGAAGCGGTAGTCGCCCGGTCCGATGCGGAATTGATGCTGCGGGTGAAGGGCGGAGACGAGCGGTCCTTCGCCGACTTGTTGTCCAAGCACCGCAACCCGGTGATCAACTACCTCTATCGCATGGTGCAGAACGCGGCCATCGCCGAAGAACTGGCGCAGGATGTATTCTTGCGGGTGTATCGGGCGCGCCACAGCTACGAGCCTACCGCCAAGTTCACGACGTGGCTCTACCGGATTGCGACCCACGTCGCGCTGAATTTTCTCCGGGACGGCCGCCATGCCCGGAATACGGCTCCGCTCGATGGCCCCGACGGCGAGCCGATCCGCGAGTTGCGCGTGACCGACCCGAACGTCGAAGACCGTCTCGTAGCCCGGACCCGCACGGTCGAGATTCGCCGCGCTATTCTCACGCTTCCCGAGAAGCAGCGGGCGGCAGTGATTCTTCACAAGTATCACGATCTCGATTACCGGGAAATTGCCGCCACGCTCCAGTGTTCCGAGTCGGCGGTGAAGTCGCTCCTGTTCCGGGCGTATGAGACGTTGCGCGGGAGGCTGGCGCATCTGGCTGGAGGTTGACGCCGGAGGGTGACCCCGGAGGTTGACGATGATGATGAAGTGTAACGACCTGGAAACCAACGCGATTGCGTACATGGATGGCAAGCTGCCGCCGGCGCAGCGGAACGCCATGGAACTCCACTTGGCCGTCTGCCCCGCTTGCCGGGAGCGCATCGAAGGATTCACGCAGGTCCTCGGCCTGCTCGACGAGTGGGAGGGCGTCCAGCCTTCTTCCTTCTTCCAGACCCGCCTGACGGCGCGCCTGGAAGAAGAAGCCGTTACTCAAGGTTGGTGGAAAAACGCTTGGCGGGCGTGGATTCCCCGGCCGGTCACCGGGTCTCTGTTTGCCATTGTCTTTGCCGTAGTGGTTACCGTGGGCGTAGTCCTGCTCCGTTACTCGCCGACCCCGTCCCCAGTCGAGATGAGCCAGCCGGCGGCGCCGGCTGTAGCGGTAGTCGCTTCCGCCGGGGACGAGACGGCCCTCTATCAGGATTTGCCGCTGCTCGAAGACTGGGAGGTTTTGCGAAATTTTGAAGTGTTGCAGGAATTGAGTAACACCACGCCGGTGATGCAATGAACCGTCTGCTTTGCTTCATACTCGTTGCCGCGATGCTGCCCGGAGTAGCCCACGCCTGGCCTGCCCTCAGCGGAGCCGAAGGGAGCGAAGTCGAGGGAGGGGCAGGCGTAAGGGAGTGGCAGGAAGCTCCGCCGCCGGGTCCGAGTCCATCGGCTAGGCCAAGGAGGCCCGGAGGCCCCGGCACGCCCCGGACGTTCGAGCGTCGCCGGCCGGGCCCTTTCCCGCCGGGCCGTCGCATGTTGTTGCCTCCGCCGTGGGTGCTGGAAGGTTTGAAGGACGCGCCGCCCGAAGAGCAGGAGCGGCTGCTTCAGAACAACCCGCGCTTCCAGGAGTTTCCCAAGGAGCGGCAGGAAGAATTGATCGAATCCCTGCGCCGCTTCCAGCAGCTTCCCAAAGAGCGCCAGGAGGAGTTGCTGGGCCGCCTGCGGCGCTTTCAGGAGCTTTCCCCCGAGCGTCGCGAGGAATTGCGCGACCGCATGCGCCGCTTCCGGGAGATGCCTCCGGAGGAGCGCGAACGGGTCGAGCGGCGCTTCGACAACTTCCGCCGCCTCACTCCCGAGCAGCGCGCGAAGGCGCGGGAAATCTACAGCCGCCACTGGCGCTCGCTCCCGCCGGAGCGCCGCCGGGCCTTGATTGAAGAGTTCCGCCACCTGCGGATGCTTTCCCCCGAAGAGCGCGAACGCCGCCTGGCCGCGCCCGAAATCGCCGGACACTTCAACCCCGAAGAACTCGCCTTGCTCAAAGAGTTGAGCACGCTGTAATCCGAGCCGCGCGCGTCAGCAAGCGGTCACCGAGTTCTACATCCATCTCCCTGGGGTGTCCGCTCCCTCACGGTCGCGGCTCGGATTCTGACTTCTCCCTGTATAATTCCCCCATGCAGCCCGCGGTCTTCATCACGCGCCCGATCTTTGAGTCGGTCCTGACGCAAATCGCTTCGCAGTGCGAAGTGAAACGGAATCGGGAGGACCGCACCCTTTCGCGCGAGGAGCTGTTTGCCGGACTGGCCGGCTGCCAGGGCGTGCTCTGTCAACTGACGGACCGCATGGACCGCGAGGCGATGGAGCATGCGCCCGAGCTGCGGGTGATCGCGAACATCGCGGTGGGCTACGACAACATTGACGTGGCCTCGGCCACCGAGCGCGGCATCCTCGTCACCAACACCCCGGAAGTGCTCACGGAAACGACCGCCGACTTTGCCTTTGCGTTGCTGCTGGCGGCGGCGCGGCGGCTCGTCGAGGCCGACCAATTCGCGCGCTCCGGCCAGTGGAAGCAATGGAAGCTCGACATGCTGCTCGGGACCGACGCGCATCACGGCACGCTCGGGATCATCGGCCTGGGACGGATCGGGCGGGCCGTGGCGCGCCGCGCAAGAGGATTTCAGATGATCGTGCTCTACGCGGGTCCCCGCCGGGCGTCCCCCGAGGTCGAGCAGGAACTCGGCGCGCGCTACGTGCCGCTCGAAACGCTTTTACGCGAGTCGGACTTCGTGAGCCTGCACGTCCCTCTGAAGCCAGAGACGCGGCATCTGATCGGCGCGCCCCAACTGGCGCTGATGAAGCCGACCGCCATCCTGATCAACACCACCCGGGGGCCGGTCGTGGACGAAGCGGCACTGGTCGAGGCCCTGCGCGAGGGCCGTATTCAGGGAGCGGGGCTGGATGTCTTCGAGCGCGAACCGGAAATTCACCCCGGCCTGCTTGTCCTGCCGAACGTCGTCCTGGCTCCTCATATCGGGAGCGGCTCCCGGCAGACCCGCTTGCGGATGGTCGAGCTGGCGGCGGAAAATCTGCTTGCCGCCTTAAGCGGGCAAGTGCCACCCAACCTGGTCAACCGGGGAGGTCATTAAAGGGTAAGCACCTAAGAAGTCAGGTCAAGGATAACACTGCTTGATGGATCGAGCAAGGAGGAGAGATGGCCTTTAGAATTTGCGATTACGCACACCGACTTACATCAGACATTGACCCCACTACCGGCGTAAAGGTCGGGGACCTCGATGGTTTGTTAAATCGGTGTACGGTGAGAGCTACTGAGGCTCTCAAAGGCCAGGCGTCCGGGTATTCCGAGTCGGATAGGAACTACATCACATCAATTTTCGAAGCAATGCAGCACACTCATAACAGTATCCGGATATTGGTGAATCCCGAAGAACCAAAACCGACTTCGGTCGACGCTCTGCTTTTGGCGCGGGTCCAACTGGAATCCCTTTATGCGATTTGTTTGATGCTGGAAGATGCAAAGTGGGTAGGACTTTACATAAAGGATGGCTGGAAGAAATTCTACAAACGGTTTCTCCTGGAGAAAGAGGAGTCGAGGGACCTTCCGCGATTGGTAGGGTTCCCTAACGAAATGCAACCGCACATAGATAATCTTACACATATCTCCGGTGTTACGGAGGCCGAACGGAGAACCGTTGAGGAAGAGGAACTCGGCATTTCATTGCCATCCGGCATAACGAAAGCCAAAATTGACAGGTTTCCAACACCCAAGGGCATTATAAGTAAGGTTAATGATCAGCATCGAAAACAAATGCTCATTCGGATGTATGCGGAATATGAACATTTGAGTTCTTACGTGCATGCATTGCCAGATGCCATAGATTTCAAAAGGATGTTCGGAAAATACAGAGACCGATATCCGACCAAGGGGATTGACGGTGCATTTCAAAAGCAAGTCGTTGGGCCGTCGCTCATTATCAGTTTTCTGAGTGTGATCCAATCTGCCAGTGAGCTGACGTGCTTGTACCCCTGTGATATTGAATTGAGTGCGACAGTAACGGAAGCATGGAATCTGCTTACGAAGTACAGCCTCTTGGGGAAAGTCATTTGGGAAATCAGGGCTAAGACACTCCTCGGTTCAATCCAATGAGAACGCGTCGGCGTTGCACGCGGAATTCTAAGACCTCTGACTTGCCGCGCCATCCCATAATGAAGAGGGAACAAGGATGATGCTCGGCGAAGCGCGGGAACTCTGCCGCAGTTTATTTCTCGAAACGCTCCCATCCTTGCAGGTCGGGCCTCGGGTGTGGGAAGCGATGCGCCTCCGCGGGGACACTCTCGAAATCCGAGGCGACGTTTATCCGATCCCGGGGCGAATCCCCCGCTCCCGCGCGATTCGGGTGGTCTCGGTCGGCAAGGCCGCCATCGAGATGGCCGACGCGGCGGCGGAACAATTGGCGGGGACGCGGTTCGAAGGGGTGGTGGTGGCTCCGAGCCTCCCAGCGCAGCGGCGGCCGGAGTATGAGTACTTCCGGGGAGGTCATCCTTATCCCGACCCGGCAAGCCGCCTCGCCGCCGAGGTCGTGTTGCAGCTTCTCAAGAACAGCTTGCCCGAGGACCTGGTCCTATTTTTGATTTCGGGCGGCGGCTCGGCGCTGCTCGACAAGCCGCTCCACCCTGCGGTCTCGCTCGACGATCTTCGGCTGTTCCACCAGGTTCTCGTCACGTGCGGAGCGGCCATCGAGGAGATCAACGCGCTCCGCAAGCACGTCTCGGCGATCAAGGGGGGACGGCTGGCGAAGCAGGCTGCGCCGGCCACGCAGATCACGCTCTATGTTTCCGACGTGCCCCAACATCTGCCGTCCGCCGTGGCTTCTGGTCCGACCATGCCGGATGAGACGACCGTGGAGGATTGCAGCCGCATCTCGAGCCGCTACGCCTTGCTGGAGAAATTCCCGGCCTCGATCCGCGCGCTGCTCGAGTCCGGCGCCTTGGCTGAAACTCCCAAGCCGGGCGACCCTTGTTTTGCCAAAAGCCGCTATTATTGTCTGCTGTCGAACGCGGACGCCGTGGAGAAGCTGACGCAACTGGCCCGGTCGAACGGACTCTGTGCCGAAGCGGATACTTCTTGCGACGGCTTGGAGTTCCGCCGCGCGGCAGATTCGTTGCTGGGGCGGCTGGAGGCGCTGCGGCGAGAGTATCCGGGCAGCCCGGTGGCGCTGGTGAGCGGAGGCGAGCTCAGTTGTCCGGTTACCGGAGACGGCATGGGGGGCCGGAATCAGGCCTTTGTGCTTTATTGCGCGCCGAAGATCGCCGGGAAGCCAATCGTCGTGCTAAGCGGCGGGACGGACGGGATTGACGGCAACAGCCCTGCCGCCGGGGCCATCGCCGACGGGTCGAGCGGCGGCCGCGCTGCCGCGCTTAGGCTGGAGGCCGAGGACTTCCTCCTCCGGGCCGATTCCTACCACTTCTTTCAGGCGCTCCATGATACGTTGGTCACCGGCCCGACCGGGACCAACGTCCGCGATCTGCGAATCCTGCTCGCGTATGCTTGAAATTTCCGCCGTCATCATCACGCTGAACGAAGAGCGCCGGCTGCCGCGCGCGCTTGAATCGCTTGCCGTGGCCCCTGTGGTGGCTGACGAAGTGCTGGTGGTGGACTGCGGGAGTACGGACCGGACGCGGGAGATTGCCGAGCGGTATGGCGCGCGGGTGATTGTGCATCCGTGGGAAGGCTACGCCCGGCAGAAGAACTTTGCCGCCGGGCAGGCGAGATTCCCGTGGGTGCTCTCGATGGACGCCGACGAAGTCTTGAGTCCCGAACTTTCGGCGGAACTGCGGCAACTCAAAGCGGCCGGGCCCGGCGACGCCGCCGGGTTTCGGATGCCGCGCCTGGCCTGCTACCAGGGGCGCTGGATTCGTCACTCCGGGTGGTACCCGGACCACAAGCTCCGGCTCTATGACCGGCCCCGGGGCCGCTGGGCGGGCGATTACGTTCATGAGCGCGTCGAAGTGGATGGTCCCGTCCGCACGCTCGAGGGAAACCTGCTGCACTTCACCTGCGATTCCCTTGCGGAACATTTCCGCACCACGGACCGCTATACGACGCTCGCAGCGCAGGAAGCCTACCGGCGGAGCGAGCGGTGGATTCTGCCCAGGGCTGTCCTGATGATGCTCGCCGCGCCGCCTTGGAAGTTCGTCGAAACCTATCTTTTCCGGCAGGGTTTTCGCGACGGCTTCCCCGGCCTGGTCATTGCCACGATGGCCGGCTTCTATGTCTTCCAGAAATACGCCAAGCTCTGGCGACTGGCTCGCGGCCAAGATTTGCCACGGAGTCACAGAGACACGGAGACGAACGAGCCAGGACCGGAGAAATAGGGAAAGTGCGTGATTATTCACGCGACGCAAGGTACAAAAGACATAGAATTGCCGGATGGGAGAATACCTCAAAGACATTTGTTGGCGCGCGGTATCCAAAACGCTCGGCTCCTACGGCCATAACTGGGAAACGCTTTCCGTTTCGGTGGTGGCATTCATACTGCCTGCGTCTCTGTATTGGTGTATAACCCGGTACAACAGCGGGGGCTGGAGGGCAATCGTGAGCCTTCCGGTTGGCTGGGAAACCACGCTCAAGGATATTGCACTATCAGCGGGTACTGGCTTCCTTGTACTCGGTGTGGTGTTCTTGGTGAATGTGGTACGGGCTGCCCATGACAGAGATAGGGAATCTAGAGACCAACTAGGTGTCTCACCAATATCAATTGAGTTTCAAGCGGAGACCTTCCCATTTGTTCAACCAATCGGTAGGGATTGTGTTTTGTACCGGGTGGCGGTCCGATCCAACAACACTATACGTGGCATTCGATTGGTTGTGAGCCAAATTGAACCTAGGACCAACAATTTTGCGGGCATCGAAATATCTCTCATCCAGATGCATGATAGGGAACATAGAAATCCTGGTGCGAGATGGAAAGAAAGATTCGACCTCTTTCCAGACCAACCTCGATACATAGATGTGGTTCAGAAGGAGGATGCCTCCAGCCATTTCCGCATACAGCATATTATGCAAAACGATGTTGATAGTGCAGTTCTTGCCGGGGATTACACGGTCACGCTGGCTATCCGTGATGCTCCCACTGCCGTTAGTAGAGAGTTTTCGCTGTTAGTTGATGCCCGAGGCAGGTTGCAATTTCGGCCAATAAATTAGGCAATCAATTTTTCATATGGGTTGTTGATTTCTCGCGCGTTTCCTGTAGCCTTTCTTCATGATTGTTTTCCTCTGTGTCTCTGTGGCTAATAACGGGAGAAGAAAGTGCGCGTGCTCCATATTGACACCGGCGCGGGCTGGCGCGGCGGGCAGCAGCAGGTTCTCTGGCTGATGGAGGAGCTGCGCGAGCGCGGGCACGAGCAGTTGCTCCTCGCTCCGGCCAATTCGCCGCTCGCCGCGCGGGTTCGCCGCGAGGGACTGCGCGTTGCGGAACTGACCCGGCCGGCGATTTCGCTCCGCAATCTGAACCGGGTGCGCCGAAGCCGCTGGGAGTTCGACATCATCCACGCGCACGACTCGCACGCGCACACGCTCGCCGCGCTGGCAACCTTCGGAACGTTTGGGCGGCGGCGTCCCGTGGTGGTTTCGCGGCGGGTCGCGTTTCCGACGGGGAGGCTGGGTCGCATCAAATATGCCTTCGCGGACGCCTATATCGCCATCTCCGAGTCCGTCGGGCGGCGGCTGCTCGACGTGGGCGTGCCAGCGCGCAAGATTCACGTCATCTGGGACGGAGTGCCGGCGGATTCCGGCGGACGGTCTGCGGAGGAGCGCGCCGCATTTCGCGCCCGGAACGGAGCGGACGCGCAGACGCCTCTGGTGGGGACGCTCACCAGTCTGGCGCCGGAGAAGTCTCCCGGCGCCCATGTCGCGTTGCTCGCCGAGCTTCCTTCTACAGTCCGGTTGTGGCTGGCGCGGCCCGCCGCCGAGGAGCGCCCGGAGATCGAACAGGCGCTCCAGCAATCGGCGGAAGCGCGAGGACTGGGAGAACGGTTCCGCATCCTGTCGCTCGACGACGGAACGGGCGACGACAACGCCGGAGCGTTCCTGTCCTCGCTCGACGTATTTCTGTATTTAAGCGAATCCGAAGGCCTGGGCTCGGCGATCCTGCTGGCGATGGCGCACGGTCTTCCTGTGGTGGCGAGCCGCGTGGGAGGAATTCCGGAGATCGTCCGCCACGAGGAGACTGGATTGCTGGTCGCCGCCGACTCGCGCCAGGATTTGGCCCCGGCGGTGCGCCGGCTGCTCGAATCGGAAGACTTGCGGCGGCGGCTGGGCGCGGCGGCGCGGGAGTTCGTCCTTGCCGAGGCCACCTGTGATAGAATGGCCGCGAAAACGGCCGCCGTGTACGAGGAACTTTTGCGAGAGAAGACTGCATCACAGCCGCGATCCCGCAGTGCGGGAGAGCGGTCCGAGTCGCAAGGGAGCCGGGAACCCAGCAAGTGATTGGAGCGTTCGTATTTCTGTATGGCCTCGTCGTCGGCAGCTTCCTGAACGTCTGCATTCACCGGCTTCCGCGCCACGAGTCGGTCGTCAAGCCGCGCTCCCGCTGCCCGCAGTGCAGCCAGCCCATCGCCGCCTATGACAACATCCCGCTCGTGAGTTACTTACTGCTGCGGGGCCGCTGCCGCCATTGCCAGGCGCGCATCTCGCCACTCTATTTCTTCGTCGAACTGGCGACGGGATTGCTGGCGCTGTTCCTCTATTCGGTGTTCGGCCTGACCGGTTCTTTTGCCAAGGCCGCGACGCTCGGGGCCGCGTTGCTCGTGCTTACGGTAACAGATTGGCGGGAGCGTCTGTTGCCGGATCGGGTGACGTTCCCGGGGATGGCCCTGGGGCTGGTCTTCAGTCAAATCATCCCTGTCGAGGACGGGATGGGGCTTTTTCTCACGCGCCTCTTTGGACTCGATGCGATTCCGGTTCGTCTCGACTCGTTGTTCGATTCCCTCCTGGGGGCGCTTCTGGGAGCCGGGTTGCTCTACCTGCTGGGGGAAGCCTATTTCCGGCTCCGGGGGCGCGAAGGGATGGGATTCGGCGATGTCAAGATGATGGCGATGGTCGGCTTTTTCTTGGGGCCGAAACTGGCCTTGCTGACCATCTTTCTCGGAGCGACGACGGGCTCGGTTCTGGGACTGCTCTTTATTGCGGCGTCCGGCAAGTCCTCCGCGTATGAGCTTCCCTTCGGGAGCTTTTTGGGCGTGGCTGCAATGGTCGCGGCCGTGTGGGGAAGAACCATTCTCCAGTGGTATTTGGGCTACTTCGGCTGACCGGCCGGAATCGAAGCCGCGGCAGTGTTCCAATTGAGTTATGCCCGGTCCCCAACCTGCTTGATTCCTCCGCTCGGGAGGCATAGACTAGATAAAGAAGAATGACGGATTAGAAATGTCCCCCGGGAGGAGCCTATGAAACACGGGAAATGGGAATTGAGGACGCTCTTTCTGATCGGGATGGGTCTGTTTTTTGCCGCCGCGCTCTATGGCCAGTCGGTGGTGGACATGGCCCGCCAGACTCGATCCCGCAAGTCCGGCGCGAGCCAGACCGGGCGTGTCTTTACGAACGAAAACGTGGCGAGGTCCGCTCCGGCGCCAACGACCCCTGCGCCACCGACTCCTGCCCCGGCTGCTCCTGCCACCGCCGGGGCCGCAAGACCTGCCGCCGGCCAAGCTCCGGGCGCTGCGCCTGCAGCCGCCACCGGCCAACCGCCGGCGCAGCCCGCCGCGGGCGCCCCGCCTTCTCAGCCGCAACAGAAGTCGGAAGCAGAACTGGAAAAAGAATACCGGGAGAAGTTCGCCCAGCTCCGCGAAGCGCTCGCGTTGGAGGAGAAAAAAGCGGATGTCATGCAGCGGGAACTGAACCTGATGCAGAACCAGTTTTACACCAATCCGCAGGATACGCTGATGCAAGAGGCGACGCGCAGCAACATCAACACGCGGATGCAAGAGATCGAGGCGCAGAAGGCCAATGTCGAGAAGGCCAAGCAGGCCGTCGCTGCGTTGGAAGAAGAGCTGCGCGTCAAGGGCCTCCCGGCGGGCTGGGCGCGGTAGGGATTTTGAATGTAGCAAGAGGGAAGTTTTATGGCGAAGAAGAAAATAATGACGGCGGCTCAATTAGTTCGCACTCTCCAGCAACAGGTCAAGTTCAACGACAAAGTTGCTAAGACAGCACTCGCGCAACTTATGAGAGCTGCCGGTCCGAACGGAAAAAAGGGAGGCGTGCTGATTCTCCCTGGTGTTGGGCCTGTAGTCTGGGCAAAGGTTAGGGCAAAAGGACGGGTCGGCGTTGCTCCGCAGAGCATAGCCAAAAAGGCGGTGGCGGCCAGAAAGAAGTTCAGGCGGGCCAAGGTAGATGCGAGGGGTCTAAGGCGTTGGAAGTCCTCAGCGAGCGGCAGGTTCACGACACTCTACCGACGTCCGGGAGCCAGGGGGGTAAGACAGGTGAAGTCTCCAGCCAAGCGCAGCTCTATTGGAATAAGCCTCATCCGAGACGCAGTCGTGACAGCTTCCATCGGCGAATAGACACCACGTGAAACCGGCCTACGAAAATTGTGTGTTCATAAACTGCCCTTTTGATACCGAGTACAAACCGATCTTTGAAGCGTTAGTTTTTACTATTTTCGATGCTGGGTTTGTTCCGAGATGCGCCATGGAAGTGAGCGATGGAGCGCAGAATCGCCTCGAAAAAATCGTGGCGATTATCTCGGAATGCAAATATGGCATTCATGACATCTCCAGGACGGAACCCGATGCCGAGCACAATCTACCCCGTTTTAACATGCCCTTTGAACTGGGAATTTATTTCGGCTGCAAGCGTTTTGGCGGAGGGGAACACAGGAGGAAAGCCAGCCTTGTGATGGACCGAGAAAGGTTTCGCTACCAGAAATTTATTTCGGATATCGCCGGCTCAGACATCGAAGAACACAACAACGACAGAGAGATTGCGATTCGGAAAGTGCGGAACTGGCTCAGAACTACCTCGCGCCGCTCCAATATACCTGGGGCTCGAAAAATCTGGGACCGATTCAACCAGTTTAATGGGCAACTCCCTGCCATGTGTGACAAACTGGGCATAGACATCGAAGAAATTCCATTTGATGAATATAACGACCTCATTTCTGCGTGGCTCAAGGCAAACGCCCTTCCAGTCTTCCAGGTAACAGCTTGGCCCAAGGCTGTCCGCAGGTAGTGGCCTCTTATACTTAAGTAAAGAAACGAGGATTCCCGACCAGGACGAAGAGGCAGTCTGCCAGCTTGGTGTGCATCGTGGAATCGTTTAGATTCCTTGCGGAGAAGGCTTTTCCCCGACGTACAGCACTGCGATTCCCCAGGTGAGTTCGCTCCGGGCCACCCCCGCAAATCCCGCCTCGCGCATCCACGCCAGGAACTCGTCCGGGTCGGGGAAGCGATCCACGGAGCCGGGCAGATAACTGTACGAACCTTTCACCCCCGAAACCCATTCTCCCACTGCCGGTAAAATCCGGTGAAAGTAGAACGAGTAGAGCGGCCCGAGGAGGCGGCCGCGCGGCGCGCCGAATTCAAGGATTCCCACCTCACCGCCCGGCTTCAGCACGCGCCGGATTTCCTGAAGGCCCGAACGATAATTCGCCAGGTTGCGAAAGCCGAAGGAGCACGCCACCAGGTCGAAGGAGCCGTCTTGAAACGGCAGTTGCAAAGCGTCCGCTTCGGCGACGAGCGGCAGCAAGGCGTGGCGCCGGAGTTTCTCCCGGGCCTGCGTCAGCATGGGATGGCAGAAGTCCGAAGCGAGGATGCGGGCGCGGCTGCCGCGCGCTAACGCCAGGCTCAAGTCGGCCGTGCCGCAGCAGAGATCGAGGACCCGCGCGTCGGGCCGGTCGAGCACATGGCGGAAATGCCGCGCAGTGGCCCGCCGCCAGTAGCGGTCCATGTTGAGCGATAGCAGGTGGTTTAAGAGGTCGTAGCGGCCGGCCACGTCCGAGAAGAGCTTCTTGACGTAGCGCGAGGCGGCCGCTTCATCGGCGATTCCAGCCGGCTGGGTTCCAGGCGAGGCGGAGCGCGCAGGGTTGGTCACGGCCGGCGAGTCCGGGCGGGCGCGGGAGCGCGCCGTTGATTGGAAAACGGATTCTCTTTGGCCAATTGCCGGATCACGCCGATCACTTCCCGGGGAGCAATTCCGGCTACGATCTCAACTTCGCCGATACGGCGAGGGAGGACGAAATGGAGCTTTCCATCGCGCACCTTTTTGTCCACGGCCAGATGCGCGGCGAGGGTTGCGGGGGCGATGGCTCCGAGCGAAGGTATAGGACCGTAAGCGGCGATCATGCTACGGATGCGCTCCGCATCCGCAAACGGCAGCCGGCCGTGGGCGACCGCCAGGCGCGCGGCAGCGAGCATCCCCCAGGCGACCGCTTCGCCGTGAAGGAAATGGCGATAGTGCGTGGCGGCTTCGAGCGCGTGCCCGGCGGTATGGCCGAAATTGAGCACCCGCCGCAGGCCGCCCTCTTTCTCGTCGAGACTGACCACGCGGGCTTTGAGCGCCGCCGAAGCCCGGATCACGGTGCGGAGGGCTTCCGGATCGCAGCCCAGAATGCGCTCCCGCTCTGCCTGAAGAAATTGAAACAACTCCGGGTCGCCGATCACGGCGCACTTGATCGCCTCAAACAACCCGGCGCGCAGTTCGCGTTTCGGCAAAGTCTGGAGCACGCCAGGATCGGAAAGCACAATCCGGGGCTGATAAAACGTCCCGACCAGGTTTTTCCCGACGGCGAGGTTGACGCCGGTCTTCCCGCCGATGGCGCTGTCGACCTGAGCCAGCAAAGTCGTAGGAATCTGGATGTAATCAATCCCGCGAAGATAAACCGAAGCGGCGAACGCGCCCATGTCACCCACCACGCCGCCGCCGAAAACCAGTAAAATGCTGGAGCGTTCCGCACCGTTCCCAGCGAGTTGGTCCGTGATCTTCTCAACGGTCGCAAGCCGCTTATAACGTTCTCCCGGCGGGATCAGAATTACCGGCGGCCGAAGTGGCTTCAGTCCCTTGAGGAGCTTCGTTCCCCACAGCTTCCATACGGTCGTGTCGGAGAGAAGAAAAGCCTTGCGCCCCGCGAGCAGGCTCTCCAGGGCCGGGCCTGCTTTTTCCAGCAAGCCTGCCTCGATCCGGATAGGGTAGGAGGCTCCGGGTAGCTCGACCAGGATCGGACGACCTTTTCCGCCGTTGCTGTGGCTCATCAGGTTATTATCCCACGCTCTGAATAGTGTGCAAGTCGAAGACACAGTATGATTGCCATCTTCCGTGTCGGTAAATGACCACCTCTTGACGCGGCCGGATGTGTTATTCTCTTTGCAACTTGGGGCAACTTGAGAACTGGCGGGGATGATTTTTCTTTGTAGGCTTTGAGTCAGGCGGGCGCGCTCAGAAGGAATCCGGGATAGTGTGTGCTTCGGAGGTACACGATGAGTTGGGGATCGTCTGGAAAACGGGTTGTACGGGGAGGCTTGGCGGTGCTCTTGGTTTCCTTGCTGGTTTTCGTCAGTGTCCAAGAAATCGCCGCACAAAGTAACGTGGTCCGCTTAGTGGTCGTCCCTACTCCGGCAGAGAGCGGACTCCTGCGCGCGATTCTTCCGGAATTCGAAAGGCAATCGGGGCTTCGGGTGGAAGTGTATTCGGGGGAAGACTTATATGATCGAGCCCGCAACGGCCAAGCGGACCTGGCCATCTCGCACTATGGGCACCGTGATGCGGAGGCTTTCGTGACGGACGGCTTGGGTTTGTGGCCACGACCCGTTTTTGGCAATCAGAACGCGATCATCGGACCCTCCAGCGATCCCGCGCATATCTTCGGCCTCGCGGATGCTGTCGAGGGTTTTCGCCGGATCGCTCTGAGCAGGTCTCCCTTCGTAAGCAATAATGCTGGGATTCCAAAGTACACGGAGGACCTGCTTTGGGAGGCTGCCGGACGTCCCAGCAAAGAGGGTTGGTATGTTGACTTGGGCTTGAGGGAGGCGGCTGCGGCGCAAGCGGCGGCGCAACGAGGCGCTTACACGATTTGGGGCCTGGTGCCTTTCCTTCTATTCCAGGAGCAAACCCAGGCAGATTTGCGCCCCTTGCTCGTGAACGACTTTTTGCTCAGCCGGATGATGTTTTCCGTGGTGATGAAACCGGAAAAATTTCCACAAGCGAATGTAGCGGGAGCCCAGGCCCTCGAAAAGTATCTCCTACTCCCTTCCACGCAGGCGCGCATTCGGGCCTTCCGCTACCCCGGACTGGATCATGCCCTTTGGTGGCCTTCCGCCCGAGACAATAGCACGGCTGCTTTAGGCTATGGACCGGAAGGTGTGCTAGGCCCACTCCCCGCCCCTGCGGTCATTCCGGGGGGCGTGGTCAATGCGGCGGACCGTAGGGCCGGGATTAGGCCCGGTTCTCTGGTTGAGATCTACGGCACAAACCTGGCCGTCAGTACGTGCAGCGCCGACACGCTGCCGCGTCCGACGCAGTTGCCTTGCAGCCCCACGCGGGTGACCGTAAGCGGTCGCGACGCTCCACTCTTATATGTCTCTCCCATCCAGATCAACGTGCAAATTCCTTCGGAATCGGGACCGGGGAGCGTTAACGTGACCGTCATCCGGGGGCAAGCCCAGAGCAGCACGGTGGTCGTAACGCTCGTCCCTTAAATCCATCTTGGCAGGCGCCGACGGACCATCTCTCCCAAAGCTCTCGGTGTGGCAAAAGACTTCACCCAAAACGAAACTGCGTGTAAGATACCGG
>MEKR01000022.1 GCA_001767035.1 Acidobacteria bacterium RIFCSPLOWO2_02_FULL_61_28
TACCTTCTTCACTGCCTGGAGAGCAAGTGTTCGGCGATCTGCACGGCGTTCAAGGCGGCGCCCTTGAGCAATTGATCTCCGCAGACGAACAGGGCGATGGAGCGGCCGCTGGGATCGCTCAGGTCCCGGCGGATTCTTCCGACGAGAATGTCATCCTGGCCCGAAGCGTCGCGCGGCATCGGAAAATAATTCTCCGCGACGCGGTCCACCAGCCGGACGCCCGGAGCGTGGTGGATGATCGCGCGAACTTCGTCCGGCGTAATCGGCGACTCGCACTCAAAGACGAGCGATTCGGAGTGCGCCCGCAGCACGGGAACGCGGACGCAGGTGGCCGCAACCCGAACCTCAGGATCGTTCCAGATTTTCGCCGTCTCCCGGATCATTTTGATTTCTTCTTCGTTGTAGCCGGTGCAGGCGTCAATCGCGGAATTGTGGCTGAACAGATTGAACGCATACGGATGCGGCAGAATGGTCGGCTGGTACGGCTTGTCGTGCAGGTAGGCGTGGGTGGACTCGATCAGTTCCCGCATCGCCGCCGCCCCGGCCCCGGAAGCAGCCTGATACGTCGTTACAATGAGCCGCCGAATGCGATTGACTTGGTGGATCGGCCAGAGCGGTGTGATGGCGATGATGGTGGAGCAGTTCGGATTCGCAATGATTCCATGATGCTCGCGAATCGCCTCGGGATTGATCTCCGGAATGACCAGCGGCACCTGCGGGTCCATCCGAAACGCGGAGGAATTATCCACGACCACGGCGCCCCGCTCGACGGCTTTCGGGACAAACGCCTTCGAAATCTTTCCTCCGGCGCTGAAGAAGGCAATGTCCACGCCCTCAAATTGGCTCTCGGTCAGCTCGTCCACGGTAACCGGCTGGCCCCGGAAGGGTAGCTGCTTGCCTTTCGATCTCGAGGAGGCCAGGAGACGCAACTCGCGGACGGGGAAATTCCGCCGCTCCAGGCATCGCAATAATTCCACTCCCACCGCCCCGGTCGCTCCGGCAACGGCTACAACTGGTTCCCGGCTCATCGTGCCGCTCCATCAGAGGTAGCCACGGCACGTCTTGTGTGCCGTGGGCTTTTCCCGGAACGTGCCCACGGCATAAAAAGCATGCCGTGGCTACCCCGTCCCTTTCTTTAAGTTCTTCACCATCTTGACATAAATTTCGACCGCCTGCACTAGCTCCGCCTTGGGAATTCGTTCGTGGTCCGTGTGCGCCACCCGGACCGAACCCGGCCCGAGCAAGAACGGCTGACCCCAATTGCTGAGCGCCGGAATGTCCGTGGAGAAGGCCACCACGACCGTTTCCAGGCCGTCTATTCGGCCGAGTTTGACCGGAGGAATTTCGAGTACCTTCTTGACCGTGACGAGCGTCCCCACGACGCGCTCGACGGCTTGCTGCAACTCATCGCCCGGCCCGACCAGCCGGTACATGACTTCGGCGCGGGCCGAGTCCGGGATTACGTTCGGAGCGATCCCGCCTTGCAGGATGCCGATGTTGTACGTGGTCCTGCCAAGCAAGGCGTCCTCGGGCAAGCTCATCGCTCGCAGCCGATAGAGCGCCTCGACTAATTTCTCCGTCGCCGACTCGCCGAGTTCAGGATAAGCCGAATGCGCCATGCGGCCTTTGGCTTCCATCTCGAGCCGGAGGACACCCTTAGTGCCGATTGCCAGCTTGTTTTCCGTCGGCTCGCCGTTGATGAGATAGCGAGAACCGCGCGGCTTCCGGTTGGCGGCCATCGCTCCGGCGCTGTTGCGCTCCTCGCCCACCAGGAACAGCAAGCCCACGTCGCGGACTCCCTCGGCGTGCAGGCGGCAAGCCGCCTCGACCTGCGCGGCCAGGATTCCCTTGGCGTCGCACGCACCGCGCCCGTAGATGAATTGTTCGTCCTCGCGGGAAGGGAAGAACGGCGGCACCGTGTCGAGATGCGTGCTCAGCACCACGTCGGGCTTTCCCCACGACGCGAAGACATTTGGCCTCCCCGGCTCAGCCTCTTCGAGTTCCACCTGCGCGCCGAGCTTGGCTAGATGGTCTCTCACGAACACCGCAACGTTCTTCTCGTTGCCGGTGATGGACTCAATGTCAATCAGTTGCCGGGTTAGCTCAGAGAGTTCCATGTCTTAACAGAGTGATCGATTGACGTATGGCGGAAAAATTGTATCACCATTCCTTACTTGTTCAAGATCGGCAGCGGCTAGCGCTCCGCGATACGCTCCAACTGTTCGAAAAAGCCGGGAAAAGAAACCGTAGCGGCTTCGCTGTTATGCAGTCGGCTCTCCCCCTTAGCCACCAAAGCAGCGACCGCGAAGGCCATGACGATGCGATGATCTCCGAAGGAGTCGAGTTCCGCGCCGGAGAGCGATTGCCGGCCGGAGATGGCAAATCCGTCCGGGAAGACTTCGACTTTCGCTCCCATGCGTTTCAAGTTTTCTGCGACGGTGGCGATGCGGTCGCTTTCCTTCAGGCGAAGTTCCTCGGCCCCGCGCACGATCAATCCGTCCTCCGTCTGCGTTCCCAAAACCGCGAGCACGGGGATTTCGTCAATGAGCGCCGCGACCATCTCGCCGTCAATTTGGCCGCCGCGCAAGCGGCCTCCGATGACGTGCAGGTCCCCGATTAGCTCGCCGGATGACTCGCCGAGATTGAGCACTTTGATTTGCGCGCCCATGCTGGAGAGGAAGTCGAGCAATGCGGTGCGGGTCGGATTCAGGCCCACGTCTTGCAAGTAAAGGTCTGAGTCCGGAAACAGCAGGGCCGCGCAGAGAAAAAACGCCGCCGAGGAGAGGTCGCCGGGCACAGTGAGCTTTTGACCTTTCAGCGGAGTGCCCCCGTGGACGGTCGTGATGCGGCGCTTGCGCTCGATCTCGGCGCCAAAGTGCGCGAGCGCGATCTCGGTATGGTCGCGCGTCTGGACTGGCTCAGTAACCGTGGTCTGCCCTTCGGCCAGTAGCCCCGCGAGCAGGACTGCGCTCTTGACCTGGGCGCTGGCCACAGGCAAGGGATAATCAATTCCGCGCAGCCGCGTCCCGTGAATTTCGAGCGGCGGCAGGTTGCCCTCCCGCGCTCGGATCGTAGCGCCCATCCGCGTGAGCGGCTCGATGACTCGCTTCATGGGCCGCCGCTGGAGCGATTGGTCTCCCGTGATGACGCTTCGGAATAGGTGCCCTGCCAGCAGGCCGCTCAGCATCCGGATCGTCGAGCCGGAATTTCCCGCGTCGAGGGCGTCTTTGGCGGGAAGAAAGCCACACAGCCCGCGGCCAGTGATGACGATTTTCTCTGCCGGTTCTCCGGTTTCGGAATCCACCTTGCGCCGCGCGGTCGCAACCCCTAAGTGTTCCAGGCAGTGGAGCGTCGAGGCGCAGTCGGCCCCCGGAGCGTAATTGCGGATCGAGGTCTCTCCTTCCGCGACGGCGCCGAGCAGAGCGTAGCGATGCGAAATGGACTTGTCGCCGGGCAAACGGACTCCCCCTGCGATCCTCCGGGCGGGCTGAACGCTGCGGTCCATCTCTCCCTTTTACACTGTTCGCATTCCAGGACGCAACTCTTGGTCTTGCAGGAGGATTTGGATCGTCTCACTCCATTCCTCAAGAGCATGGGAGGCGCGGAGGCAATGCTTTCGCGCATGGTTCCTGGGTTGGTCCGCTCGCTGGAGATGCCGCTTAGTATCTTGACGTCCGGCCTGTGCGATGGTATAGTTATTATTGGTGATGCTGGCAAAAAGCAGGTGGGGACCAGGGCGGATCGGGAAAGGCTGCCTACCGCTTCCAGACCAGCGTCTTAGATGCGAAAAGAAGTAAAACTCACCCGCGGGATCGAGACCCTTTTCGGCACCCTGGATGAGAATCTCCAGTTGCTGGAGAAGGCTCTCCGTTTGAAGGCCCACCTGAAGAACGATTCCCTTGAACTCGAAGGCGAAGCACCCGACATTGAGCGCATGGAACAGATTGTGGACGACTACGGCCAATTGGTGAAGGATGGTGTCTCCTTTGGCAACGGCGACTTGCGCGCCTATCTAAAAGTAGTGGTTGAAGATCCTGCTTCCAGCCTCCGGACCCTGGTAACCACCGGGCGACAACACAATTTTGGAAGGAAGTCGGTCGTTGCCAAGAGCCAGAACCAGCGGGCCTACATGGACATGATTGACAAGCACGACATGGTCTTCGGCGTCGGTCCCGCGGGGACGGGAAAAACTTACTTGGCCGTGGCGATGGGCATCTCCTACCTGCTGAACCGGCGCGTGCACCGGATTGTGCTGGCGCGGCCGGCGGTGGAGGCCGGTGAGCGGCTGGGCTTTTTGCCGGGAACGCTGCAAGAAAAAGTGGACCCGTACCTGCGTCCGCTCTATGACGCGCTCTACGATCTTCTTGAACCGGAGAAGGTGGAGCGGTTCCTGGAACGCGGAACGATCGAGATTGCTCCGATTGCCTTCATGCGGGGGCGCACCTTGAACGACAGTTTCGTGATTCTTGATGAAGCGCAGAACACGACCGGCGAGCAGATGAAGATGTTCCTGACCCGTTTGGGCTTCAACTCGAAGGCCGTCATCACGGGCGACATTACGCAGATTGACTTGCCGGAAGGGCGTCGCAGCGGTTTGTTGACTGCCATTGACGTGGTCCGCCAGGTTCCCGGAATCTGCTTTTGCTATTTCGACGAGCGCGACGTCGTCCGTCACCACCTGGTCCAGCGGATCATCCGCGCCTACGAAGAGTACTCGCAGTCCGGCAACAGCGCTTCGGGCGCTCGCGCCGGGCAGTCCGGCGAGTCGGAAAAAACAAACCCATAATTTCCAGTTCATCCCCAAGACGATCTTGTCTCTTTATGAGTTCTTCTTCCAACCTGGAATCTGACGACTCCGATAACGGCAGCCCGGCCCATCCCGCGGCCCGCCGTTGGACGCCTCCGCGAAGGACGGGTTGCGAAGCGGCAGAGGGCGTGCTGTTGCTCAATCGCCAGCGGACCACCCGGGCCGATTGGGACCTGGTGCGCCGTTTTCTGCGCCGCCTCTCCGCCGAGCTGGCGCCTTCCGGCTTCAGCGTCTGCCTGCTCTCCGACCGAGGCATCCGCCGGTACAACAAGCAGTTTCGCGGTGTGGATCAGCCGACCGATGTTCTATCCTTTCCTGTCGGCGGGCCGAGGACCGGCAAGCGGGAATATCTCGGGGACATCCTGATCTCGGTCGAGACCGCGCGAGATAACGCTGGCCGGTTTGGCTTGCGCCTGGAGGAGGAACTCCAGGTGCTGGCGCTTCATGGGGTCTTGCATCTGCTCGGTTACGACCACGAACGGGACCACGGCGAAATGGCGCGGCTGGAGCGCCGCTGGACCCGGCGGCTGGGATTGCCGCAAAGCTTGACGGAGCGCGCCCGCTCGTCGCGGTGAACTGGATGCATCTGGTACTCGCATTTCTGATCGTGGTGAGCAGCCTCCTGCTGGTGCTCTACTCCTATGTCAACCTCCTGTACAGTGAGAAGGGGCGTTTTCTGATCCGCGGCTCGAAGGACAACGTGGATTTCTTTGAAGAGCAGATTGAGCCGGCGCTCGGGATCAGCATGGAGAAGGCGGAACTGACGTTCCCGCTGCTCGTCCAGATGGACTTGATCCTCCTCGTGCTGCTGGTGGCAAGCTGGAACCTTTTGCTGCCGTTTGGGTGGGAGGCGCTGCTCCAGGTGGCCGTGTTCCTGGTGCTGGACGTCGTTCTCTGCGCGCAGGCGATCCCCAACATCCTGCTCACGCGGACTCGCGGGCAGTGGCTTCGATCCTGCAGGCGCATGTTGCGCATTTCCATCCTCGCGGTTTCTCCGCTGGTTGCTTTCAGCCAGATTCTGCATTCCCTGGCCAGCCTGGGAAAAGAGGAAGCGGAAATGGAGCAGCCCTCCCCGAGCGAGAACATCGAAGCGTTGATGCTGGCGGGCGAGGAGGAAGGGCTTCTCGAAAAAGGGGACCGCAAGCTGATTCAGTCGGTGGTGGAGTTCGGCGACAAGACCGTCCGCGAGGTCATGACCCCGCGTCCGGAGATTGTGGCGGTCCCGGCGGAAACCACCGCGGGCCAGTTGAAACAGATGCTCTCGAAGCGCCGCTTTTCCCGCATCCCCGTTTATGAGGGAGACCTCGACCAGATCCGGGGATTCGTCCATGCCATGGATCTGTTTGCGCTCAGCGACGCCGAGTCATCCAATCAAAGCGTGAAGCGATATGTGCGCCCGTTACTTTTTGTTCCCGAGACCAAACTGATCGCAGACTTGCTCAAGGAACTCCAGCAGACCACGCCGATGGCAATTGTTGTGGACGAGTACGGTTCGGTGGCGGGCCTGGTGACGGTCGAAGACATGGTGGAGGAGATTGTCGGCGAAATCCGCGATGAGCACGAGGCGCTGGATGCGGTCCCGCAAGGCGAGGGAGCTTATAGCGTGCCCGGGAACCTCGACCTCGACCGCCTCCAAGAGTTGTTCGGGGTGCGCATCGAGGAGACCGGGGACGCGGCCACCATCTCCGGTTTGGTGACGAGCGCCCTGGGCCGCGTGCCGGCCCCGGGCGAAATTCTCCAGCAGGATGGCCTGACATTTCAGGTGACCGAGGCCAATGGAAGACGGGTTGTCCGGTTACTTGTGTCCGGCCCCGTCGAAAAAGCGCCCGCAGAAAAACCCGCGCCAGGAATCTCTACGGAAGAAAATCCTACGGCCGGAAAGCCCGCGGCAGAAAAGCCCCCGAACGTCCTCCCGCCGTCGGATCAACCGCCCGGCGCGCGCAACCATTCCCGACAAGGCTGAGGAACCCCGCAGCGTCCTTTCCACCGGTATGCCAGAGGAACCATCGGAATGAAATGTCGAAGCGGTTTTGTCACGATCCTGGGCCGTCCGAACGTCGGCAAGTCCACCCTTCTCAACGCCCTGGTCGGCACGAAGATCGCCATCGTTACGGATAAGCCGCAGACAACCCGGAGCGCCATCCAGGGCGTGCTGACCCTCGACGGGGAGAAAAATCCTTTTGGCGTGACCATCCCTCCGTTGCCCGGCAACGAAGAGAACCCGGAGCCTTCTCCCACCGTTGCCCAGATCGTTTTTCTTGATACGCCGGGAATCATGGAACCCCGCTCGGGCCTCGACGAGCTGATGATCGAGGAAATCCGCGAAGCGATGGTGGAACGCGATTTGCTGCTCTTCCTGGTGGATGCCTCGCAACTGTTTGGGCCCAAGGACGAGAAAGCTCTCGATTGGGCCAAGGATGCCGGCCTGCCGTGCTTTCTCCTGCCGAATAAAATTGACCGGATCGCCAAGCCCGCCTTGCTGCCGCTGATTGATGAGTATCGCAAGCTGTACGAGTTTGCCGAAGTCATCCCCATCTCGGCGCTGACGGGCGAGAACCTGCCGCTGCTCCTCGAACGCATCCTGGCGTACCTGCCGGAAGGCCCGCTCTACTTCCCGCCGGATCATATCACCGAGCAGCCGCTGCGCTTCCTGGTCGGCGAGATCATCCGCGAGAAGATCATTCTCGAGACCCGGCAGGAAATTCCGTATGCGAGCGCCGTGGTCGTGGAGCGGTTCGAGGAAAAGGAGAACCTGACCTATATCGCCGCGGAAATCTTCGTCGAGCGCGACGGGCAGAAAGGCATCCTGATCGGAGCCGGCGGGCAGATGCTCAAACAAATCGGCACGCGGGCGCGAAAAGAAATCGAAGAGCTGCTCGGGCGCAAGGTTTACCTGGAGCTGCACGTCAAGGTCCGGGAAAGGTGGCGGGAGGATCGCCGCTTCTTGTCGGAACTGGACTGGCGGAAAATGGTGGGAGGGTAGAGAAACCAAAATTCCAAATCCCAAACTCTAAATCCTAAACAGAACCCAATGAGCAAAGCCCAAATTCCAAACCATATGACGAGCAAGAATGCCTTGGTCAGGGGAAAGCATTTGGAATTTCGGATTTTGAATTTGTTTAGGATTTAGAGTTTAGAATTTGGAATTTCTTCAGGAGAATGTGGATGCGCTACGGGGTCATCTTGACGGGCGTCGGGCCGATGGCCGATCCGGAGCGGTTGTGCCGCGCGGCTCGCAAGGCCGATCAGTTGGGGTTCCATTCGCTTTGGCTCTTTGAGCATGTCGCCTTCCCGACGCGCGTCTCCGAGGCGTACGAGAAATTGCCCTTTTCGCACGAGACGGCGTTTCTGGAGCCGGTCACGACGCTTTCCTATATCGCCGCCGAGACGCGGCAGATTCGGCTCGGGACGGGAATTTTGCTGCTCGCCTTGCGGCATCCCTTGCACGTCGCCAAGGCCATGGCTACGCTCGATGTGCTCTCGAAGGGCCGCGCGATCTGCGGCGTCGGACTCGGCTGGCTTGCCGAAGAGTTTGAGGCGCTCGGCATTCCGTTCGGCGAGCGCGTGGGGCGCGTTCGCGAAGGTGTGGAGGTGCTCCGCAAGATTTGGGCCGGCGGCAAACTGGCGCACCAGGGCCGCTATTATTCGTTTCCGGAAGTGACGTCCTATCCGTTGCCCATCCAGCGCGGCGGGCCGCCGATCTGGTTTGGAGGCACTGCCGACAGCGCCTTGCAGCGCGCCGTGGAATTAGGCGACGGATGGCTCGGGGTTTCGGGCCGTCCGGAAGTGGTCCGCAACTGGATCACAACGCTCCGGCAGCGCGCCCGGGAGTTGGGCAAAGATAATTTTTCCATCGCCGTCAGCGTCAAACCGGACGCTTCCAAGGAGGAGATCGCGCACCTCGAAACGATGGGCGCCGCTCAGGTCAATTTGATTTTTCTTTCCGGAGAAACCGAAGAGATCGAGCGCAAGCTGGACGCCGCCGCAAAACGGCTGTTCGGTTGAGTCCGCCAAATCTCCACCCGCCGTCATTTCTACCTCACGTAGCGAGAGAGGAACCTGCCCCTACACCAGTTTCAGGGTTGCTGCATAACAAACCGCGATGCTGTCATCCTGAGCGCAGCGAAGGATCTGCTTGTCTTTGAGGTCCGCAATCCGTTGCGGGAAGAGCAGATTCTTCGGGCCGACCAAAAGCGTCGGCCCGAAGAATGACGTCATCGGCGGCAACGGCGCTATACATCAACGGTGAAACCGCTCTTAGCTGCTCGGCGAGATGCCCAGCGACTTCAATTTGCGGTAAAGGTGGCTGCGTTCCAGGCCCAAGGATTCCGCGGTCCGCGTGATGTTGCCCTGGTTCTCTTCGAGTTTCCGCATGATGAAATCGCGTTCGTAGGCCGCGCGGGCCTGCTGGAGCGTGGTCGGCTCCGCCAGGGTCCTGCGCCGATGGTCATTCCGAAACAGGAACGAAGGCAGGTGTCTCCGCTCGATGACGGGGTGGGGATTCATGATGACGAGCCGCTCGATCAGGTTCTTGAGTTCCCGGACATTGCCGGGCCAATTATGGGCTTCCAGGGCTTCCAAGGTATCGGGAGAGAGTTCTTTCGGTTTCCGGCCGTAGGTGATGGCAAACTCGCGGAGGAAGTAGTGGGCCAGCAGAGGAATGTCTTCGACGCGCTCGCGCAAGGGAGGCACCCCGAAGGGGATGACGTTCAAACGATAGAAGAGGTCTTCGCGGAAGTTGCCCCGGGCGATCTCCTCTTCGAGGTTCTTGTTGGTGGCGGCAATGACACGCGCGTCCACGCTGACGGGGCTCGCCGAGCCCACCGGCTCAAACCGCTGCTCTTCGAGCGCCCGGAGAACCTTGGCCTGGGTCTTGAGGCTCATGTCTCCGACTTCGTCTAGAAACAGAGTGCCTCCGTCCGCCTTCGGGAACTTGCCGACTTTGTCCTCCGTTGCGCCCGTGAAGCTGCCTTTGCGGTGGCCGAAAAGTTCGCTCTCGATCAACTCCTCCGGGATGGCCGCGCAGTTGACCTCGACGAACGGTTCCTTGGCCCGGAGGCTGTGGGCGTGAATGGCGTGCGCCACGAGTTCCTTGCCGGTTCCGCTCTCGCCGTAGATCAGCACGCGGCCGTTGGTGGGCGCCATCAGGAGCAATTGCTGACGCAGCGCTTTCATGGGGATGCTTTCGCCGACGATGCTGTAGCGTTCTTCCAGTTGGTCGCGAAGCTGCCGGTTCTCTTCGAGCAATGATTGATGTTCGAGGGCGTTCTTGAGGACCAGCATGGTCTTCTCAATGGACAGCGGCTTCTCCAGAAAATCAAACGCGCCGAGCTTGGTGGCCTTGACCGCGGTTTCGACATTCCCGTGTCCGGAGATCATGACCACGACCGTTTCCGGGTGCGCTTCCTGAATCTGGCGTAACACCTCGAGGCCGTCCAGGTCCTCCAGCCACACGTCGAGCAGCACGCCCTGAAACCGCTCCGCCGCGAGGGCTTGCAGGCATTCTTTTCCCGTGGCGACGGCCAGGATGCGGTAGCCTTCGTCCTGCAACACGGCCGAGAGGGATTGCCGAATCCCTTGTTCGTCGTCCACGATGAGCAGATTGGCCTTCATAGCGCGAGAATCCGCGGGGAACCGTCGTTAAACCGACGGAATCGGCAGCTCGATGATGAAGCGCGTTCCCACGGGTTGGTTTTCTTCGACTCGAATCGTTCCGCTGTGCTCCGTCACGATGTGGCTCACGATGGCCAGCCCCAGCCCGGTCCCGCGCTCCTTGGTGGAGAAGTAGGGCAGGAAGAGCTTTTCCTTGTCTTCCGGCGTGACGCCGCAGCCCGTGTCGGAGACTTCGACCTCGACCACCTCCCGCTGGGCGTCGGCCCGCGTGGTGAGGAGCAGTTCTTTCACCAGGGATTGGTCCATCGCTTCGGCGGCATTGTCAATCAGGTTGACGAACACGCGGCGAAATTGCTCCGGGTCCACCTGGACGGGCGGCAACTCCGGCGACAGCTCCGTGCGGATGCCAATTCCGTCGAGGCGGCCGTTGAACAGATTCAAAGCGTTTTCGATAATCTGGTTCAAGTTGGCGGGAGCGGGCTGCGCCTGGGGGAACCGGGCAAACTGCGCGAACTCATCCACCAGCCGCTGCAAGTGCCCGACTTCCTGGCGGATCAGCGCGCAGGACTCTCGGACGACGCGGTTCAGCTCCGGAGAATCCTCCCGGATGCGTTGCCGGTCGAGCCACAGGTTGATTCGCTCCGCCGAGAGCGCGATGGGGGTGAGAGGGTTCTTGATTTCGTGCGCGACGCGCTGCGCCACCTCGCCCCAGGCGGCGGTTTTTTGGGCCTGGAGCAGGTCGCTCAAGTCCTCCATCACCAGGACAAACCAACTGGAGCCGGGCTGGGGGTCGGCCGTACCGGGCGGCTCCCCGGAGAGAGCCGAGACGATGACGGCCAGATTCAGGGTGCGGTCGTCTTGTTTGATTTCCAGGTGCCGGGTTGCCTGGCCCATTCGCGCAGCCCGCTTGAGAAGGTACCGCAGTTCCCGCCAGTCTTCTCCGGAGAACAGCTTGGAGATGTGGCCGAGTTCGCTTGGATCGCGGCCAAACAGGCGGCGGGCGGCGCTATTGCTGCCGAGAATCGTTCCCGTCCCGGAGACCGTGATGACGCCGCTCGGGATGCTTTCCAGGATCGCTTCCGTGAACTGGTGTCGCTGGTCGAGTTCCCGGTTCATCTGCTCCAGGTGAGCACGCGACTGCTCGAGCGCAGTGCGGCCCGCCGACAGTTGCCCGGTCATTTCATTAAACGAGCGGACCAGAATCCCCAATTCATCGGACGCTTTGGTCTCGATCCGGTAATGAAGGTTGCCGCGCGAGACCTCGTGGGTGGCTTCGGCCAGCGCCTGGATCGGAACCGTAACCTGCCGGGAAAGAAATAGCGCGAACCACGTGGCGATGAACAGAATCAGAACGGTCAGCAAGAGAAGAATCGAAAGATAGACGGTGCGCAGAGACCGCCGTTCTCTGCTCAGTTGGCCATACAAAATGCTTTCCAGGTCCAGGCGGGTGGCGCTTTCGGAGATCTTCGGGGGGAGCCGCCGCGCGGCCACGACGCTTCCTGTCTGACCGCCTGCCTGAATTGGCGCCCACGCGACTGCGTAGCTCTCCCCGCCGCCATCCAGGAGCCAGGAAACGATTCCTCCCGGCGCTGCCCGATCGGAGGACGGGGGCGGCGACGGCAAATCCAGCGGAAATCCAATCCCGGTGCTTCGGGAGAAGATGGTCGCCCCCTGCGAGTCCAATACACCGAAGAAGTCCAGTTCCCGGGGCGGGTTGGAGGACCGGAAGCTTCCTTCGAGTTCGGCGGCAACCGCCTTCCAGGAGGAGGCCGAAGACGG
This sequence comes from Acidobacteria bacterium RIFCSPLOWO2_02_FULL_61_28, assembly GCA_001767035.1. GTDB lineage: Bacteria > Acidobacteriota > Terriglobia > 2-12-FULL-54-10 > 2-12-FULL-54-10 > 2-02-FULL-61-28. Next base: position 12,200 of record MEKR01000022.1, read on the forward strand.
CATTTCCGACGCCAGCAACTCGGCGTCGGAAGCGGCGCGGTTCCGGGCGAATTCGCGGATTTCTTTCACCAGTTCCTGGGCGTCGCGGCTGATCGTCTCATACGGGCGGCTAAACCATTTGTCGAGCGTCCGGTTGAGCAAACTGTAGGAGAACAGGAAAAGGAAAAAGACGGGCGCCACCGACAAACATAACGCTCCGAATACCAGCTTGGTCCTGAACTTCGATCCGAGTTGGTTCGCCCGCCTCTCCAGGTAGAGCTTGAGGAGGCTGCGGAACAGGATGAAACCGAAAATGACGAGGCTCAGGAAAATGATCGTCGAGAGGACGAACAACAGGATAATCTCGGAGGAACCGCTCGGGCGGATGAAGGGAAGGTTCAAGGAGGTCAGCCCAAAGACGCTGACGACCAGCAGCAGCACAATCACGCTGGCTGTGATAATGAAGCCGGGTTTCATCCGCGGGTCGGTCATGGCAGCCCTCGTCCGGGCAGACGAATTTCAGTATAGCACGCCCTGCGAGGCCGGTTGGCACGGTCTCTGGCCGTACTGCCGAGGCGCCCCCTTGCGGGCCCCCGAACCAGTCTTTCACGAGGAAGGGTTCGCAGGCGGAGTTTGCTATACTCCACTTCCGCCGCTCTCATGAAAGCGCTTCTCATCGCCGCTGCCCGGCATTGGCTCAACTCATCCCTTGCGAGGTATATATTACTGGTATATACTATGCGAGGAGGTGCGCGAATGCCGAGGAATGTGATCGCCAAACTGTTTCGCAATGGTCGGAGTCAAGCGGTCCGTCTTCCGAAGGAGTTTCGGTTCGCAGGTGACCGGGTACGGGTTCGCAGAGTCGCCGAGGGCGTTCTTTTGGAACCGGTCATTTCCGATTCGGCCAAATGGTTCGCCGAATTAGACCGGTTCAAGGGAGAGCTCTTTCTCGACAAGGGCCGAAACCAACCCAAGACGCCGCGACGGGTGGTCTTCCGGTGACGTATCTGCTGGACACGAATGCTTGCATTGCGCTCATCAACGGCAAGCCTGCTTCCGTGCGAGCGCGGTTCCAGAAGGCCACCGAAGCCGGAGCGGAAATGGTTGTGTCAAGCGTTGTTGCCTCCGAATTGTGGTGCTGGGTCGCAAAAAGCGCACGTCCCGATGTCAATGCGGCGCGGATTGAGATGTTCTTTCGGGGGCCTGCGCGCTTGCTGGCGTTCGATGAGGAAGACGCGAAAACAACCGGAGTGATCCGGGCGGCCATGGAAGCGGCGGGCCGTCCCATAGGAAAGTATGACCTGCTGATCGCGGGGCAGGCGCTGCGCCACAAGATGACCTTGATTACATCTAATGTAAGAGAATTCAGCCGCGTGAAGGGCCTTGTGTGGGAAGATTGGGCGAAAGCTTGAGCGCGGGACGCTCCCACTCACGTTGGGAACCTGGATTTCACCCGGAAAACGTCAACATCAACAACCGGACATTCAGCAGGATGATGAACCCGGCGACCAGCCAGGCGAGTGCCTTCAGCCAGACGGGGTTGGCGAAGCGCCCCATCTTTTCTTTGCTGCTCGTGAACTGAACCAGCGGCACGATGGCGAAGGGGAGCTGAAAGCTCAGGATCACCTGGCTCAGAATCAAGAGCCGGTACGTCCCTTGTTCGCCCTGGAGCGCGATGACGATCACCGCCGGGATGATGGCCAGCGAGCGAGTGATCAGGCGGCGCATCCAGGGACGAATGCGAATTCGCAGGAATCCCTCCATCACGATTTGACCCGCGAGCGTTCCGGTGAGCGTCGAGGATTGCCCGGCGCAGAGCAGTGCGACGGCGAACAGCGTGCTCGATAGGGCGGTGCCGACCAGCGGGGCCAGGGTGGCGTGGGCCTGGGAAATTTCGGTCACGACCACGCCGTTGCGGTGGAACACCGCAGCGGACATGATCAGGATGGCGGCGTTCACGAAAAAAGCGAGGTTCAGAGCCACGGCACTGTCAATCAGGTTGAACTTGGCCGCGGCTTTGAGATCATTCTCGGTTCGATTCACCCGGCGCGACTGCACGAGCGCGGAGTGCAGATAGAGGTTGTGGGGCATGACCGTCGCGCCCAGGATGCCGATGGCCACGTACAGGCTTTCGTTGGTCAGGCGGGGATGCACCGCGGCGGAGAGAATCTCTCCGATCGCGGGTTTTGCCAGGATGATTTCCACCACGTAGCACAGGCCCACGATGACGACCAGGGAAACAATGAACGCCTCCATCTTGCGGATGCCGTAATTCTGGA
>MEKR01000023.1 GCA_001767035.1 Acidobacteria bacterium RIFCSPLOWO2_02_FULL_61_28
CTTCGCAGCTCCTGTTGTTCCATCCGGCCAGTTTGCCGGTTTCCAATAGGAACTTTCTACTTTGCTGCATCAGGAACTTATCACTTTGCTGCGACACAATTCCGCTTTCTTCTTGACAACCTTTCCTCCTGGGTTAGAATAGGCCACTATAATTTTTCACCGCCGCTTCTCCCCCGAAAGATTGCTGCTCGCAGTCGTGCCGGCAGCAACGAAGCGCCGGGAGGAGGAACCCCATGCGCTCTCACGCATTCCCGCGTAGGATGCCCTTGTTCGTTGCGATGTGGCTGGCCGTTCTTGTTGGCCTAGCCGGTCTTCCCACACCCTCCCGTGCTCAAGGCATCGAATGGATTCGCCAGTTCGGGACCAGCACCGAGGATCAGGCAGCCGGAGTGGCTAGGGACTCTACCGCCGTCTACGTTTCGGGGTTTACCTGGGGCGTCTTTCCGGGACAGACCAATGCCGGATTACAGGACGCCTACGTCCGCAAGTATGACGCCAACGGTACGGAACAGTGGACCCGCCAGTTTGGAAGTACAGGGGGAGATCGGGCCTTTGCAGTAGCCGCCGACTCGACCGGCGTCTACGTCGTAGGATGGACTAGCGGTGCCTTGCCGGGGCAGACATACCTCGGTGGAGTGTCCGACGTCTTTGTGCGCAAGTACGACGCCAACGGAAACGTGCTGTGGACCCGCCAGTTCGGGACCGCCGCCAGAGACGGAGCCAACGGGGTGGCCGTGGACGGGAGTGGCAGCGTCTACGTCGGGGGATATACCACGGGCACTCTGCCGGGACAGCTGACCAACGCCGGATTGTACGACTCCTTCGTGCGGAAGTACGACACGAATGGCACGGAGCAGTGGACGCGCCAGTTCGGCCAGCTCCCCACAGGCGACGATGCAGTACACGGAGTGGCCGCGGACTCGACCGGCGTCTACGTCGGAGGGAGATTACTCGGCACGCTGCCGGGACAGACCGCCGCCGGAGGATATGACGCCTTCGTGCGTAAATACAACGGCGGCGGGACCGAGCAGTGGACCCGCCAGTTCGGGACCACAGGCAACGATGCAGTAAACGGATTGGCAGCGGACTCGACCGGCGTCTACGTCACAGGAGGTACCGAGGGCGCCCTTCCTGGCCAGACCAGCGCCGGTCTGGGTGTCCGCGACGCTTTTGTGCGCAAATACGACGCCAACGGCACAGAGCAATGGACGCGCCAATTCGGCACCAGAGCCCAGGATGAAGCTTTTGGAGTGGCTGCCGATGCAAGCGGAGTTCATGTCGTCGGGACTGCGGGCTTCGCCCTGCCGGGACTGCCCAGTTCAACCGTGGGCCAAGTCTTTGCGCGCAAGTACGACGCCAACGGCGCCGAGCGGGCGACCCAGCAGTTCGGCGCTGGTGGCAGCGAGGCGGGTACTGGAGTGGCCGCCGATGCCACAGGCATCTATGTCTCTGGGCATACCAACGGACGCATTCCCGGGCAGACTTTTCTTGGATCATCGGATGCGTTCGCGGTGAAGCTGGGAATTCCTGCCGAGCTGATCGTGCGGCCGGAGGGGTTGAAGTTTTCCGGTCTGGTGGGAGGCAGTGCCGATCACCAGGCTTTGCAAATCGGCGCCAGCGGGGGGGCGATTGCTTGGTCGGCGACCGCAACACTGCTGAATGGGACGGGCTGGCTCACCGTTTCTCCGCCAAGCGGTACGGCGACGGCAAGCACACCGTCCAAAGTCGGCGTGGAGGTCAACTTTGGAGCGTTTGCGGAGGCGGGCCTCTATCAAGCTGTAATCGTCATCCGGGACACCACCAGAGGCGCAGCGGTGCGCGTGCCGGTGGCGGTGGCGGTGAGTCCTGCCCGGAGCCGCTTGCTGTTGAGCCAGTCGTCGTTCGTCTTCCGGATGCGGGAAGGCGGCGCCGCTCCGCCGCAAACGTTGCGGATTTTCAACGGAGGACTGGGAGACTTGAACTGGACGATTCCGGCGAATTTGACCGCGCCGCAGAACTGGCTGCGATTTTCGGCCTTATCGGGAACCTCCAGTGCGGGCCGGCTCGGGGCCTCCTCGACCATCCTGAGCATCAGCGGGACGGGACTCGGGGCGGGTGTCTATCAGGCGCTGGTTCCGGTGTCGGCGCCGGGCGCGACGAACGACCCGCAACTGGCCTCCGTCACTCTGCATGTGGTTCCCGCGCCCACGGCTGCTTCGGCCGAGATGTCGCCGAACGGCATGGTCTTCGTCGCCGGGCAAGGCGGCGCGGCGCCCGCGGCGCAGACCCTGACCGTCAGCAACAACGGAGGCGGCTCGCTGAGCTTCCAACTGCAAGCCACGACGGTTTCCGGAGGCAATTGGCTGACGGCCGCTCCGGCGACCGGCAGCGCCGCAGCGGGGCCGGCGACCGTCCAGGTCTCGGCGAACCATGCGGGGCTGACGGGAGGCATCTATCGCGGCCGGATCACGGCCACTTACTCCTCCGGCGGGACCGAAGACACGGAAGTGGTTCTGGCCGTCTCCACCGATCCGGTGGCGCCGCAGCGGGAGCTTCCGACGGCAGCCGTCTGCGCGCCGCAGGAAATGGAGCTGGTCATTACCTCGATCGGAAACGGTTCGGTCCTCTCGGTTTCCTTCCCGCGGCCGCTGCTGGCGACGGTGGTGGACTCCTGCGGGAGCGCGGTGAGCAATGCGACGGTGGTGGCGAACGTGGAAACCCGCAGCATAACGCTCCGGGGAGTGGGCAATGGGCTCTACAGCGAGACCTGGACGCCGGAACGGGAGTCGTCTTCGGTCGCCGTCTCCTTCACTGCGCTCCATTCCACGTATTCGACGGTGCAACGTTCCGTCACGGTCTCGACCGTGGCCGCGGCGGGGCAGGTGAGTCTGCCGGCGATGTTGCCGGACGGGGTCGTGGAAGGAGCCGGCTTCACGCCGCAACGGCCCCTGGCTCCCGGCGGGATCATCTCGATCTTTGGATCGCGGTTTGCGGCGTCGGACAGGTTTGCGACCCGGGTTCCCTTGGAGCGAGACTTGGACGGAGTGAGCGTCCGCATCGGCAACGAAAACGCGCCGCTCTATTTCGCCGGTCCGTCCCAGATCAACGCGCAGATGCCCCTGGGCGTTCAGGCCGGGGGCAGCGTTTCGGTGGTGGTGAACGTGGGGGGGAAGCTGACAGCGCCGCAGAGTTACGCGATTGCTCCGGCGCAACCGGGAATCTTCATCGCGGGGTCGAACGGGGCGATTCTGGACGGGCAGTCGCGGCTGATTACGGCGGCGAATCCGGCCCGGATTGGCGACACGCTGCAAATCTACACGACGGGATTGGGGGAGACGGACCCGCCGGCGAAGACGGGCGAAGCCGCCCCGGCATTTAGCCGCGTGCTGCTGCCGGTGACGGTAACGGTCGGCGGCATAGAGTCGCCCGTGGTGTATCAGGGGCTCGCGCCGGGCTTTGTGGGCTTGTATCAGGTGAACGTTGTTTTGCCGTCCACCGTCACTCCGGGAGACGCCGTGCCGGTGGTGGTGCAGCAAAACGGGATCGTGAGCAATCCCGACCTTCCCGCCACTATTCCCGTCCGCTGACCCATGGGGTGGCAGGGCGGCATTTGGCAAGGAGTTCGCATCGGAAGGGCACGCCCTGCCCGATCCAATCCCCGACCCGGAGAGCAGCGAGCCGGACTATAACGTGCCGGTGACGCTGGAGAAGCTCTGAGATGAGTTGAGCCGGAATGATGTTTGCTTTCTCCGAGCGATTCATTTCTTTCCTCTTACGGCGAAGAGGATGGCCCAATCGAAACTTGTGGATGAAAATGGGAAATAGAAGCCGTATTGCTCTTGACTTGCGCAAACGGACACTATAGCGTCTTAGGGACGTTGCACCGAAATTCTCTCCCTTTCGCATTCCGGATTGAACCAGGAGCTGCTGTCCAACCTGTCTCCAGGAGCATTGTCATTATGAAATTCTTATTGTCGCGTCGCCTTTGTAAACTCATTGGGGCAGTGCTTTTCTGCTCCTCGATGGCTCAGGCCCAAGGCATTATCACCACGGTGGCGGGAAGCAGCCCCAACGGCGGCTTTTCCGGTGACGGCGGCCCGGCCACCAGCGCCGGGTTGTTCCTTCCCAGGGGAGTGGCGCTGGACGCCGCGGGCAACCTGTACATCGCCGACTCCAGCAACAACCGCGTCCGCAAGGTCACCCCTGGCGGTACTATTACAACAGCAGCGGGGAACGGACAGTTCGGCTACTCCGGTGATGGCGGCCCGGCCACCAGCGCCACGATCGTTCAGCCGTACGCTGTGGCGTTGGACGGCGCGGGCAACCTGTATATCGCCGACTACGGCAACAATCGCATCCGCAAGGTCACTCCGGGCGGGACCATCAGCACGGTGGCGGGGAACGGGACTTTCGGCGCCGCCGGAGACGGGGGGCCGGCCACCAGCGCAAATTTGAACAGGCCTTATTCCGTGGCGGTGGATACCGCGGGCAATCTTTACATCGCCGACTTTGGCAACCAGCGGATCCGCAAGGTCACCCCTGGCGGGATCATTTCGACGGTGGCGGGGAACGGGGGCACTGGCTTCTCCGGCGACGGCGGCCCGGCGATCAGCGCCCAGCTCAACAGCCCCTGGGGAGTTGCCGTGGACTCTGCGGGCAACCTGTACATCGCCGACAACCAGAACAATCGCATCCGCAAGGTCACTCCGGGCGGGACGATCAGCACGGTGGCGGGGAACGGGACCATCGGCTTTTCCGGAGACGGCGGCCCCGCAACCAGCGCCCGGTTGTCCAATCCTCGGGGAGTGCTGGTGGACTCTGCGGGCAACCTGTACATCGGCGACTCCTTCAATCACTGCATTCGCAAGGTCACTCCTGGCGGGACCATCAGCACGGTGGCAGGACTTGGCGGGAACCCTGGCTTCTCCGGCGACAATGGCCCAGCCACCAGCGCCGAGCTCACCTATCCCGAGGGAATGGCGCTGGACGCTGCGGGAAACTTATACATCGCCGACTCCACCAACCATCGCGTCCGCAAAGTCACCGTTGCCGCGCTACCGTCCGACATCATCGTTTCGCCCCAATCGCTGAGCTTTTCCGGTCTGGTGGGAGGCGCGTCGGATCGCCAGGCACTGCAAATCAGCACCAGCGGCGGGACGATTGCTTGGTCCGCGACCGCAACACTACTGAACGGGACAGGTTGGCTGATCGCTTCGCCGCCGAGCGGCACGGCGACGGCGAGCACACCGTCTCGGCTGGCCGTGGAAGTAAACTTGGGAGCGTTTGCGGAGGCGGGTCTCTATCAGGCGGTGATCGTAGTCCGAGACACCGCCAGAGGGGCCTCGGTGCGCGTGCCGGTGGCGGTAGCGGTGAGTCCCGCCCGTAGCCGCCTGTTATTGAGCCAGGCGTCGTTCTTATTTCGGGCGGTGGAAGGCGGCACGGCTCCGTCGCAGACGTTGCGGATTTTCAATGGCGGGTTGGGGAGCTTGTCCTGGACGATTCCGGATAACTTGACCGCGCCGCAGAACTGGCTGCGCTTCTCGGCCTTGTCGGGGACGGCCAGCGCGGGAAGAACGGGGGCCTCCCCGACGACGCTGAGCGTGAGCACGGCGGGGCTGAGCGCGGGAGTGTATCAAGCGCTGGTTCCGGTGTCCGCGCCGGGGGCGACCAATGATCCGCAACTGGCGTCGGTAACGTTGCATGTCGTGCCGGCCGCGACGGCGGCTTCCCCCGAGCTTTCCTCCAATGGCCTGCTGTTTGTCATCGAGCAGGGTTCGATCACCGTGCCGGTGGTGGACTTGTTTGCCAGCAACGTCGGCGGCGGATCGGTGGCGTTCCAATTCCAGGTTACGACCGAGACGGGAGGGAACTGGCTTTCGGTCACGCCGGCGAGCGGAACGGTGTCCTCGGCAGCGAGGTCGGTGAGTATCGGCGTGGATCTCAAAGGATTGGCGCTCGGGATCAACCGGGCGCGGATTACGATCACCTTCACTCCCGGCGGCACGCGGGAGGTGGAGGTCGTGCTCGTGATATCCGGAGATCCGATTATTCTGGCGCGGGACCTTCCGGGAGCGGCGGTGTGCGCGCCGCAGACGATGGACATGGTAATTTCTTCGGTAGGGAATGGTTCGGTGGTTCCGGTTTCCTTCCCGCGTCCGCTGCTGACGACGGTGGTGGACTCCTGCGGCGTGGCCGTGAGCGATGCGACGGTCGTCGCCAGCGTGGAAGGAAGGACTATCCCGCTCCAGTCCGTCGGGAACGGCCTCTACAGCGGGAACTGGGTGCCGGAGCGCCAGTCGGCCTCGGTCGCGATGTCATTCACTGCGCTGCATTCGACGTATTCGACGGTGCAGCGGACGGTGACGGTTTCCACCGCGGCCGCGGCGGGGCAGGTGAGCCTGCCGGCGATCTTGCCGGACGGGGTCGTGGAAGGAGCGGGCTTCACGCCGCAACGGCCCCTGGCGCCCGGCGGGATCATTTCGATCTTTGGATCACGCTTTGCCGCCTCCGACAACTTTGCCAGCCGCGTGCCTTTGGAGCGAGAGCTGGGCGGCGTGAGCGTCCGCGTCGGCAATGAGACCGCCCCGCTGTATTTTGCCGGTCCGTCCCAGGTCAACGCGCAGATGCCCCTGGGCGTCCAGGCCGGGGGCAGCGTTTCGGTGGTGGTGAACGTGGGGGGAAAGCTGACAGCCCCGCAGAGTTATTTGATTGCGCCGGCGCAACCGGGAATCTTCATCGCGGGGTCGAACGGGGCGATTCTGGACGGGCAGTCGCGGCTGATCACAGCGGAGAATCCGGCCCGGATTGGCGACACGCTGCAAATTTACACGACGGGTCTGGGGGAGACGGACCCGCCAGCGAAGACGGGCGAAGCGGCCCCGGCGTTTAGCAGAGTCTTGCTGCCGGTGACGGTAACGGTCGGGGGGGTGGAAGCGCCGGTCGTCTATCAGGGGCTCGCGCCGGGGTTTGTCGGCTTGTATCAGGTGAACGTCGTATTGCCGTCCACCGTCACACCGGGAGACGCCGTGCCGGTGGTGGTGCAGCAAAACGGGATCGTGAGCAATCCCGACCTTCCCGCCACCATCCCGGTCCGCTGACCGTGGCGACGGCAATCGTGATTTCCGACGCTCTTACCTGCGTTTCGTGCTAGACTAATTCCAAATGACGCATCTGGCGTGCGGTTCGACATTGCTCACCGCCCTGAGCGACAGTCGAATGGGGAGTCCGGTCATGCGGCGTTTGGTCAGGATCACAATGAAGCTCGGCGAGCGAATATCACGGACCCGCTTGCTGTTGGTCTTGCTGCTGTTGTTTTGCGGCGTAGGGGTGCTTGTGCCGGCCGCGGTGTTCTCGCAAGCGACGACACCGTCCCAAGCTCCGTCTTCAGCAAATCCGGGGGCAACTCCGGCGGCAAACGCGGCGAACGAATCGCAGGAGGAGCAGCGCATTCGCATCCGGGTCGAAGAAGTCCAGCTCCCCTTTTCGGTCTTCGACAAGAAGGGCGGCCTGGTGCTCGACCTCAAGAAAGAGGACTTCACGGTCTACGAAGACGGCGTGCCGCAGGAGATTCGCTATTTCAGCCCGCCGGCGAACTTGCCGCTGCGGTTTGGAATCCTGATTGACACATCGTCCAGCGCGCGCTCGCGGCTCAAGTTTGAGAAGGAAGCCGCGATGCAGCTCGGCTACTACGTGCTGACGCACAAGAAGGACCACCAGGGTTTTCTGATGACGTTTGACCACGGCCCCGAGGTGATTCAGGACTACACCACCGAGCCGGATCACCTGACCACGGCCCTCGACAGCTTGCAGGCCGCCGGCGGCACGGCGTTGCTCGACGCCATCATTGAAGCCTGCCAGAAAAATCTGGCGACGGCCCCCGGGCCGGGCATTCCGCGCCGCGTGCTGATCGTCTTCAGCGACGGAGAAGACAACTTGAGCAAACACAGCCTGGAACAAGCCGTCGAGGTGGCCCTCCGCGCCGACGCCCGCATCTTTGTCGTCAGCTCCAACGGCTACGGGCAGAGTGCGCCGGGCCAGGCAACCCTGGAGCGGCTGGTGAAGGAAACCAACGGCCAGATGTTTTCCCCGTTGAATGATCTGCCGAGCGCCGCCTTTGCCACCGGCTATATCTCCAAACATCAGCTCTACGAGAGCCAGAACTCCGTGTATTCGCCCGGCACGGGCCAGTACACTTCCGAGCTTAACGTCGCGCTCACCAAGGCGCTGGAAGCCATCGGCAACGAACTGACCAACCAGTACGCCGTCGGCTACGTCCCGAAGAATAACAAACTGGATGGAACGTTCCGCAGCATCGAAATCCGGACCCGCCGCAAAGACGCCGAAATCCGCACCAAGAAGGGCTATTACGCCACGCCCTAGCCCGCATCCTAAGGATGCCCACCTTGATGACCCGATGGGAGTTTGAACCCGGACATACCAGCATCACCTTCGCCGCGCGGCACATGATGATCACGATAGTGCGCGGGCAATATAAGAATCTGAAAGGGACGCTCTATTTTGATCCGTCCGATCTGGCGCATTCCTCAGTCGAGGTGACGATCGAAGCCGCAAGTTTCTCGACAGAAGAGTCGGACCGTGACGCCCACCTTCGCAGCGCCGATTTCCTCGACGTGGAACATTTCCCTGCGATCCATTTCCAGTCCACTCACGTCGAAGCCACCGGGTACAGCACCTACCAGATTGCGGGTGACTTGACCGTCCGTGGAACGACGCGCCCGGTCACGCTCGAAGCCCATTGCGACGGCCCCGTGGACACGCCGTTCAACAACACGCGCATTGGATTCTTCGCAACCACCCGCATCCATCGGGAAGACTTCGGCGTGAGTTGGAATAATCCCATGCCGGGCGGCGGTTGGGTGGTGGCCAAAGAGGTGGAGCTTACCATTGACGTGGAAGCGATTCGAGCCGATTAGACCCGGTTCGAGTCATCCCGACAGGAAACCGATCGAGAAAGGAGAGGGCGCACGATGGAGAAGCGGCGCATCGGGTCGCTGGAAGTATCGGTGGTGGGCCTCGGCTGCAACAACTTTGGCTCCCGCGTGGACGCCGACACCACGGCGAAGGTCGTCGAGGCCGCGCTCGATGCGGGGATCAACTTCTTCGACACCGCCGACATCTACGGCGGAACCAAGAGCGAAGAATTCCTCGGCCCGCTGCTCAAGCCGCGTCGCAACGAAGTGGTGATTGCCACCAAGTTCGGAATGCCGGTGGACGAGCGGCGGCGGGGCGCGAAGCCCGACTACGTGCGGCGGGCGGTCGAAGACAGCCTGCGCCGGCTGCAAACCGATCGCATTGACCTCTACCAGCTCCATCAGCCGGATCCCGAAACCCCCATCGAAGACACCCTCGGCGCGCTCGACGATCTCGTACGGGCGGGCAAGGTGCACGAGATCGGCTGCTCGAACTTTTCCGCCGAGCAAATCCGCGAGGCGGAGGCCGTCGTGCAAAAAGGCGCGGCGCGGTTTGTGAGCGTCCAGAACGAGTACAGCCTCCTGCGCCGCGACGCGGAGCGCGACGTGCTTCCCGAATGCGAGCGCCGGGGCATCGCGTTTCTTCCGTATTTCCCGCTGGCGAGCGGCCTGCTCTCGGGAAAGTACCGGCGCGGCCAGGCCCCGCCCGCAGGGAGCCGCCTGGTGGCCTGGGAACGCTTCCGGAAAGTGCTCACGGACCAGAATCTGGACACGGTGGAATCCCTCCTCCAGTTCGCAACCGCGCGGAGACACACGCTGCTGGAGCTGGCGATCTCGTGGCTGGCAATGCGGCCGGCGGTGGCGTCCGTGATCGCGGGGGCGACCCAGCCCGGGCAGGTGAAGTCGAACGCCGCCGCGGCCGGCTGGCGGCTCTCCGCCGCCGAACTCGCTGCGCTGGATGCGATCGTGGCGGGGCCGCGCGAAGCTGTCCCGGGCCGGGCTGCTTCTTGACAGCCCTCCCATGCAAGTCTATCGTGGTGAGACATCCTGACAGAGAGAGGACATGAAGATGCCGATTTATATGGTGGATCGCAATTTGCCGGGAATCAGCCAGGAGCAGTTGGCGGGGGCGCAGAAGGCCGCCATTGAAACCAGCCGCCAGTTCACGGCGCAGGGGAAGAACGTCCGCTACATTCGCAGCATGTTTCTGCCGGAGGAGGCGCGTTGTATGTGCCTGTTTGAAGCTCCCAACCCGCAACTCGTCAAAGAAGTGAACGACGCCGCCAAGCTTCCCTATACGCGCGTCGTCGAAGCGAAAGATTTGACGCCGTAGCGCGCCGGCCGCCGGTTTCGGGAATTCTTGACGATGAGCCTACCGACGGAAGCAGGCGATCTCGAGGCATTTCTTTCCTCCGCAAAATCCATTTGTGTGCTGACCGGGGCGGGCGTCTCCCAGGAGAGCGGGGTGCCCACGTTTCGGGGCGCCGACGGGCTGTGGCGGAAATTTCGCGCCGAGGATTTGGCCACTCCCGAGGCGTTCGCCCGCGATCCGCTCCTGGTCTGGGAGTGGTACGCCTGGAGGAGGGAACTCATCCATCGCGCGCAGCCGAACGCCGCGCATATGGCCCTGGTGGAATTGGAAGACAGGATCGCGGCGCAGCCGGGCGGGCGCTTTACGCTCCTCACGCAGAACGTGGACGGGCTGCACGAGCGCGCCGGCTCGCGGAACGTCATCCGGCTGCACGGGAGCATCTGGCGGCTGCGTTGCACGCGCTGCGATACGGAGCGGGAAGATCGCGCGGTCCCGCTCGATCCGTTCCCGCCGCGGTGCGCTTGCTCCGCGCTGCTGCGGCCCGGGGTCGTCTGGTTCGGCGAACCGTTGCCCGAGCGGGAGTGGGCGCAAGCGGCCCAGGCTGCGGCGCAGGCCGATCTATTCCTAGTCGTCGGGACCTCAGCCCTGGTCCAACCCGCCGCATCCCTTCCGCTGATTGCCAAGCAAAACCGGGCGCGACTGGTTGAGATTAACCCGGACCCGACGCCGCTCTCGGACTTGGCCGATTGCGTCGTGCGCGGCAAGGCGGCAGAAACCTTGGGCAAGTTGCGGAAAGCATCCGAGCCGCGACCGTAAGGGAGCGGGCACAGTAATTTCGTGGAGATGAATCGTATGGCCCGCTTGCTTACGCGCGCGGCTCGGATTGAACCGAAACGCCTATGAAGCTCGCGTACCTCGACTGTTTTTCCGGCGTCAGCGGTGACATGCTGCTCGGCGCGCTGGTGGCAAATGGGGTCGCGCTGGCCGCGCTCGAAGCAGAGGTCTGCAAGATGGGCCTCGATGTCCGGCTGCGCGGCGAGCGCGTCAAGCGCGGAGTGCTGATGGCCGACCGCGTGATCGTCGAAGCGCCGCCGCAACACCACCACCGCGCGTATCCCGACATCGTGCGGTTGATCGAAGCCGCGCCGCTTTCCGCCCAAGTCCGGCAGCGCGCCCTGGCTGTGTTCGAGCGGCTTGGCCGAGCGGAGGCTGCGATTCACGGCTGTCCGCTGGAGAAAGTCCATTTTCACGAAGTGGGGGCCGTGGACTCGATTGCCGACATTGTCGGTGCTTGCGCCGGAATCGAATTATTAGGCGTGGAATCGCTTCAATGTTCCCCGCTCAATCTCGGCGGCGGGACCGTGCAGTGCGACCACGGCGTGCTGCCGGTCCCCGCCCCGGCGACAGCGGAGTTGCTCAAAGGCATCCCCGTCTATTCCTCCGGCATACAGGCCGAGTTGGTTACGCCGACCGGCGCGGCGCTTGTTGCCACACTCGCAACGACTTTCGGTCCTCTTCCGGCGATGGAAATTGAATCGGTCGGTTACGGCGCGGGATCAAACGACCTCGGCGAGTTTCCGAACGTCCTGCGGCTTTTTGTCGGAGAAGCGCCAATCCGAGCCGTCCCGCCAAGCGGGATAAGCGAGCGGGCCCCGCAGGACGGACTCGAGCCGCTCGTGATGGTCGAGGCGAACCTCGACGACATGAATCCGCAGCTCTGCGGGTTTTTCTCGGAGCGGGCATTCGCCGCCGGCGCGCTCGACGTTTTCTTTGCGCCCGTGCAGATGAAGAAGAACCGCCCGGGGGTTCTGTTGTCGGTGCTCTGCCGCCCCGAGCAGCGGGACGCGATGATGGATTTGTTTTTCCAGGAGACCACGACGCTCGGCGTGCGCAGCCATGAAGTGCTCCGCCGGGCGCTCGAACGGGAGTGGGTCCCGGTCTCGACCGCGTATGGCGAAGTGCGGATCAAGGTGTCGCGGCGCAACGGCCGGATCGTCAACTTCAGCCCGGAGTACGACGACTGCCAGCGCCTCGCCACCGCCTCCGCCGTCCCGCTCAAAACGATTTTGCAGGAAGCCACGTTCGCGTTCTGGAAGGAATTCGGTTCCCGGTCGTGAAATGCGCCCGATTGAGGTTATGATTCTCTTTACGGGCAAGTGCTTCTGAGAAAAGGTAAGATTGGCCGCGCAAAAACATCATGCCGAAATTTTATCTGACAACTCCTCTCTATTACGTCAATGCCGCGCCGCATCTGGGGCACGCTTACAGCACCATCGTGGCCGACACGATCCGCCGGTACAAAAAGATGCGGGGCTACGATGCCTTCCTGCTGACCGGCACGGACGAGCACGGGCAGAAGGTGGAGCGTTCGGCGAAGGCCGCCGGGCTTTCGCCGCAGAAGTTTACCGATCAGGTCTCGGCGCTATTTCGAGAGCAGTGGCGGAGCCTGGGGATCGAGTTTGACGCGTTCATCCGGACCACCGAGAAGAGCCATGCGATCGCCGTGCGCAGAATCTTTGAAGCGGTCTGGAAGAATGGCTACATCTACAAGGGCAGCTACACCGGCGCGTATTGTGTGTTCGATGAACTCTATGCCTCCGAGGCCGGCCCCGGCGAGCCGTGCCCGGAGTGCGGGCGGCCGACGGAGACAGTCACGGAAGAGAACTACTTTTTCAAGCTCTCGGCGTTTCAAGAGACACTCCTCACCTATTATGACGAGCACCCCGAATTCATCCGCCCCGAGACGCGGCGCAATGAGGTGATCGCGTTTGTGCGCAGCGGGCTGCGCGACCTCTCGATCAGCCGCACCACGCTCAAGTGGGGGATTCCGCTGCCCAAAATCGAGGGCGACGGCAAGACGGGCCCCGACCATGTATTCTACGTCTGGTTTGACGCGCTCACGGGCTACCTGAGCGGGATCGGCTACGGCGAGGACAAAGCTCCCGCCGAATCTTTCGAGCGGCTCTGGCCCGCGGACCTGCACCTGGTCGGCAAAGAGATTCTGCGCTTCCACGCGGTCTATTGGCCGGCGTTTCTTCTGGCGGCGGGGCTGCCGGTCCCGCATCGGATTTTTGCGCACGGCTGGCTGCTCTTTGAGCAGGACAAGATGAGCAAGTCGAAGGGGAACATCGTCCAGCCGGGGCCGGTGCGGGAGGTGCTGGGGACCGATGCGCTGCGGTATTTTCTGCTGCGCGAAATCCCCTTCGGGCAGGACGGCAACTTTTCCTTCGACGCCCTCGTCGGCCGCTACAACAGCGACCTGGCCAACGACCTCGGCAACCTGGCGAGCCGCGTGCTGACCATGATCGCGCGGTACTTCAACCAGGAGATTCCGTATCCCTCGGCGCAGGCGCAGCACACGGGACAGGACCGGAAAATTCTGGAGACCGCCGAGCGGGTCGCCGCGCGCTACGAAGCCTGTTTTGACCGGTTCGAGTTTTCCGCCGGACTGGAAGCCGTCTGGGAGTTGATCGGGGCGGTCAACAAGTATCTGGTCGAGACCGAGCCGTGGGCGCTGGCTGAACACGGGACGCAGGAGGACCGCTCGCGGCTGGCTACCATTCTCTATACCTCTGCAGAGGCGCTGCGCATTGCGACCGTGTTGCTTGCGCCAGTCATGCCCGACGCAACGGGAAAAATCTGGCGGCAACTGGGGATGAGTTCGGACCTCTTCGCTCTTTCTTTCGAGGACCTGAAAAATTCTTCGCTTCCGACGGGAGAGAAGATCGGGAAAGTCGAGCCGGTGTTTCCGCGCCTCCAGAAAGAGGAGACCCTGCGCACGCTCCTGCGGTTGCAGGAACAGGCTTCCGCGAAAGGGCTTCCCGCCAAGGCGGCGGCGCCGGCGGCTTCGGGCCAGCCGGCCGCAGCGGAGAGAATTTCGATTGAAGATTTCTCGAAGGTGGACATGCGCGTGGGAGAGGTGCGAGCGGCCGAGCACGTCAAAGGCGCCTCCAAGTTGCTGCGGCTGGAAGTGGACATCGGGACCGAAGTGCGCCAGATCGTCGCCGGGATCGCCGACGCCTATTCCCCCGAAGCGCTGGTCGGCAAGAAAGTGGTCATCGTGGCCAACCTGGAGCCACGAAAACTTCGGGGCATTGAGTCGAACGGTATGATCGTGGCCGCCTCGGTCGGCAAGGAAGACCGTCCGGTGCTCGTGACCTTTGTCGAAGACGTCCCGAACGGAGCACGGCTGCGATAATGATTTCCGAGAGAACCGAGGGAGCCGAACAGGTTGTGCTTGCCGATTCCCACACGCACCTGGAGTTTCCCCAGTTTGACCCGGATCGGGAACAGGTCTTCGAGCGGGCTTGGGCGAGCGGGGTTCGATACCTCGTGGCTATCGGCAGCGGCTCGGGGCCGGATCGCTTGCGGGCAGGAATGGAGATGGCTGAGGGAAAGGACTGGGTCTTCCCGACCATCGGCATCCATCCGCACGAGGCGCGGCTGGCTACCGAAGAGCATTTCGTGGAACTCGCACAGTTGGTGGCGAATCCGCGAGTGGTGGCTGTCGGGGAGATCGGCCTCGATTATCACTACGATCATTCTCCGAGAGATGTACAACAGAAGGTTTTTTGCCGGCAGTTGGAGTTGGCCGAGGCGTACCGGCTGCCCGTCGTGATTCACTGCCGCGAGGCCTGGCCGGATTGCCTGCGGATTCTGGAAGCGCAGTGGAAGCGCACGAGCCTCGGCGGGATTTTCCATTGCTTCAGCGGATCGTTCGAGGATGCTCAGCGGGGACTGGATGCGGGGTTCTATATTTCGTTTGCGGGAAATCTGACGTTTCCCAAGGCGACGGATTTGCGGGGGGTGGCGGCGCGGGTCCCGCGAGATCGCGTGCTGATCGAAACCGATTGCCCGTTTCTGGCTCCGCAGCCGCAGCGCGGGAAACGCAATGAACCGGCGTTTGTTCGATCTGTAGCAGAGCAACTGGGAACGATTCACGGAGGTTCGGTCTCGGCGGCAGCCGCCGCGACCACTCGCAATTTCCTGGCATTCCTGGGGGAAAGGCAGCGGAGCAGCTCCCCACCGCCAGCAAGCCCCTAAAACAAGGCTTGTGCTTTTTCGCGGGAGCGGCTACATTAAATTTTCCGCCCACCCTGGCGAGTTATCGGCATGAAGAGCGCGCATCCCACCCCCGTCCTAGCCTGGCAAGAGGTCCTGGAGTCTATTCGCCCGGAGTTGGAGTTGGTGGAGCAACGGTTCCGCTCCGAGCTGGTCTCGAGTGTTCCGGCGGTGACTGCGATTGGGGAATATCTGCAAATCAGCGGCGGGAAGCGGCTGCGTCCGGCGCTGCTGTTGCTGGCCGCGAAACTGTTTGGAGCGGCGGGGCCGTCCGCCATCAGCCTGGGGGCGGTGGTTGAGATGATCCACACGGCTACGCTCGTCCATGACGATGTCATTGACGGAGCCGACCGGCGCCGCGGGCGCCCTTCCACCAACTTGCGCTGGGGGAACCACACCAGCGTCCTGGCCGGGGACTGGCTCTACATGCAGGCGTTTAAGAATGCCCTCCAGGAGCGCAGCTTTCACGTCCTGGACATTCTGATCGAGTTGACGCAGCAGATGGTCGAGGGGGAGCTGATCCAGTGGAGGATGATCGGGCGGCTCGACTTGACGGTCGAGGAGCACCTGGACCTGGTTCATCGCAAGACCGCCTGCCTGTTTGGAGCGTGCACGCGGCTGGGGACCGTGCTGGCCGGGCAAGACCAGCCGACAGAGTTTCTGCTCGCGGAGTACGGCACCAACCTGGGCATGGCGTTCCAGTTGGTGGACGATCTGCTCGACTTCACGGCGAGTGAGGAGGTGCTCGGGAAGCCCGTGGGCAGCGACCTACGGGAAGGCAAGGTTACGCTTCCGTTGATCTATCTGCTCGATCGCTGCACGGCGGAGGAGCGCGGCATGGTCGCCCGGGTCATCGAGGAGCGGGCATTTCAGACCGTGCCCTGGAAGGATTTGCTGGACCTGCTTTGGCGCTATGGGACTCCCGCCCGCGTCAAGGAGCAAGCCGGCCTCTATGCCCAACAAGCCCGCGACTGCCTGGAAGCAATCCCCGATTCTTCGTACAAACGGGCGCTGGCCGCCTTGCCGGATTTTGTCGTGAATCGGGAAAACTAGCGCGCCTCCGTCCCCTGGCTGAACGGTTCACAAGACTTCCTCTCTCGGTGAGCAGCAACCGGACTCCGATCAACACGATGAATCGCCATTCATCCCATTTGGCCTGCGGGCTCGTCAGCCCGCGCGGCCCGGAATCCGGGAGAACTTGACAAGGCTCAGTCATGCATCGCCGGGAGACGGAAATCAAGCTTCGCATCACGGACGTTCCCGCCATGCGGAAGCAACTGCGAACATTCGGTTTTGTTCCGATTCATCGGCGGGCGCTCGAAGACAACGTTCTCTATGACACTCCGGACCGTAAGCTGCGCCAGGTCCGCTCGCTGATCCGCCTGCGACATTACGCCGCGCGCTGGTTTCTCACCTACAAAGACACGCCGGAACCCGATCAGCACTTCAAGTCCCGAGTCGAATTGGAAACGGAAATCCAAGAGCCGCAGGCGATCCGATCCATCTTGGAAGTCCTCGGGCTCCAACCGGTGTTTCGCTATCAGAAGTATCGGGCACATTATCGGCAGCTCGAGCCTGGGCCAGGCAGACCGGGCGGGGAAGTGGCCCTGGACGAAACGCCGGTGGGAAACTTCCTGGAACTGGAGGGCAGCCGCGCCTGGATTGACCGCGTGGCGCGGCAACTCGGCTACTCCCGCAGCGACTATACGACGGCTTCCTACGGGGCGCTCTATCGGGAGGAATGCCGGAAACAAGGCCTCCCGCCGGGGGACATGCTCTTTGCCGAGCCGCCCGGCCGGAATCGCCGGAAGGTCCGGCAGGCTCAAAAATGATCGTCACGGCGGAAATTTCTTGACAATGAGGCGAGAAAGACCGTATTAAGGCTGAGGGGGCTTTGAATGTAGAGAGCGAGAGCAGTGAGCAGGTTTTCCTGGCCGCACTGGGGCGGCCGTCTCAAGACTCGCAAGCCTCCCGTGGCGAAAGGCCACGGGATTTTTTTGTTCGGCAGGATCGCTTTTTGGAAACGGCACTGGGACCTCGGTTGGGAGCATCCAAGAGGAGGGAGTCATTATGTTGTATTTGACCGAGATTCTGGAATTGCCTGTGTACGATGTATCCGGAAAGAAGATCGGGCGGGTCGCCGAGTTGGCCGCGGCGTCGGCCGCGCAGCCACCCCGCGTCGCGCAGTTCCTGCTCAAAGACGGAAAGGACAAGCCCCCTCTTTCGGTTTCGCTCGAAGATGTGTCGTCGGTCTCCGCAGATCGGGTTCGCCTCCGGATTTCGGGCGAGCGGGTGCATGCCTTCCAGCCCGATGACAGTTTGTTGTTCTTGCGCAAGGACCTGCTGGACCAGCAAATCATTGACGTGAACGGCCGGAAGGTGGTTCGCGTCAACGACCTTTCCTTCGACGAGAAGGTAGCCGATTCCCATCCTGAGCTGCGGATTCATGCCGTGGACATCGGGTTGGGCGGGGCGGTCCGGCGTCTGCTGAGCGGAGTGGTTCCCAAACCCTGGTTGCGGAAGATCGAGACGCGCCTGAAACAATCCGCGATCCCGTGGGAATATGTGGACCTGCTCGAGTCGGACCCCTTGCGGCGGGTGAAGCTGAACATCTCCCATAAGGTCCTGGCCAAGATGCACCCCGCCGATCTGGCCGACATCGTGGAGGAATTGGCCCCCAAGGACCGGCACGCCATCTTTACGGCCTTGGACAGCGCCACCGCGGCGGACGCGCTTTCGGAAGTGGATCCCCAGATGCAAGTTTCCATTGTGGAGTCCCTGGTGGACTCTCTGGACACCGCCCGCGCGGCCGAGATTGTGGATGAGATGGCGCCGGACGCCGCCGCCGACCTGCTGGCGGATCTGTCCGAGGAGACCATCAGCGGGCTTCTCCACGACATGCCGCGGGAAGAAGCCGAAGAACTCGGAGAACTGCTCGAGTTTGCCGAGAACAGCGCCGGCGGGTTGATGACCACCGACCACATCGCCCTGCCGGCCGAGGCGACGGTCGGGGACGCCCGCAACCTGCTCGTCGGCCTGCCGGAGCTTCCGGAGAATTTCAATACCGTTTTCCTGGTGGATGATGTGGGCCGGTTCCTCGGTTCCGTACCGCTGGCCCGATTCGTGGTGGCTTCGCCCCAACAGAAATTGGTGGACCTGAAAGCCGAGCCGTTGATGCGCGTTTCGGCAGAGGCGCCGGAGCGGGATGCCATCGAGCTGGTGGACAAATACAATCTGCTGGCGTTGCCCGTCGTGAACGAGCTGGACCGCCTGGTGGGCGTCATCACCGTGGACGACATCGTCAGCTTGCTGCGAAAGAAGGGGTAGGGAATCGGAGCGCCCAGGTCCCGGCCCCGGTACAATTCCTGTCGAGCGTGATGGTTCCCGATGAGATTCCTGAGGCGATGGAAGTTCCGCATCCTGATTTTTTTTGCCGTCATCGGTCCCGGCTTCATCACCGCCAATGTGGACAATGACGCCGGGGGAATCTACACGTATTCGCTGGCCGGCGCCCGCTACGGGTACTCCCTGTTATGGACCCTGATCCCCATCACGATCGTCCTCGCCGTGGTGCAGGAGATGAGCGCGCGCCTGGGCGCGGTGACCGGGAAAGGTCTGGCTGATCTCATCCGGGAAGAGTTCGGATTCCGCATCACGTTTCTGATGATGGTGGCGCTGACGCTGGCGAATCTTGCGAACGTAATGGGGGAGTTTGCCGGCGTGGCGTCGAGCCTCCAGATTTTCGGCATCTCCAAATACCTCTCCGTGCCCGCGGTCGCGGTTTTTGTCTGGCTGCTGGTGGTGCGGGGCACGTATAAGACCGTGGAGAAAGTGTTTCTTGTCGCGTGCAGCTTCTACGTTTGCTATATTTTTTCCGGCATCATGGCGCGCCCCGACTGGCTGGTGGCGGCTGAATCCATGTTCCGGCCGGGCCTCCGGCTGGAGAGCGGTCACCTGACGATGCTGGTCGGCGTCATGGGAGCGACGGTGGCTCCCTGGATGCAATTTTATTTGCAGTCCGCGATTGTCGAGAAAGGCGTGGAGCGGCGCCATTACGCCGGGTCGAAGCTCGAAGTGCTGGTGGGCTGCATCGCCAGTACGCTGGTCGCTTTTTTCATTGTGGTCGCCTGCGCTGCGACGCTGTATCTGAACGGCCGCCGCGATATCGCCGACGGGGCCGATGCAGCCCTGGCGTTGCGCCCGCTGGCCGGCGAATACGCCTCCGCCCTCTTTGCGCTGGGTTTGTTCAATGCCTCGGTTTTTGCCGCTTCGATTCTGCCGCTGGCGACCGCCTATTCGGTTTGCGAAGGGCTGGGCTTTGAAGCCGGAGTCAATAAGAAGTTCCGCGAGGCCCCGGTTTTTTACTGGCTCTACACGTCCCTCATTGTGCTCGGCGCCGGCTTGATCCTGATTCCGGGGATTCCCTTGGTGCAGGTCTCTTATCTCTCCCAAGTGGCCAACGGCTTCTTGCTGCCGTTTGTGTTGATTTTCATGCTCCTGCTGATTAATCGCGCGGACCTGATGGGAGAGTACACCAATTCGTGGGGATATAACCTTGTTGCGCGCGCGACGGTGGCGGCCCTGGTGTTGCTGACCCTGGCGCTTGTGGGGCTCAGCCTTTTTTGACGCGGGATGAGGAGACGCCGGGTTAACCCTGAAGCGATGCCAACGCGATGGTGAGCCGCATAACCGGGACCACCAGGTAGCGGTCCGACGGCAGGAGGCTCTCGAGAACCACCGCTGCGCTGGGCGCTTCCGCCTTGGGGTTTTTCTCGGCGGTCACCAGCAAACCGAACACACGGATGGGGACCTGAACTTTCCATTTGGCATTTTTCTTGGACATGGGAACCAGGCCGAGATTCACCGCCCGCTTCTCCGGGTCAATCGCCCAAAGAACATACTGTTGCCCTGCCCAACCCAATTCCTGGGCCGACGGGACATTCTCGATTTGAATCTCCATCGCGGCGGCTTTATCCTGCCACTTCACCTCGCAGATGCCTCTGGAGGTCAGCGTCTTTTCCGCGCCTCCCAGGTTCACCGACACCGTCCGGTCGGGAGGATAGGCAATGACCAAAAGTTCCCACTGGCCGCCGGGCAATTGTCCCGCTCGCAGCCCTGCCGCAACGACGAGACAGAAGCACAGAAGAATTCGTTTCCACCCACGCGCTCTCATGCGAAAACCCCACGGGAAACCGACCGCCGGATAGTCCCTAGATAGAATGGCACAAAGGAAACGCAGAAGGCAGACATTTTTTGGGAGCCTGTTTCCCCGCTTCGTCTTCTTTTCGGCACACGGCATTGCCGGCCTCTCAGCCTTTGGCGTCTCTTGATGTTGGGAATGGAGGAATCGCACGGAGAAGAATGGGCAGGGCGCTAATGGGTCATCGAATAGAGAAAATAGTTGATCCCAAACCGAAGGGCTTCCGTGGAAGGCTCCAACGGATACATCGGCTGATCAATCCATTCCCAGAAATCTCCGATGTCATTGTTGTGGTTGATGATCATACAGAGCCGGCCCCGCGGATCAAAGTACCCGTAGAATTTCGGCGGACCTTCCTGCCCGTACGGGGCGCTCACCTCTAGAGTCGGGATCTCGTAAAAGGTGTGGAAGGTCGGATGGTCCGCGGTCAGCTCGACAAAGCTGCGGTCGGGGAAAACCATCCGCATCTGCCCCGCGAACCAGTCAAGCCCATACTGGCCGTCGAAGTCGTCCACCATCGCAAATCCGCCGCGGTTGAAGTATTCGCGCAAGTTGGCGACTTCCCGCTCGGTCATGTTCATCTCCCCCACCTCGCTGAAGTAGATGAAGGGGTATTTGAAGATCTCCTCGCTGTCCAGGTTCACAATCACATAGGATTCCTTGGTGACGTTCATCCCCGTTGCTTCGTTGGCCACTTGCAAGATGTGTTCCTCGGCTTCCGGGTAGTCATGGGCCCAGCCTTCCAGGCCGCGGAATCCACCGATTCGTCCTCGCGCGCCCCCGGTGAAGCGAATCCGCGCAAAGATGAATTCGGTCCCCTCCGGCGGGCGGCGGTTCGTCTCGAGGTCATGCCAGAGCCGCTGGATTTCAAGAAATTGGCGCTGCGCGGTCCCGCGGGCGACAAAGAAAACCGCAATAATGGTCACCGCGACAGCGATGAAAACCTGTTTCCTCGACATACGGTTTGCTCTCCGACCCGTCCCGTAGGCTCCTAAGAACAACCTATGTTAGCTTCCCTTCCGTTGTCAATCCCAAAAACAGCCGGGACGGGCTGCGTCAGGGGTTGGCCTTTCCTGGGATAACGAGGGGGGGGAATTGCGACCTGCCCCGGCTTTGGCTTCAAATGCGAGTGGAGTGAAGCCGTCGCATCGGCTTCCGGGCCCATCGCTCAATGGTTAGAGGAGCGGACTCAGAATCCGTCCTGAGTGGGTTGCACCAAAATGCAGCATGGCGCAATTCCTTGGGTGCGTTGAAAGGATCACCCCCGAGGCGCCGCCCTTTCGCGACCGTGCGAGCAGAATTGCAGAACGTCTCTACAGGGCCTACAGGATTCTATTGCAGGTTCGACGGCATAAAGTAGCCGACCCTGTTATTCGCGGGCGAGCCGAACCACATCCGCCCCTGGGAATCGAGAAAGAATTCCCGCATGGTATTTTCCGAATACGGGAAAGGATACTCGATAACCTTGCCGGTTTTCGGGTCCAGACGTCCCACCACGTTCATATCCATGGAGGAGTACCAAATCCGGTCGTTCCTGTCGACATTGAGGGCGTATGGAGTTGGGTTTGCTCCGGGCAAGGGATATTCCTGGAATGTTTCAGTCTTGGGATCAAAGCGGCCGATCTTGCCGCTGCGGTATTCGCCGAACCACAAGAACCCTTGCGAATCGAACGCCATCCGCCTGGGGTAGGCGTTCGGAGTAGGTGGCGCCCAACGCGTTACCTTCCCCGATTTAGCATCCGCCCTGCCGATACTATTGCCGTCAGCCAGCACGGAGAACCAGGCGTTCCCGTCTTTATCGATCGCAATGCTATAGGACGATGGAATCTCCGGGTAGTGAGTAAACTGTCCAGTCTTGGGATCGAATCGGCTCAACTTGCCGCTCCCCCACACAATCCCTTCTTGATTAACCCGGACCGTGACCTTGCCCCCGCCATCGGTATCTACATACTCGGTGATTTTCCGCGTAACGGGGTCCCATCTCCCGATCCGATTGGTGCCTTGCTCTCCGAGCCATACCGCCCCATCCGGTGTGGGGAAGGTTGAATGAACGCCGGCCGCGTTCTCCTGAAAGGGGACCGCGAACTCCTCCACCTCGCCCGTCGCAGGATCGAGCCTGCCGATCCGATTTGCCGCACCGAAAAAGGGAATCCAAAAGTTCCCCTTGTTGTCCGGCGCTGCGCTCCAGGGAAAGCGGTTCGGCACGGGCATCTCGAAATCCACATAAACCATGTTCAGGGCTTCGTCGCTGACTGGCCGGACGAGTTCGCTATATCCGGGCATATCGGAGGGCGAAGGCAATTCAGAATTGGGACCGAAATGCTTTGTCAAATAGGCTGTCATTTCGGCGGCGTCCGCATCGGTGACATTTCGCATACGGTACTTGATCGTCCGCCTCATCATTTCAATGCCAGCAGCCCAACCCGCCGCATTTCTTGGCGCCTTGGCTGCGATGCGAGATTGAAATTGATGGCAGGCGAAACACTTCCCCATCAGCACCTCTTTGCCTTTTCCTTCCGGCAGCAACTTCTTTCCCTGGTGGGAGGTGAGATCGCTCCAGCGCACCTTTCCGTTCTGGAGGGAGAAGTCCATATGCAGCGATTTCCCATCCGCTACATTCACTTCGCTTCGCTGATCGTCGCCATAGCCGATCGCCTTGGCGCGAAGTTCATACGCTCCGGGCGGCAGGTTACGCACTTGGTAGCGGCCCTGGCTGTCTGACAAAACACTTACAGTCATTCTTGTTTCCGGGTTGCGCGCCTGCACGAATGCTCCGCGGAACGGCGCTCCTGCCGGGCCTTTGACGGTGCCGGAGATCATTCCATCGGATGCTCCGTTGGCGAACGACAGCGATAAAACTGTAAGTCCGAGAATTCTGGTAATCACCCTCATCATTTTTTCTCCTGGCAAATAGCTGCAACGTTTTGTTTGCTTCTGCAAGTCGCCAGGCGTCATCCCGCGCGGTTGATTGCTTCATGCCGATTCAACCACTTCGAAATAGCCTATTCTGTCTCCGCGAGCGCTGGCCCACCATCGGTTTGAGCCGGGATTCCCTATTGGCTCACAACAGTGCAAACTATACACGCTTCGAAGGACGCCAGCGCAGTATTTTTTCTTTGCGAGAGCCGTTCCGCATCGTTTGCATCCTCCTAACCGGCCCAGCGTCTGTGGACCGATTGCCGCAGTAGGTCCGCAAATGAAAACCGTGCATTGTTTGCCCGAGAGTCGGTAAGGTACTCTTGGATAGGTTCCCCGAATCTCAATCGTTCGTCCAACTCCCCCGCCGTGTGCTTCCGGACTGGCACCGGCGATTTCGGGGCAGGTCCAGAGCAACCGGAACATGCTACGCAACCTGGTATTATGTAAGATGGTTAGACCGCAGGCCGGGCCCATAGCTCAGCGGTTAGAGCGGCGGACTCATAATCCGTTGGTCCCTGGTTCGAATCCAGGTGGGCCCACCAACTTTTCAATAACTTGCAGCCATTGCTGCTGGCGGGCTGGTTTGTTGTGGGAGACTCTGTGTGAGACTTTCTGCTCGTTCGAGGACCCGGACGGCTTCTCGTTCCGGATTCCCCAGACTGTGAAGGTAGATCTCCGTCGTCATCCGGTGTTCGTGTCCCAGGAGCCGTTGGAATGTCCCCATGGAAACGTGGTGTCGTTCCATCAGAGAAGCACCACAATACCGCAGCGCATGAGGAGCTGTCAGGACCTCTTCGATCTCCGTTCCTTGAACAGTTTGTCGGAATGCATCTCCGTAACAACCATCTCGATCTCGAATCAGAAATCGTGGAGCGCTATCCCAGGGGAACGCCTCCAGCAACCGCTGCGCCGTCCATTCCGCAGTGGGATGAGCCGTGACGTTGGAATGCACGACTCTTCGGCGATGATGCTCAAGCACAACAAACACGAACTAGAGCCGGAAACTCAACGTGGGCACTGCGAAGAAAACGACCGAGACAAGCTGCTGGGCATGATTTTTCAAGAAGGCCCGCCACGTTTGGGAAGGAGGCTTGCGGTTTCGAGGCATGTATGTGGCGACGGTGGTTTCAGATACCTCGATCCCGAGTTTCAGCAGTTCCCCGTGAATTCGGGGCGCACCCCAGATCGGATTCGCCAAGCACATCTTACGGATCAGCGCTCGAACCTCGGCAGAAACTTCCGGTCGGCCGGGAAGACGTTTGCTCTTCCACTTCCAGTAAAGACGAAAACCTTTTCGATGCCAGGCAACCACAGTCTCCGGTCTGACGAGGACTAATGCCGAACGCCAGGCAGACCAAATCTTGGAGAGCCAAACCCAGAAAGCTCGGTCTGCGCGGCACATCTTGCATCGGAACCGGCGTCGGCGGCCCCATCGGGTTCGGTAGAAGCCATATGGAATGATCTCGGCAATCCGTCAATGCGTTTGCAGAGATTGCGTGTTGGGACAGCGGAGACTTTACATGGCACTGGGCCCCGTTCCTCGGTAGACCTGATAAACTCGAAAATAGGTCTTAAACCATATCACACGAACGGGTTGCAATTGCCACGCCGACAATTGATTGCGGAAGCACCGATTACTCTGCCCTCCGCGGCGTATCCAATGGTTCTTCCCGTCTGCTCCTGGCCGGTGGAACCGTTCCATGGCCCTCCACCGGAATAAAATAGCCAACGCGGTCATTGGGTTGGGTTCCCCACCACATGCGGCCCTCTTTATCTATAAAGAAGTCCCTGATCCCGTTCTCGGGATACGGAAAGGGATACTCCACCACTTCCCCATTATCTGGATTCAACTGCCCAATGATGTCCATGTCCATCGAGGAATACCAGACATGCCCCCGTTGGTCTACATCCAGACCATACGGAGTCGGGCTGGGTCCCGGAAGGGGATATTCCTTGAACGTTTCGGTTTTCGGGTCAAATCGAGCGATCTGGCCGGCCCGATATTCCCCAAACCACACCATCCCCTTCGAATCCACTTTCATGCGGCGCGGACCGGCATTCGCCGAGGGAGGTGTATATTTGGTGATCTTTCCAGTCTTGGCGTCCACCTTGCCGATGTAGCCATCCCCCATGTTGCTGAACCAGACGGTGTTTTCCTTATCCACAGTAACTCCGTAGGCGCTCGGAACTTCTGCGTAGTTGGTAAACTTTTCCGTCTTCGGATCAAACTTGGCCAGCGGCCCGCCGGTGGACCACACGTTGCCATCCAGATCAACCGCCAGGGTATGCTTTGATCCTCGTTCCGTTGCTGGTCCGCCCGGACTTCTCGGAGGGGCATCGTAAGCGGTCATCTTCCCCGTCTTGGGATCGAGTTTGCCGATCTTGTTCTGAGCTTGGTCGGACCACCAGGCATGCCCATCCGGAGCAGCCACGACGGAATGAATCGCCGCCTGGCCTGTGTAGGGCACCTGCCATTCTCGCATGGTGGCCGTCTTGGGATCGAGCATCGCTACCTGATTCCCGTTGTATTGCCAAATCCAGACGTTTCCCTCGGCATCGGGACGCCCCGTACCCGGAAATCGGCTTGTCCCTTTCAGTTTGAAGTCCACGTACGTGATCTTCATGGCGTCATCACTAAATGAAGCCGGATACTTTATTTCCCTGTACTGAGCCAACTCGGCCGGAGACCGTGGCAGTTCGGAATCCGGTCCAAATACGTTGCTGAGATATCCGACAACTTCCTGGGCTTTCGGATCATCGGCCGGCCACCGCAGGAAGTATCCAAACCGGTCCAGCATGATCCCTACATCTCGCCTCCAATACGCTTCCTCCTGCCGTCGGGGAGCTACTCGACTTTGAAAACCATGGCAGGCGAAGCACCGCCCTACCAGGACTTCTTTCCCCTTGCCCTCCGGCAATAGCTTGGCCCCTTCATAGTTAGACAGGTCGGACCATCGGACCATGCCCCTTTCCAATGAGAAGTCCATGGCGCTCGTCTGGTTCCCAGCCAGGCTGACGTTTTTTCGGGGTTCCACTTTGTACCCGACGGCTCGAATGAAAACCTCATATTCTCCGTCCGGCAGACTCTGGATGCGGTACTGTCCTTGTTTGTCCGATAAGGCGCTGACAATCACATCCGTCTTCAGGTTTCGCGCACGAACAAAGGCTCCCTTGAACGGTGTGCCGCTGGGGTCTTTCACAGTTCCGGAAATCGTTGAACCCCAGGCCGTGTACGCTAGCGATGCAAGCAAAACCACCAGACACATGCTGATCTTTGACAATTTCATGATCCTAACCTCCTCCATCTCTTTAGCAATTGCAATGAGAGTTTCCTTGGCAAGAGGAGGACCCGGTGTCCTCCTTCCCCTACTTTTCTCGCAATCTAAAACGACAACTTCATGCCGAACTGGATTTGTCGGGAGTCCGTTAAAGTGCTTGTTAAGCGCCCGGCGGATCCCTGCCGGGCACCACTGGAGGTGAACAAATTCGTACTCATGGCGCTGAAGGTCGGGTGATTGAAGACGTTGAAAGTTTCAGCGCGAAACTCAAGACGTACTGTTTCGGTGATCGGTGTAGTCTTCTTCACCGAAAAATCGAAGTTGAATTTGTCCGGCCCTTGCAGCGTCCCTCTCCCCAAATTACCGTGAAATCCCGCTGGCTGCAATACAAAGGCACAGGGATCAAAATACCGGCTCGGACCGCCCAGCTTTTGCCCCGCGGGCACTCCCGGGCAACCAGCCGTCGTGCCTTCATGGACCGCGTGGGTGAAGCCCGGCGCCAGGTCAGGCCGGTCGTTGCCCGCTCCAGTGGCGGCGCTCCGGGAACGGTTAAAACCGGTCTTGGGAGTGTAGGGAAGGCCGGTAGAGCTATCAAAGATGACGCTCACCATCCAACCTTCTAACAGCACATCAGCGAACCCACCATAGCCACCAAATGGCAGGTCATAACTGAGATTGCTTACGAACCGGTGGCGGATGTCCTGGCTGCCGCGGCTCCACTCACTCCTCATATCATAAACAGTCTGCGCGCCGCCCGCATCGTTGAGTCCCTCCGTGCTGCTAGTGAGCGAGTCGACTGCGGTGAGCACCTTTGCCCAAGTGTAACTCATCTGCCCCCCGAAACCGGAAGCGAACCGGCGCCTGACGTTCAGGCTGAGCCCGTTATACCAGGAGTTGGTGTCGTAGGACCTCCGATTCATACCACTGAAGACTGGATTCATGCGACCGCCGGTGGCTGCATAGAAGAACCTTCCGTCAACCAGCGTCCAAGGCTTCCCATTGACATCTGCTCCCCGGTTGAGGTGAGTGGTGCGGGAACCGGAGTACGTGGCAGAGATCATCATATTGGAAAGGATCTCGTGCTGAATGCCGAAGGTCCAGTAATACCGGGTAGGGGCGTTGGCCGGAGAAGCATAGTGGGCCATTGAATTTGGCACGTCGCGCAGAACTAAGGCGGGGTTTTCAAAAGGAAGGGGGAAAGCGATCGGGTCTGTGCCTTGTATCAGAGTGACATCTTGGGTAAAGGGAGATTGGCCGGCAAGTGTTATTCCCATCCTTTCCTCGGGTATGATCATGGTGTAGAAAAGACCACCACCGCCCCTGATGGAGGTTCTGCCAGTCGAGAACGGGTCCCAGGAAAACCCCAGCCGGGGAGCAAAGTTCTTTTTTTTGGTTTCAAAGAAGACGTTATCAATAATCGGCGCGGTTGCCGTCAGGGGATCACCCTCAATCCGCGCTGCTTTCCCGTGTTTTTCTACTGGTGTGGTGGCCATTTCATACCGCAGCCCAATGTTCACCGTAAGGTTGGAAGTTAATCGGATGTCGTCTTGGATAAAAACACCCACCAGCGTGCTCCGCAGCGTTCGGATATTATCCAAAAAGCCCGGCTTGGCGCCGCTAAAGGTCACCGGAATGCCCCTCAGAAAATCCCCGACGGTTTGAAAGGTCATTTGCCCCACCTGGGCCCCACCGCTGGAGTTTTCATTAAACCGATACCGCCTCACCGTACCCCCAAAGGTCAGAGAATGCGAGCCCCGCTGCATGGAAACCTTCTCGCTGGAGTCAAAAATCTCCAGCATAAATAACCGGGGATCTTCTCTCCGACATCCCGGACAAGACCCCACGCTCAACGCTGGTGTCCGGATGGAAAAGGGACCGACCCTGTCGGCCGTCGTCAGAAACTTGTAGTCTGCCGGGAAAGGATAGATATCCTCGCTAGTTCCCGTGCCGAAGGTCCTTGTGAATCCAAGTGTGAGGATGTTCACGGCGGTCGGGCTCAAAACGGTATTCAGTCTGAGCGTCGCAAATTGATCTCGCCGCCGGGCAAAATCCCTAAAAACGGGGATCGGCTCCGGCCTGGTTAAGCGGGAATTATCAATCGTGTACCGGCCAAAGAGAGAATTTGTGTCGGAGACCTGGTAGTCAATCCTGCCCATCATGTAATGCTGGTTGATGGAGGTCAACGGATTGTGGACGAACTGCCCGGTGCCGTCACCAAAGTCCAAATTGCCTGGAACATTCGGCAAAGGCAAGGAATCAACCATTGGTTGGGCCGCCGGATTGATCGGGACCGTGCCGGTAGGCAAAATCCCCCGGTGAGCATCCGCGTTGGGTACCGTGACGACAGTGGATTGGATTTCCTCTCCAACAGAGATTCGATGTTTCCAAAAAAGAATACCCGGTCCCGCTGGATGGGCCCTCCCAAGGCGGCTCCGAACTGATTTCGCTTAAAAGGAGGGATTGGCTCATCCTTTGGGTCAAAATAGTTCTTGGCATCCAAGGAAGAGTTGCGGAGAAACTCAAAGACGCTGCCGTGAAACGTGTTGGTCCCGTTGCGAGTCACCAGATTGACCACCCCGCCCAGAGCCGTGCCGAATTCGGCGCTGTAATTGCCGGACAGGAGACTGAACTCCTGGATGGCTTCCACACCCATGCTGTTGCCTCCCGCGCCCGCCGGCGTCCTGGAGGTGTAATCATTGGCAATGGTTCCGTCAATCAGAAACAGGTTTTCCGAGGGCCGCTGCCCTTGCACGATCAGGTTGAGACCCGTACCCCCGGAAATGTTACCGACGTAATTGTTGTTGGGGGTGACGCCAGGCTGAAGGGTCGCCAACTGGGTGTAGCTGCGACCGTTCAACGGCAAGTCCCGCATGGTGCTTTCATCCACGAGGAAGGAAACAGTGGAGTCGGTGGTTTGCACCAGCGGGGCTTCCCCGGTGACCTCCACTCTCTCCGTCACCGCCCCCACTTGCAGTTGCAGATTCACCACGGCCTCTCGGCCGACGGTCAATCGGATCCCGCTGCGAACTTCGGTCTGAAACCCCGCCGTCTGCGCCTCGACGGAATAGGATCCCAGCCCGAGTTCCGGGATACGGTAGCGTCCGGCTCCATCGGTGGCTGTTTGCCTGACGATGCCGGTTTCCACATTGGTCGCCCGGACCGCTGCTCCCGGAACCGCCGCAGCCGTGCTGTCCGTCACCGTCCCGGAGATGGCCGCTGTTGTTTGAGCTTGTGCCAGTACGGAAAAGAAAATCCCCAAAACGCCTGCGCATAGAGGGACCACACACCGATTTGCCTTAAGATTCCTCCGATCCATTTCGCCCCCTTCCCAAAAACATGTCCCTAGACTGTCCGTCGTGAAACTAAGTTATCGGGAAAAACATTAAGACTTAAAATAGAGCGGTTTGTGATAAGGAGACACCGGGATCTGTTGACATCCTTTGTGCCAAAAACAGGAAAGGGGAGTTTATTGTCGAGGGCGCGGTGGAGATGTGATCTTGTGGCAGCGGAATAATCGAAGTTTCTTGGTGGAGACGGCGGCGTCGGTTGCGACGGAATCGAATATGCGAGTACCCGAAACGAAAGCGGGGCACGTCCTGTCTGAGGGTACTTCGTGGCGCCTATTCTTTGCATGGCGGGTACTCCTACAAGCCGCTCCCACCCGCCTAAGAATACCCCGACGCCACAGACACACTAATCCCGATGGCAAAGCAATGTCAACAGAAAAACTGTTGTGCGGCCGCGGGAGTTGCAGATCATCGCCGCTGTCCCTACCGAAAACTCCATCTGGGATGAAAATCCCCGGATGGAACAGCAAGAGCAGCTTTAAGGGATTGATTCCTGGTCGAGATTCTGATTGGAAAAAACGTTAAGATTGAGGTCAGTGTTGGTCGTAATTGAACCCGCAAAAGCCATCGCTCCTCCCTGAGAAAAGACCGCAGCCTTCCACCTGTGCCTAACGAAAACTCCGTCTGCGGTGGAAAGCGCAGGTTGCACCGATCAAAAACCCGTCCGTCGCTATGAACTGTTTGAGTGGGAAAATACATCCGCAGATTTCCGGGAATTGTTTGGCCAAACTTGAAAGTGAATACCCTCGGGAAAAA
This sequence comes from Acidobacteria bacterium RIFCSPLOWO2_02_FULL_61_28, assembly GCA_001767035.1. Taxonomy (GTDB): domain Bacteria; phylum Acidobacteriota; class Terriglobia; order 2-12-FULL-54-10; family 2-12-FULL-54-10; genus 2-02-FULL-61-28. The sequence continues at coordinate 30,783 of MEKR01000023.1, forward strand.
GGAAGCTCCCTCTGAAAAGGTCGAGCGAGGTGTAGCCGATTTTGTAGTCGGTCAAAGCATCAAGTTTCATTCGAGATCAATAGGTTTCAACAAGCAGGCCGCAACAGCTTCCACAAGAATCACTTAGAAATAACAGAATTCAACAAGCTTCCATAGGCTTTAGAGCATTTTCGCCGTTGAAATATAGGGGATGAAAGTCGCCAGGGCATGGCTTCCCCTGGATTATTCATGAGAATCGCGGGAATGACAGCCCCGGAAGGGGCGGAACCATGTGGCCCACGGCGGCAGCCGTGGGAGAGCAAGCGATGGTGTGTCAGCCCCGGTAGGGGCGACCGACGACCCACAGACTGGTTCCGCCGGATTTCTGTCGCCCCTCCGGGGCTTGCTCGAAAACCAACCCCGCGTCCCACGGCTTGCGCCGTGGGCCAGAATCTGTCGCGCCTCCGGCGCTCGCTTTGGTGGAAGGTTCCTTCGCTATGGAGATTCATGAATAATCCAGGTTCAGCCATGCCGAAAAGCCGCGTCGTTTCCGCTGGGCTTTAGCCCCTGAGTCGTGTTCCTCAGCCGTTCGACTTCGCCCCTCGACTCCGCTCGGGACGGGGAAACAATACGGGCGTCCTGAGCCTGCCGAAGGGCGCTCACGGCCCTGAGCCTTTCGAAGGGCGGCTGAAGCCGTAAGGAAGAGGAGTTGATTGGACACGCCTTCCGGCCCGACTGAAGTCGTGCCCTGACGTCCCCACGTACTCTACACCAACCCTGAAAATGGTGTAGCGTGTACTCGAACGCAGCTGATTAGACCATGAAATCACGGGTCCATTCTGCGGTGTTCCAGATGGTGGGTTTTGGCGCGCTTCACTGATCGAAGCAGTGCGATTCAGAATTCTTCGATTGCTGCTTTCTGACCCCGAAGAATTCACGATGCCGATTTAATGGAGGTTCCCTCGCGGATTTCGTCGTTGCCACGCTCGACAATCTCATCGCCCACCTTGAGGGCTCCGAAGACCTCCACCAGACCGTTCACCGGGGCTCCGCGCGTGACGTTGACCCACTCCGCTTTGCCGTCCCGCACGCGAATCACGAACATCCGCTCCGTGGTAACGACGACGCTGCTCGACGGGACCAGCAAGGAAGTCCGGGTCATGCGCACGGGCCAATCCACGTCCGCGTACATCCCCGGAGCCAACCGGCCCGCCGGGTTCGGCACATCGAGTTCCACGGCCATGGAGCGGGTCCGGGTATCGAGTGTCTGCGAAACACGCGCCACAGTCCCCCGGAACGGCTGGCCTGGGTAAGCGGGAACCGTAAAAGAAACCGTCATCCCCCTGGCGACCCCGGCTACCTGGACTTCCGGGACAGGAACCACCAGCCGCAGGCGGGAACTTTGTTCGAGGTAGAGCAGAGGCATGGTAGCGCCGCCGGTCCCGGGTCCCACCAACGCTCCTGGATGCCCCATCCGCTCGGTGACCACGCCGTCAAACGGGGCCTTGACCTGAAGATAGGCTTGCAGATTTCTTAAGGCCTCGGCCGCGGACCGAGCCGCCCGGGCAGAGTTCGTTACCGCCTGCACGACTGCTTGCGCCGCTTCGACGCCCTTTTCCGAGAGCGTCAGCTCATTCATCGAGATGGCGCCGGGGGTGGCCGAGGCCATCTTGAGCATTTCATAGGTGGTCTGCACGGCGAGCAGCTTGGCTTGCGCTTCAGCGAACTGCAACTGCACGGCTTGCGCCTTGGACTCGGATTCCGCCACTTGCGCGTCCATTTCCGGGGCGACCAGCGAGACCAGCCTATCGCCTTCTTTGACGACGCTCCCGCGGTCCACGTGGACGGCCTCAACAAACGAGGCCACGCG
>MEKR01000024.1 GCA_001767035.1 Acidobacteria bacterium RIFCSPLOWO2_02_FULL_61_28
CAGGTCGTTGTAATTGTCTCCGATCGCCAGGATCTGCTCCGGAGGAATCCCGCGGAAGCGGCTCCAGTAGGCCAGCGCGTGCCCCTTGGAACAATCCCCGCGGATCACGTCCTGGATCGAGACATTGCGGGCCGGGTATTCGGTCCGCAACAGCCGGAAGGGCGGTACCAATGTCTCGTTGCTGCAATCCGAGCCGCGCTCGACCCCGACCTTAGCCGGGGGGACGGGGCAGTAAGGGAGCGGGCCTGAACTTTCCTTGAGACCGTGTGGAAGACCGTTCTCCAGGCCGTTTTCGAGAAGGGTCGCCACCTCTCGCATGAGGGGCACCGGCCCTGCAAACATAATCTCCAGAGGATCTCCATCGAGTTCCTTTTCCAGAGAATCGGTGAAACGCACCGCCGCCGCAACGCGCCGCACCCAAGGCGAGAGCGCCACACCGTCGGGAGGAGGAGTCGCATCGCCGGGGCCGCCGGTGGCTGGGACTTCGATCCGGAACTGGCCTTCTCCAGATTGGTCGTACATGAGAACAGTGTACGGCCGGAACTCGCGCGTGGCCCGCAGAACCGCAACAGCAACGTCGACAGGAAGCAGGGCGCGAAAGAACGTCTCGCCGGCCTTCGAGCGAATGAGTGCGCCGTTGTTTGAAATCAGGGGGCCGGTGGTCAGAAGGTCCTCGACCATGAGGAGCGCCGTGCTAAAATTCCGGCCGGTTACGGGAACGATTTCCACGCCGCGCGCGGCGGCTGCCCGGACGGCCTCCGCATCCTCCGCCGAGACGCGCTTCCGGGAGTTGAGCAAGGTTCCGTCCAGGTCCACGGCGATCAATCGAACCGCATCTTTCATTGTTTCGTCATCGTATCACGGGGCGCTCGAACCGGCCAAAAGAGCGAGGCAACGGAGGGGAACGCAGATCGGGTCGCCCACTTACAGCGGCGCGCATTATTCTGGACGAGTCCATCTGGACGAGTCCCTCCCTATTTTCCAGGAAATGGCAACAACGCTAATTCAACTGCGCGATGGTCTTCCGCAAGTTGGCGAGAGTTTCCTTGATTTCTTCGGCGTCGTCGGCTTTGGGAGTTTGATCCAGGTAGTATTTCAGTTCGGCGGCGGCTTCGGAATAGCGCCGCAGGTGGAGCAGCAGCGCGGCGCGTTGCTTGCGTTCTTCCAGCGAATCCGGCTGCACGGCGAGCGTCAGATCGGTGATGCTCAGGGCTTTCGGGTACTGCCGCAGGTTCAGGTAAACGGCGCGGAGGTTGTTGAGCATCCGGATGACGATGTGGCGCTTGCCGACGGCGTCGAGAAACGATTTGTGGAAGGGAACCGAATCCCCGAGCACTTCCTCCATCCGTGCCTGGCACTCGGCTTCGGTGAGGATCCGTCCCTGGGAGAACGGATCAATCAGGATGTGGAAGTACGGGTGTTTGACGAGGAAGTGTCCCGGCATTCCGACGCCGACCAGGGGGAAGCGCAGCCGCTCGGCAATCTCCAGGTACACCGTCGCCAGCGTAATCGGGATGCCGGTCTTGCGGTCCAGGACGTCGTTCAGAAAGCTGTTGCGCGGATCGTAATAGTCCTTGGTGTTCCCGAAGAAGCCTTCTTCCTGAAACAAGAACTGGTTGATTTTCGAGATGATTTGGAACGGGTCGGTCTCGCTGCTGACGCGCTTGCCGACGGTCCCGGCCATGGCGTCCAACCGGCCTACGTATTCATCCGCGTCCAGATTCGGATATTCACTCGCCGCAATCAAAAGAGCTGCCTCTGCCAGGCGAATCTGCTCCTCGGGCTGCTGCATCAACTCCGCGAGGCGGCTGTGGACGGGGTCTGGGCGATGCGCGGAATCCGGCAAGGGGCCTCCGGTCAAAACCCGTTGCGCTACTTGTGCGCCTTGAAGCCGATCTTTTGCCGCACGGCTTCCGGCAACGCCGCAAGAGTTTCCGGCAGCTCTTCCAGGATATGACCGCTTTCTTCAAGCAGGCGGCTGTGCTCTGCGAGGATGCGGCTGTGCTCCATCAGGATGGCCTCGATCCGGGCGAACCGTTTGGAATTCTCCCGCTCTGTTTCGGAGAGTTGCGCCTGAAATGCGGCTTGGTTCTGAACAAACGTGGCCTGGGTTTGCACCAGCATTGCGATGGCCTCTTCGAGCCGGCCGTTGTGGGTATTTCGCTTGGCTTTCACAGGCGCTCCCTTCTTGATTCCTAGTGTACCACGACTGTCAGAGTTCCTTTGTTTCCTTACCGCAACGAAGGTTTCAGTGGTTCTACTCGCTTCGTACAATACGCCCTTGTTCTCCCGCCGCATCCAGTTCCCTGAAGAAAGTCGCCAGATGAGAAGGCAGAGGATTTCCTTGTCGGGCGTCGGCGAGGAGGCGTTCGACGTCGTTCCATTCGTCGAGGTCAAACCATCGTTCGAGCTGCGCCATCCGGTAACCGAGGCGTCGGGCATTGGCAAGGGTTTGCTCGCAGGTCCACTGCGTGCTCCACTCGACTCCGTGAAACACTTGCGGATCAAACCGCCGGCAGCCGATCAAGTAGTATCCGCCATCCTCGGTCGGCCCGATTACCAGATCGCATTCGGCGAGGGCGTCGAAGGCTCCCCGGATTATGGCCGGGGGGAGCGTGGGACTGTCGCTCCCAAAGATGACCACACGCTTGGCGCCGGCGGCGAACGCGCGAGCGAATGCCTCCGCCATGCGGTCACCCAAATCGCCTCCCTCCTGGACCGTGCAGCGGAAATCGGGCGGAAGCACTACGCCGCTGCCCCTTGTTCCTGTGGGCGGTGTTTCGCTGAAGAAAACCCACAACGCGGCGTCCCGAAGAGTCTCCGCCAATAGGGCGGCCGTATCGCTCACAGCCGCGCAATGGAACGCGCAGGCCAGCACGGGGGGCAAGTGAGTCCACAAGCGCGACTTGACCTTTCCGGGGATGGGAGTCCGTGCAAACAGGATGGCGCAATCCTCTCCCGGGCCGCCAAGCGGGACGGAAGCTGCCGCAATTTCCAGTTTTGTTGGTTGGGCCACGGATGGCGCTCTGAAGGGGGAGGGCAGAACGCGGAAGCTACTAGATGAACAGTTCTTCTTCTTGGGTGGCTCGTTCCACCCGCGTCTTGTTCCGGTGACGCAGATAGTCGAGCGCCGTGCGGACGCCGGCCAGGATCGCGGAGATTTCCCGTATCGGCGCCAGGACGTTGCGCTGGATCGTCTCCGTGGTCTCTTCCACGCGCGCCACGGTGTTGCTCAGCAACTGGTCCACCCGGATCATCTGCAAACGGAGCCGGTCGGAGAGATCGGTGAACAGCAGGTCGAACCGGGTCACCTGGTTCTTGGTGAGTTGACTGATCTCGACGAGATTCTGGGAAACCAGGTTGAGCTTTTCCTTGCTGTCCGCCAGCAATTCCCGCGCTGCCCGGAGCACCGGTTCCGCATTGCGCGTGGCGTCTTCCGCCAAGGCGGCCATACGGCTCGACCACTTTCGGAAGGTCAGAACCAATACCAGCAGGGTAATCGTTTGGACAACACACAAGGCGACTATCACGACCACCAGAGCCAGCAGCGTGTTCTGGGAAGCAACATCCATCGCGATTTCCCTCCTTGCAGCGGTTCCCTTCGGCGGGACGCACGCCCTCCGCTCGCAGACCCTTCTGTCTCAAACCCGCGCCGCGGCGTTAGCCCGCTGTACTTTTCGGCTGTGACTCGGCCCGGTAAACCTGCTTGCCGGCCTCGATTGCGGCAGCCAGTTGGTCCCGCTGCTGGGCGAGGACTTCCTTCCCGCGGTCCGCAAAGGAGGCCGCCTGATCGCGGACTTCGCGGCTTTTTCGCAGCAGGTAGTCGCGCCCTTCTTCGGCCTTATCGGCGATCAATTCCCTGGTTTGTTCCCCGGCTTGCGGCGCGAATAAGACGCCAATCAGGGCCCCGATGCCCAAGCCCATGACGAAGTAAACGAACTTGGAGCCACCGTTATCTTCCATCGGAATCTCCTTCCTCTTTCTAGGGCCGATAGTAGCACCGAGGCTCCAAAAATACAACTCGGCGCGGCCGGGGACACTCTCGGCTCACGGTGCCAAATGAATGCGGAGCAAGGCGGCCAGACGGCGGCTGACCACCTGGGCCAGTTCCTCTTCCGTCGCCGCGCGAATCCCTTCCAAGCTGCCGAACCGTTCGAGCAACCGCCGGGCTGTTTTCTCGCCCACGCCGGGGATTTGCAGGACCTCGGAGCGCAGCCGTTGCGACTCCCGCCGGCGCCGGTGAAACTGGATCGCAAAGCGGTGGGATTCGTCGCGGACCCGCTGGATCAGGTGCAGGACGGGAGAATGCGGATCGAGCCGGATCGGTTCGTCTTCCTGACCGTACACGTAGAGGATTTCTTCTTTCTTGGCGATGCTGGCCAGCGGCTGGTTGATGATGCCCAGTGATTCCAGTGCCGCGGCGGCGGCGTGCAACTGCCCGATGCCGCCGTCAATCAGGATCAAGCCCGGCAGGGGTTTGCTTTCCTCCTGCAGACGCCGGTAGCGCCGTCCGACCACTTCGCCGATAGCCGCAAAATCATCCACTCCCTCGACCGTTCGAATGAGGAACTTGCGGTAGTCGGATTTCTTCATGTTGCCGTTTTCCCAGACCACCATCGAAGCCACCGTGTCGCTCCCCTGCAAGTGGGAAATATCGAAACACTCGATGCGCTGCGGCGCTTCGGGCAACCCCAGCGATTCCTGCAAGGATTCGAGAATGGCGCGGAAACTCGGCTTCATAATCCGGAACCGCTGCTCAAACGACAAAGCCGCGTTTTTTTCGGCCAGCTCGAGAAATGCCCGTTTCGGACCGCGCTGCGGAGTCAGAATTTCTACTCGCCGGCCGCGCTTCTCGGAGAGCAATTCTTCCAGCAGCGCGCAATCCTCAAACTCTACGGGGATGTGGATGGCGGCGGGAATGTACTGCTGGTCGAGATACAGTTGTTTCAAAAGCGACGAGAAGAATTCGCTCGGCTCGAACTCGCGCTGGTCCTCCCAGAAGAATTCCCGGCGGTCCAGCACTCTCCCTCCGCGCATGTGGAACAGGTTGGCCGACACCAGTGGCCCTTCCTGGTGATAGCCGAAGATGTCGAGGTCGTCGCCGGCGGCCGCGGCCATCTTTTGCTTTTCGTCGAGTTCCTCGACGGTGGTGATCAAATCGCGCAGCGAGGCGGCCTCCTCAAAACGCTCCTCGCCGGAGGCTTCCATCATGCGGCGGCGGAGTTCCTGGAGCAGGTCGCCGTGACGGCTTTCGAGGAACAGCTTCACGTCGCGCGCGGCGCGTGCGTACCGCTCATCCGTGGTGAGGCCGGGGACGCACGGCCCCTGGCAGCGGTGGATGTAATACTCGAGACAGGGCCGCGCATGAGGCCGCGTCAGGTCCACGGTGCAGGAGGGCACCCGGAAGTATCGGTGGATGAAGTGAGCGATCCGATGAGCGAGGTTGCCAGGGAAGTAAGGCCCGAAATAGAGCGCGCCGTCTTTCTTGAGCCGCCGCGTGACGTAAACTCGCGGGTAGCGTTCCTGGACCGTCAGCTTGACGTAGGGATACGTCTTGTCATCGCGCAGCAGGACATTGAACCGCGGCTGGAGCTGCTTGATGAGGTTGTTCTCAAGCGCCATCGCCTCGCGTTCGTTGTCCACGAGGATCGTGCTTACCGCGACGGCTTCGCGAACGAGTGTATCCGTCTTGGCGTCGGCGACCCGGCTCTCGAGAAAATACGAGCGCACGCGGTCGCGCAACGACTTGGCCTTGCCCACATAAATCACGCGTCCGGCGGCGTCCTTGAACTGGTACACGCCCGGCGCGGAGGGCAGTGCGGCAAGTTGGTCAGAGGAGAGCATGGCGAAAGACGGAGAAGAACTCCTGCCTGACTTCTTCCCTGTCTTTATATTAGCTGAACTGCTTCTTGCATTTTGCGACGGACGTTTCAGGTCCCGCCCCTGACTCCTGACACTCTACACTCGCTTTACCGTTGACACAGGTTCCTCCCAGCGGTAACCTTGGGGCATGGAAGTTCACTTCACCCCCGAGTTGGAAGCCAAGCTGAATCGCATCGCTGCGGAGAATCAGCGCGGCCCGGATGAATACGTCCGAGAACTGGTCGAGCATTACCTGGACCATGACGGCTGGTTTCGCCAGGAAGTAAAAAAAGGCTTGGATCAGCTTGACTGTGGAGAGTTCCTGGCCCACGACGAAGTGGTAGCGCGTATCGAACGGATATTTCGCTCGTAATTGCAACTCCGCTGGTCGCCGGAAGCCGCCGACGATCTGGTCCGCATCGTTGAGCGCATCCGCGAGGACAACCCTTCCGTCGCGGAACGGATCGCAACATTCATCTATCAAAGAGTTGCCGCGCTCGAAACCTTCCCCAATCTCGGCAGGCCGGGGCGCATGGAAGGCACGCGGGAATTACCCCTGCCGCCGCTCCCGTTTGTGGTGGTTTATCGGCTACGCGGAGAAGCTGTTGAAATCGCCAGAGTGCTGCACGGCGCACAACGCTGGCCTTGACGCCGGGAGCGGCAGGCAGCGCTGCGAGTTGTTCAGCCAAAAGCATAACGAAGCGGAGCGACGACGAGTATAAATTATTCGTAATGGGTCCACATGCGCAGCACTTTTACGATGCGGGGTTCTTTGAGCACCTGGTAAACCAAACGGTGTTGGATATTGATCCGGCGGGAGTATGCGCCTCGAAGATCGCCGACGAGCTTTTCATAAGGCGGAGGAGTCTGGAACGGGTTGGCGGCCAGAATTTCCAGAATCGCTTCTGCCTGGGGCCTCAGGCCGGACGAGGCCACTCGCTGGGCGTCCTTCTGCGCCTGCTTCGTGTAGACGAGCCGCCACTCCCTCACCAACCCGGTTCCTTCTTGCACTTTTCGACCGGCGTCTTCAGGCCTCGCCGGATCGCCTCGCGCATACCGGGTATGGAGAGAAGGTATAGGGTCTCCTGAATGGCGTTCCAGTCCTCCTCGCCGATCAGAACGGCGTTGGATCGCGGGCCGCTGATCAGCACAGGTTTATGAGCGGCGGCCGTCTCGTCGAGCAGGCGGTAGAGCTTCTCCCGCGCCTCGCTGGCGTTCATCGTGTTCATATTCAAAGCGTACGCCTTTCAGTACGCATTGGCAAGCGGCTTGACAGCGTGCGTGAGTCCTCGGAACCGGGCAGTTCATCCCAATGGCCGCAGTTGTGCTACACTACTTCCGCATCCTCCCGGCCACCGCAGCGCCGGGGGATCCCATATGCCTCCCTTTCCACTGTTCCGAATCCTTCTCATCGGCGTGCTCGTGGTGGCCAACGCCTTCTTTGCCATCGTGGAGTTTGCCCTGGTCAGCGTGCGGCGAACTTGGTTGCAGCAAAAAGCCGCGGAAGGAGATTCTCGGGCGGAAGCGGCTCTAAGACTGATTGGGGACCTGAACACGGTCGTCAGCGGCACGCAGCTCGGCATCACCATGACCAGCCTGGGGCTGGGCTGGGTCGGGGAGATCACGCTGGCGGGACTGCTCGAACCCGCGCTGGGCCTGGCCTCTGTGGGAGGCGTAGTCGTCGTCCACAGCGTCGCCCTGGCGCTGGCGTTCTTGATCATTACGTTCCTGCACATCGTGCTGGGGGAATTGGTTCCCAAACAGGTTGCGCTGGGCCGGGCGGAGCGCCTCTCGTTGCTCGTGGCCTGGCCCATGACACTGTTTCTGAAAGTCGTCCGCCGGCCCCTGCTGGTGCTGCATTTCTGCTCGTTCTACCTGGCTACGCGGTTGGGGGCGCGGCCCGCCGGCGCCGCCGCGCACGCTTACACCGCCGAAGAATTGAAGATGCTCGTGACGGGAAGCTATCGCAGCGGCGCCTTGCCGGAATACCAGCAGGAGATGATCCACAATGTGATTGACCTCCCGGAAATCCTGGCGCGCGAAATCATGGTTCCCCGGCCTAATATCGTTTCGATCCCAGTCAGTTTATCGCTTGCGGAATTGGTCCGCCTTGTAAATGAAGATCAGCATTCCCGCCTTCCGGTGTACGAAGACACTCCGGAGCAAGTCATCGGGGTGCTTTACGTCAAGGACTTGTTGCGAGTCTGGCGGGAGCAGCAGGCGACGCAGGCCATGGGCCTTCCGCCACGGGAGTTCGCCTTACGCGGGCTGTTGCGGGAAATCCCGGTGGTGCCGGAAACCAAGCCGATTGACGAGCTTTTGCAGGAATTTCAGCAGCGCCGGCGGCACATCGCCCTGGTGGTGGATGAATTCGGCAGCACGGTCGGGTTGGTGACGGTCGAAGACGTTCTCGAGCAGATTGTCGGCGAGATCGAGGACGAATACGACTGGGAAAGCCCGCCGGGGCTGCGCCTCGGGGAGCGGACCCTGGTGCTCGATGCGCACATCAACGTCCTCGATCTCGAAAATCAGTACGAGGTCGAACTGCCGCGGGACCAAGGATTTGAAACGCTGGCCGGTTTTGTGCTCCACCAGTTCGGACGCATTCCCGAGGGAGGAGAGTCGTTCTTATACAATGGCCGGCGCTTCACCGTGCTGGAAGTGGAGAACCACCGCGTCGCCCGCGTGAAACTGGAAAAGCTCCAGAGCGAGTCTCCGACCGAAGTAAGTGATTTGAAGGAAGGATGAATCGCGAGGAACAGTTGTAGCCACGGCACGCTTTTCGCGCCGTGGGCTTTTGGCCGTGGGCTTTTGGCCGTGGGTTTTTCGCTGAACGAACCAAGAGCCCGCCCACGGCATAAACCACATGCCGTGGCCACCACTTCCGTACGGGCTGCGTGAAAATCCCGCCTTCTTCTCAGAAAATTTCCGGGAAGTAATAGGTCAGGACCGCGTTCCTGCGCATATCGGCCACAATGAGTTCTTTGTGTTTGGGGTTCAAGGCCACTCCCCGCGGCTTCTCGATCAGGCTTTTCGGTCCGCCAATCTTCCAGCGCGGCGGAACATCCCCGCTGTCGTGAATGCTCCAAATGCCGATGAACGTATTCTCCGGCTCGGGAACCGTCACCTCGGTAGACTGCGCCGTGATGATCCAGCCCCGTGGGGGATAAACCTGAAGCTGCTCGGGAATGAAGAGACCTGTCTTGGGTCCCTGGATCACGGCGCGCGGCTTTACGTTGCCGCTGTCGGTCCGATTGAAAATGAGAAGCCCTCCTTGTCCCGCCCCGGCTTCCGTCCAGCCTGCGCTCCAGCCTTGCTCCCCTGCCGTTCCCATCCCCCGTAGCCCCTGCGGCTTGGTGAAGGCCACCACCAATAGGTTCGCGATGGGGTCCACCGCGACGGATTCGACGAGGCGAAGCTTCGTGTCGGGACCCCGGATCGAGCGAAGGGGGGCCACATCGCCATTGGCCTCCCGAGCGAATACCAGAATCGAGTCGCCGCCGTTGGGAACGAAAATTTCGTTGTGAACCGGGTCCACTTCGACGCGGCTGGAACCGCGCATCTGCGTCTTCGGTCCCTGAATGGTGCGGATGGGCGCTTCTTGTCCTTCCGCCCCGCCGCGAAAAACCAAGATCGCCGCCGCGAACGGATTCGTAGTCAGAAACTCATCGTGGACCGCGTCATAGCGAATATCGTGCATGGTGCGGCTGAGCCGGGTGGTTTGGCCATAAATGAGCCGCGTCGGGGTCGCATTCTCCTTCGCCAGCCTGGCGAAGGCCGCAATCTGCGGGTGGGCCACTCAGTTCGGCACCAGGATTTCGTCCCGCTTGCTGTCATAGCCGGCAGCGCCCGGATTCCCAATGGCCAGCGCCAGTTTCCCCCGGGGAGCGTTGCGAATCGTGCGCACGGGCGGCACATCGCCGTTCGCAGTGCGCGCATAGACGGTGGCCGAATGGTTCCCCATGTTGGATACGACGACTTCCTGGTTCTTCGTGTCCACGAATACGCCGGTGGGGTTCTTGATGCCCGTCTTCGGTCCCCGGATCATGCGCGTTGGAGCGACATCGCCGTTGTCCGTGACCCGGAATCCCAGAACGGAATCGTCCGCATCGTTGGCGACAAACAGTTCCTGATGCTCTTCATCCACCGACAATTGCGCGGGCCAGTTCAACCGCGTCCGGGAGCCTTGGATCACGCGCACGGGCGCCGTGTCGCCGCTGGCCCCCAGCGGGTAAACCGTAATCGAAGGCGGCTCGAAGCGGCCGCCGCGCTCGCGGTTGCGCGCATTGCCGTGATTCGTAACAAACAGTAATTGGCTTCTGGTGTCCACTGCAATGCCGTGCGGATCTTGCAAGCCGGTGTGCTCGCCCTGGATGATCCGCAGCGGTTTCTCATCGCGTTCGGCCAGTTTGCGGTAAACCACCACGGCATTGGTGTGCTCCACGGTCAGAAAGAGTTCCTGCTTCTGCTCATCCACCGCGATCCCGTAGGTTCCGTGCGGCGTGTAGAGTTCCCGATCCGCAGGCACATTTCCTTTCGCTTGCCTCGAGAACACCACCAGGGTGTCCATCGTGTCGTTGTTCACGGAATAAATGTCGCCGCTTTTCGGGTCAATGTAGAGTCCGCAGTTGAATTCGATCCTGGTCTTGTTGCCGCCGATGACGCGCTTTGGCTCGGTCATGGTGGCGCTCGGCGGCGTATTTGCCATCCGGTCGTAGACCATAATCTGGAAGAGGTTCTCGTCCTGCAAGACGATTTCATTCCGAATCGGGTCCACAGCGACCGCGCTATAGGTGGGGTAGGTATCCCGGATCACCCGAACCGGGGCACGCTCCGCATCCCGGGAGTTCGTAACGTCGGTGGAGGCCGCGCCGGGAGCCGCTGACCGTTCCCGCTGACGCAGTGCCACGAACTGCGCTGGCGCGCTGGCCGGCAGCCACTCGCACATGGCCCCCTCCGTCGCGGAAAGCGGTTCGATGGAGACCAGTTGGGGATGGCCCGCAGGCCTCCTCCCAGCATCCTGGGAGCCGGACAGCATCTCGGCCCGTCGGACGCCTCCGAGGAGAAATGCCCCCGCTCCGGCGGCGGCCACGATCAGGAGGAATGCGCCAATGCTGCGGTTCCGTCGTTTCATGGATTGCCTCCTCATGCCCATGGACTAAGCAAGATTCGGATTCAAGATTCTCTGCTTTGGACTCGTAAACCGGGACCAGTCTACCACAGCTCCACTTCTCCACTGTCTTTCCAGTTCGCTTCCTTCTCCTGATTGCGCCCCCGGGGCGGGGGATGCAGCGTAAGACCCGGTGCGGTCACACCGATATCCGGGTTCCTGTTGTCCGCCGGTTCGAAACAAATAGTTGCTACGTCGCCGTATTTCGAGTACATTTCGGTCGAGCGTCCATCCGAGCATTCATCGAACTCGGGCGAACCGTTGGGGGCGATGATCCGATGCGCAGCGTCAGGCCAAACGGCATGGAGATGCCGGATCAAAGGGAGTGGTTGTTGTGGCTGATCCGCGTGCGGGTCGTCATCATCTCGTTTCTGCTCGGCATTGAGCTGATTATTCAGCAGGTAGGGCGGACGCAGGACCCGACGGCGGCGCAGGTCCCCATGAAGTATTTCCTGGGGGTCATCGTCTTCTGGTATCTGCTCGATCTGATCTTCTATATCCTGCTCAAGATTCGGGGGGACCCCTGGGTCCAGGCCTACATCCAGATGGTCCTGGACACCACGATGGTGTCGCTGGTGGTTTATTTCACCAGAGGGCTGGACAGCTACTTTTACTTCCTCTATCCGCTGACGATCCTCATGGGCAGCATTGTGTTGTCGCGTGGCGGCGCGTATGCGATGGCCAGCCTCTGTTTCATCCAGGCCGGGCTGATGTTGGAGTTGCCGTTTTACGACCTGCTTCCCTACTACGGGCCGGTCCACCCCGATCTCAAAAGTCTCCAACTGCGCATCGCCACGAATCTGGCGGCGTTTCTGGCCGTGGCCTACTTGGGCAGCAAGCTCGTGGAAGTCTTGCGGCAGACCGGAGTGGCCCTGCGGGACAAAGAGGGAAAGATCGAGGACTTGCAGGCGCTCAACCAGGACATCATCGAGAGCATGCGGGGCGGCCTGATCACCACGGACCTCGGCGGCCGAATCCTGTTGCTGAATTCCCCGGGAGCGGAAATCCTGGGCATTTCGTTTGCGGGAGTCGCGGGGCGGTCTATTGAGTCCATCTTTGCCGGAATCGTCTCCGGCGGGCAGCCGGACTTCTCCTCTCCACGACGGGAAATTTCCTGGCGCAGCCCCCGAGGCGAAGAAAAATTCCTGGGCTTGAGCGTCGCTCCATTGAGCCAGAACGGGACGACGGTGGGCTTTGTCTGGAATTTCCAGGACCTGACTCAGTTGAAGCAACTGGAGCGCGAGGTCCAATTGCAGGACCGCATGGCGGCCATCGGGCGCATGGCAGCGGCCATCGCCCACGAAATCCGCAATCCGCTCGCGTCCATTGCCGGTTCGGTCAAGTTGTTTTCCGGGATGGCCGGGTTGAGCCACGATGAGCAGCGATTGATCGGCATCGTGCTCAAAGAGTCCGAACGGCTCAACTCCACCATCACCGACTTCCTCCTCTACACTCGGGAGAAGATCTACAAGTTTGAAGTTGCCAATGTGACGGAGCTTCTCGAAGAGACCCTGACTCTGCTTCAGAACCATCCGTCGTTTGACA
>MEKR01000025.1 GCA_001767035.1 Acidobacteria bacterium RIFCSPLOWO2_02_FULL_61_28
CCGGCACACCAAACCGCTGTGCCCCTGATATCATATGCCTTGCTGGATACAAGGACACGGAAAGCGGCCTATGGCATTTTCAGCATTCCTGTATAGGCTCAGGATGGTGTCATTCTGATCCCGCGAAGCGGGAGAAGAATCTGCTCCTTTGCTTGGATTCGATCCCCAGCAAGAAAAGCAGATTCTTCGGTCCCCGGCAAGCCGGGGCCCTCAGAATGACGTCATCGGCGGCAAGCGCGCTATACAGCAACCGTGAAACCTCAGTAGACCGCCCAAAGAGCGCGGGGTTAGGGAATGGGCCAAATTTGTCCCAAACTCGGACGCAGGTTGGGCAGGACAAACTTCGCCTGGTCCACCGGGACGTTATGCTCCACCTGCTCCAACTGGATGGTGGACCAGTTGTCGCCCGGCCCAGCCCGCCAACTCCTCAATCGAAAGGGAACCATGACTCTGCCCACAGTCCGGTAGTCCTCGTAATCCACCTGCGTCGGAAGAGAGCCGACCGGCGTTTCGGTGAAGTGCACGACGCGCAGCAACAATCCCGTCTCCTTGTCGAGGAAAAGCTGGATCGGGACGCGCCCCGGCGCTGTCCCGCTCAGCACGTGAGCTTCCCGGTCACCGACCTTCTCGGACGGCATCACGCGCCACTGGCTGTAAAGTTGCTTGACGTGCGTGGCCAGATAGAGGTCATTTTCCAGCTTCATTCCTTCCAGGTCCGGAGTCGACACGACACGAAATCTTTGCTCCAGGACGATCCAGCCGACCTTTCCGTTGTAGCCCACCGAGTCGTCGCCCCGCACCGTTTGCCACAGGATGACGCGATTGTCCGGGCCGTTGACGTACACCTCCGCGGGGAAGCGGCGGCCATCGGGCGAGAGAAAGTTTCCTCTGGCGACGCGGCTGGTAATCTTGGTGAGCGCATCCATCCCGCCGGTCGCTTGGATGTACTGGTCGAGAAGTTTGTCCGCCGAGGGCGTCTCCGGCTGCGCCGCGCCCGCTGCCACGGCCTGGGGGCGGTCGTCCGGGAGCGTGGCCATATCGTTCACGGGGAGCGCGTGTCCGCGATGGCAGGTATAACAGGAGACCACCGGTCGGCCGCCGAAGTTCTCCTTGTTGATGTCCATCACCATTTTCATCATCAGGCGGGAGATCAGCTTCCGCGGAGTGTCCTTCTCAAAGTCGCCAAAGCCGGCGTGGCAGTATCCACAACCCACCCCCAGCGCGCCCTCGGTGATCTCCATGATCTGATGGAGCAGCTCCGCAGGCACTCCCTTTAATACCTGGATGTTCTTATAAACCTCTTCCGCCATTTTGGGCGCCTGCCCCGCGCCGGCTGATGGCCCCGCGCCGGTCTGGGCGCGCACTCCATCCACCGCCAATGACAAACCTAAGAAAATTCCTATGATGGCACAAACCGTCTTCGTTGGCATTTTGCTCCTGTCCTTTCCCAGCCTCAGGCCGCGATAGGAACGCACAGTAACGTTGGAAGAAAAAAGGTAACGCGGTTTCATCTTAGTGTAGACCGTAAGGGCATGGCTTCAGCCATGCCGGGAGTCGTCCCACTGCACTGCGGCTTCAGCCGCTGAGGGTTGTCTTGCAAAGCTCCTGAAAAGACTCACCTCAGGCGCTAAAGCGCTCCGCGACGGAGCTTGATTCGGCACGACTAAAGTCGTGCCCTTACGGTTCCACATCTCGGTCTACACCATTTGTGAAACCGCTATAGTGCCGCGCTAAAAACGTAAATCCGCTCGCGTCAGCAAGCAGTCCGCGAAGCACCCGAAAATGGTCCGCGCTCTTCTGACTCCTGCGACGGGAGCGGTGTTCCAGTCGGTATATCTTAACTGCGCGGCGTACAGCTACCCAACGGGCCTCAAAACGTCAGCTTCATCCCGAACTGAATCTGCCGGTTCTCGGTAGATGTCGCAGTGATCAGACCCGCAGTACTTCTTCGCGATCCTGTCGGGGTGAACAGGGCTGTGTTTGGTTGCATGAAGTTGGCGCGATTGAACAGGTTGAAAAACTCAGCCCGGAACTCCAGATTCATCCCCTCCCGTCCGGGCAAGGCCGTATTCTTGACCAGACCCAAGTCTACGTTAAATACCCCTGGCCCGATCAGCGTGTTTCTCGCCAGATTGCCGTAGGTTCCAGCCAGCGGAAGCGAGAACGCGCAGGGATCAAAGTAGAGGTCCGGAGTTCCCAGCGTTTGTCCCGCAGGGACTCCGGGGCAGCCCGCGGTCACTCCCTCTGCAGGACTGCTGCTGAACCCAGAAGTCAGATCGGGACGATCCGAGGCAACGGGATCTCGATTTCTGGAAACGTTGAAACCCGCCGGAATCGTTTGCGGCAGCCCGGAGGTGGCCCGCCAGATGCTGTTGAGCTCCCAGCCGCCCAGGATTGCCCTGGCGACTCCGGAGGTCAGATAACGGTCCCAGGGCATCCGGTATTTTCCGTTGATGTTAAATACATGGGTCTGATGGAAGTTGGAAAGCGAGTAGTCTCGACGCAAGTCATCCAGTTCCATGGGACCGACCGGATTGCCACTCACCTCTCCCCCAATGTGCTGATCCACGCTGGAGAGGTTCTTGGACCAGGTATAGCCGGCCTGAAGTTGCAAACCGTGAGAGAGCCTTTTCTGGAGCCCGAGCTGAAAGCCGTTGTAGTTCGACCAAGCCTGCGTACTGAGCCAATAAAAGTCGCCGAAATTGGGATTCATCAGGGGCAGGCCCGGAGCGAAGAATTTCCGGCCGTCCGGGAGTAGCGTGGCGCCCCCGAGCCAGGCGCCCACCGCCCGATTCGCATGCGGGGCTTGCTCCATATGGTAATTGTGCCTCCCCACGTACCCCACTTGAACGGCGATGGTCGGGGTTAGCTCCCGCGCGATCTCCAGGTTCCAGTGGATCGAGGTGGGCGTGTGCGTGCCCGGTTCAAAGGTCCGGGTGATCCTCGTGCCCGGATTGAAGCCGCTGCGCAACGCATTGGGGAAGTTCGGAACAGGACTAGTAGGGCTGCCGACAACGTAATTGGTGGCAAAACGGTAGTCCCACGTCATGAGTTCCCAGACCTGACTAATGATGGGGAGGTTATAAAACAGTCCCGACCCCGCGCGAATCGAGGTTTTGCCGCTGCCCGTCGGATCCCAGGCCAATCCCAGCCGTGGAGCGAAGTTATTCTTGTCCGTCATGTAGGCAGGTCCAATGACACTTTCCGTAGCCCTCGGATCGGGCAGGTATGCGTTTCTGCCGTTCACCTCGATTGCGTCGGTGACAAATTCGTGCCGCAAACCTACGTTCAAGGTCAGGTTGGGCCGCAGCCGCCAGTCGTCCTGCACAAACCACCCGAAAACAACTTGGCGCCATCCGCGCTGGGGGCTGCTGTCGCCGCCCACCTCAGGAAATGCCAACTGCGAGGGAGATCCCAGCAAGAACCGCGCCAAACCCGGAAAGGCATAAACCCCCCGCTGATTCGAAAACACGTTCCAAGCGATATTGTTCTGGGGACGCTCCAGGCTGAAACCAAACCGTAAGGAATGCGGGCCGCGCACCAGGCCGAAGGTGTCCCCTACCTCGAAGCGATTGGTAATCAATATCTTGGGATTGTTGCCCGGGTTCCCCAAGGGCGTCAAGCTGGTAACTTGCGCGCCGACCACGGCGGTGCCGGTAAACTGAAGCCGTCCAAAACCTTGTCCCGGAAGGAAGTCCAGCGCGCCACCCTGTAGGTTGAGAGGCCCTGCTGTGACTGCGGGAGCCGTGCGACTAAATCCAAAGCGGAATTCATTCAGCGCGGTAGGCGAGAGGATGCGTGTGTGGCTCACAGACGAATAGTGGTACACAACGCGGCTTCCCGTGAAGAAAGGCTCAAATTCACTGGGGATGGTGCTTTCCGAAGGATTGTAGATGTAACGCCAGTAGAAGCTGTCTTTCTCCGAGAGATTGAAATCCATCCGTTGCATGGAATAATCCTCGGTCGTAGCCGTGCTGGCATCCCGGATGTACCTCGCCAGTCCACCGCCGATACTCGGCTGATTCGGGCGCGGAAACAGGTTGATATAAGGAATCACGGCAGGATGGAGCCCATTATTTGGCCCCGGACCCACGGGCTGTAGCACTCCATTCGCATCCGGCAGCAACCCCTGGCGCGCATTGTCGTCCAGGAGCGTGGCCACTTGCGGAACCCCTTGCCGTTGCCGGAATCCCTCATAGTTCACAAAGAAAAAGATCTTGTCCCGGACTAGCCGCCCTCCCAGGGAGGCCCCGAACTGGTTCCGGCGAAACGGCAGTAGCTCTGCACGATCCTTCCCTCGCTGCGGAACCTGATTGAAGAAGTTCCGAGCATCGAAGATGTTGTTGCGCACGAATTCGTAGGCGCTGCCGTGAAACTCGTTGGTGCCGGAGCGAGTGACCGCGCTGAACACGCCGCCCATGGCGTTGCGCCCATACTCCGCGCTAAAGCTGGAGGTCAGAAGACGAAACTCGCGAATTGCTTCTACTCCCAAACTGGACCCGGAAGCGCCGCCCGGTCCGTGCCCTCCGTAGTCGGCGGTGGTGAGCCCATCCAGCAGATAGAGAACGTGACCCGTGCGGCCTCCATGGATCACCAATCTCATCCCGTTGCCGGAGAATGCGCCGCGGCCTCCCTGGGTTTGATTCACGACTCCCGGCGAGAGCAAGGCCAACTGATCCACGCTTCTTCCGTTGAGCGGCAAATCCCTCATTTGTGTCGGGGTGACCAGACTGGAAAGGGCGGCGGTGGTGGTCTCGATGGCGGGAGCCTCCCCCGTCACCTCCACCCGCTCCTGCACCGACCCGACGCTCAATTCCACATTCATTGCCACCTCGCTGCCCACCGACAGCGTAATGCCGCTGCGCACCTCTGTCCGGAAGCCGGTCTGCTGGACCGTGACCGTATAGGAGCCGGGAGGAAGGTTGCGGACCTCATAGCGGCCCGCCGCGTCGCTCGTCGTGTTCCGCGCCAGGCCGGTCTCGACGTTCTGCACTTGCACCGTCGCCCCGGGAATCACCGCCCCCGTGTTGTCGGTGACGCGCCCGGTAATAGCCCCCGTAACCACCTGTGCCGGCATCGGAGCCACGCTCAACACGATTGCCAGCAGCAACCATCCGAACCGATTTCGTGAATACATCATGATTGACCTCCTCATGTGATGACCTCCGGAAAACAGCGCTGAGCATTGATGACCCAGGTCTACGCCGACCCTTTCAGACGCGGAAGCAATGCCAGTGCGTTCTCTCGCTCGATGGCGCGCAGTTCGCTGGCGGTAAATCCGCCATTGTCGCGCAGCCCCTTGGCAACCGCTTCCGCCTGGCCGATGCCCAACGGGGCATCGGTTCCGAACAAAATGTGCGGTACCGGCACGAGCGCCTTGAAAGACGGCACCAGGTATGGATTGAACGCCTGCGCGGTATCGTAATAGAATCGTTGCAGTTCGTAGATAACCCCTTTTGGCAATCGCTGCGAGGGCATCCGGGCGGTGACGTAGGGCACCGTGCCCCCTCCGTGGGCTAAGATGAAACGAATGTCCGGGCAGCGCACGACGGTGGCGGTGTGCAGCAGGCTGGCAACCGTGCGGGTCGTGTCGGTCCCCAGCTCGATGGAGTTGAGCGGATTGCTGCGGTCTTCCCGGATGGGATGTTCATAGACGATCGCCTTGCGCCGGTTCAGCTCGTCCATCACCGGGGCGAACGCGGGGTCGCCGAGGTATTTGTCGTCGTAGCTGGACATCATGCCCATGCCGTCCGCCTTCAGCGTGTCGAGGGCGTATTCGATTTCGCGGAGGCTGGCGTCCACGTCGGGCAGCGGCAGCGCCGCGAACAGGCCAAAGCGGCCCGGATGATCCGCCACCATCCGCGCCCCGTACTCGTTGCACTCCCGCGCCAGCTTGCGGGTCGCGGCACGATCGCCGAACCAGATGCCCGGCCGGGTGATCGAGACCATGGCGGTAGCCACGCCCCCTTTGTCCATCAGGTCGAGCGAAACTTGGGGCGTCCACTTCCTCAGAACGGGGTTGCCCATGTCCCTGGCGACTATTTCCGTGATGAATGTGGGGGGTACGAAGTGGTGGTGGACGTCAATCCGGAACGGCCGGGTGGAACCGGCGGCTCCCGTTTGTGCGAACGACCGAGCATGGGGCAGGACGGCAGCGGCGCCCAGCGCCCCCAGCCCGGTCAGAAATTCGCGCCTCGTCGCGGCCTGGCAGCATAATAAATTTCCCCACTCGATCGCGTGACTGTTTTTCATGGTGCCCTCCTTGGGTTCCATCCCGCGAAAACCCTAATGGCTCTTACTCCGAGAGGCAGAGTGAACGCGTCCTTATGTCTTCAAGCGTGGCAACAATGCCAGTGCGTTCTCTCGCTCGATGGCGCGCAGTTCGCCGGCGCTGAATCCTCCGTTATCCTTCAGCCCCTTGGCAACCACTTCCACGCCGGCGCCCAACGGGTAATCGGTGCCAAACAGGATGTGCGATACCGGCACCAGCTTCTTGAACGACGGGAAGAAGTAGGGACTGTAGGCCTGCGCGATGTCGTAATAAAACTTCTGCAGTTCCGGGATCAGCCCGTTCGGGTATTTCTGCGCGGTTCCGCCCATGCGCACGAGGGCCGAAGGAAGCGTGCCCCCGCCGTGGGCAAAGATGAAACGAATGTCGGGGCACCGCAGAATGGTGCCGCTGGCGAGCAGGCTCCCAATCGTGCGGGTCGTGTCCGTGATCAGCTCGATTCCATTCAACGGATTTTCACGGTCTTCCCGGATGGGGTGTTCATAGACGATCGCCTTGCGCCGGTTGAGCTCGTCCATCACCGGCGCGAACACGGGGTCGCCGAGATACCTGCCGTCGTGGTTCGACATCAGGGCGATGCCGTCCGCCTTGAGCGTGTCCATACTGTATTCGATTTCGCGGAGGCTGGCGTCCACGTCGGGCAGCGGCAACACCGCGAACTGGCCGAAGCGTCCCGGATAATCCGCCATCATTCGCGCGGCGTACTCGTTGCACTCCCGGGCCAGCTTGCGCGCCGCGGCGTTATCCCCGAACCAGATGCCCGGCCGGGTGATCGAGAGCATGGAGGTGGCCACGCCGCCCTTGTCCATCTCCTCGATCGAGATGCGAGGCGTCCACTTCCTCAGAGAAGGGTTGCCGGCGTCCTGGGCGATGATTGCGGCGACAAATGTGGGCGGGGCGAAATGGTGGTGGACGTCAATCCGGAACAGGCGGGAGGACGCGCCGGCTGGCGTCTGCGCCTCCAAGAGAGTTTTCGGAAGGACGGCCGCAGCGCCGAGCGCGGCCATCCCCATCAGAAATTCCCGCCTCGGCATCCCCCCCGACTGCGCCCAGCCAGCCTCTGTTTCGCCCGCGTGAAAGTTTTTCATAATCCTCTTCCTGGAATTGAGACTATAGAATCCTATTACGCCGCTCAGACTACACTACAACCCCGGCTTGTTTCAAGCGAGGATCAGCTCGTGTCCTGTAACTGTTGGAGCCGCCGGAAGGCGGCTCCAACGATTCCCCGACTCCTAGAACAAAAGCCGCAGCGCAAACTGGAGCTGCCGCGAGGTTCCGTCGGTTTGGGTAATCACTCCCGCGTTGGAAAGCGGGGCTTGCACATCGGCGGTTCCCGCGAAAGCGGTGCGGGCCGGGAACCGGAAGTTCGGCCGGTTGAGGATATTGAAGACTTCCAACCGGAACTCCAGCCTCCCGCTCTCTCCCAAGTAACTGATCGGTGTATTTTTCATCAGGGAGAAATCCAGGTTGGCGAATCCGGGACCCAGGATGATATTCCTTCCCGCATTCCCCAAAAATCCCGCCGCCGGGACTGTAAAGGCGCAGGGGTCATAATACAGGTTCGGCGTGCCCAGCTCTTGTCCTGCCGCCACTCCCTGGCAGCCTGGGGTAGTGCCCGACGTGATATTGTCGTTGCTGCGGCCCGGCGCCAAGTTCGGCCGGTCAATATTGGCCGGATTTTGCCTCCCCCCCGAGCGAGAACGGTTGGTTTGCAGGTTCACGGTCATGGGATTGCCGCTCTGGAGCGATAAGATGCCGCCCACTTGCCAGCCGTTCAGGATTTTCCCCAGCACCCCGGTTGCCCCAGGCAGTCCTGGCAACTGATACATCGCATTGAAGCGCCAGTTGTGCGGGATATGGTAAGGTGACAGTCCTCGATCGGTCTTCCGGTTGTGGTAGTCGGTCGGCTGGACCGGCGATGAGGCGACCTCGTTGGTGGCTTCGGCTTGCGGCTCGTCAATGAGCTTGCTCCAGGTGTAGGAGCTTTGCAATTGCAGACCCCGACTCAACCGCTTCGACAGCCCGAACTGGAGCGAGTTGTAGAAGGAGTTCGCCGGGGAGGTCATCAAGTTGATGCTGTCATAGTTGGGGTTGGGACGGGGGTCGTTGACCAGCCAGCAATAGGGCTGGTTGACGTTAAACGCCTGACCGGCAGGGCGGGCCACGCAAGCTCCATTCACAGGGATGCCTTGAGGAATGGTGGCGTTCCCATCGCGCGTCCCTACCAGGTTGATCCCCCGGGAGCCTGCATAGGCCAGCGTTACGGCCATGTCCCCCGGCAACTGCCGCTCCACGGTCAGGTTGTAGGACAGCAGATGCTGCTGCTGGATATTGTAATCGAACATCGCCATCTCGTTAGTGACATTCCCCCCTGTGAAGGTGAGCGGAATCGTGAACGTAGGCGGGTTCGAAACGTTGCTGTTGGAAGAAAACGGCTTCCAGTTCGGCTGGAGCACGTTATAGACCGTGCCATACGGCTGGAGGTCATAGAGCAGGGCGAACCCCCCCCGCACCGCCGTCTTGCTGTCTCCGGTCACATCCCAGGCAAAGCCAAACCGCGGGCTGATGTTGCGCTTGGTAGGATTCTGGAAGGGAATCCCTACGGTTGGCTCTTTGTCATTCCACAAGTCTCGCATCGCGGACTGAATGCCGTCTTTTTCGTGCTGCTGGGTACTAAACTCATAGCGCAGTCCCAGGTTCAACGTGAGACCGGGCGACACCCGGAAGTCATCCTGGACATAGAATCCCAGCGTAGTGTAACGGTAGTTGCGAGTGGTGTTGGAGCCGGGCGTGAACGCCCCGTAACTTTGCGGCTGGCCCCTCAGGAAGTTGGCCAAGTTGGCGAAGGTGAGCGCACCCCGGTAGCCCCGGTTGGCATAATTCATCCTCCGGAAACGATTGATGAGGGTCCCGAACTTCAGCGAGTGTTTCCCCCGCGTGTAGAAGAGGTCATCGCTCCAGGTGAAAACGTTCAGCAGCAGCCACGACGGCGCAACAGGGTACGTGGACATGGCCGAAACACCCCCGATGCTCAGGTTGCCCATCTGGCCGCCCGTGACCTCGAGCGGCATAAAGGAATACTGGGGGCCACGGTGTGGAGGATCAGACTCGAGCACGGGTGACGTCCGGCTATAGGAGAAGCTGGCCGTGTTCAGCAGCGAGGGAGAAAAGATATGGGTCTCCGAGAGCGTGCCAAATTGGTTCCGGCTCGTTCGATTAAATAAGAAGCCGGGATAGGACGTAAACCCAGCGGCTGTAAAGATCGCGCCGCTTACCTCCGAGTCCGTGATCGTGTACCGGGCAAACAGGTTGTCGTTGGACGAAAACGTATGGTCCACCCGCATCTGCCCAAAGTCCTCCCGCGCCGGGGAAGTAATGGGGTGCGTGAAACGGTTGTTGGGCAGGTTCGGGTTCGGAAACAGCGCCAGAAACGGCGCGGTCACCGGCGCAATCGTCACCGACGGCGTCGCCGCCCCCAGTTGCGGACAGGCGGTGTTGGTGATCGTCGCGCCGGCCGGGCCGTGACACCCGTCGCCCGGCACATTCAGAACGATGGTTTGCCCTAGACGTTGTCGTAATGCTTCGTAAACCCCCCAAAAGAAGGTCTTGTCCTGCTTGATCGGGCCGCCGAAAGCGCCGCCAAACTGGTTTCGCTTGAAGGGCGGCAAGCGACCGGGGGTGGCTGCGGTTTTATAATCGAAGAAATTGCGGGCATCCAGGGCGCTATTGCGCAGGTATTCAAAGAGCGAACCGTGAAAACTGTTGGTCCCGCCCTTGCTCACCACCATCACCTGGCTGCCCATGCTCATCCCGTGCTCGGCGCTGAAGTTATTGGTAATGACTCGGAACTCCCGGATTCCCTCGACCCCCAGAGTGTTCCCCGCGATGGAACCCGAAAAGACCCCTTGATAGTTCTCCGTCCGAGCGCCGTCCAGCAGGAAGTTATTGGAGTGTACGGGGGCTCCGCCGCTGCTGAACCAGACCCCGGCGGCCGAGGGGTTGGCTCCCATGTTCTTAAAATGGGAGACTCCGGGTTGCAGCAGCGTCAGGTCCATATAGTTGCGGCCGTTCAGGGGCAGGTCCGCTACTTTCTGCTCGTCCACCAATCCGCCCAGGGAGCCGCTGGTGGTGTTCACCATCGGAGCCTCCCCCGTCACCGCGATCGTTTGCGTAACCGCGCCCACCTCCAGCGTGAAATTGATGACCGCCTCCTGCCCGACGGTGAGCGTCAAACCACTGCGTACTGCCGCTTGAAATCCGCTCTGTTCCACACGGACTTCGTAGCTGCCCACCGGCAACGCGGAGAACCGGTAGGAGCCATCCCCTGCGCTGATGGCCGTTCTGGTTT
>MEKR01000026.1 GCA_001767035.1 Acidobacteria bacterium RIFCSPLOWO2_02_FULL_61_28
CCGGTGCGTCTGGAATCCCAATCCAAAGGAGAAGCGTCGTGCGATTCTGTCGGAAGCGTCAGGGAGTCTTTTTTTTGCTTTTGCTGGCCGGTTGCGTCATGGGCGCGAGTCCGGCCTGGGCTTTGCCGGAATTTATGTTGCGATTTACCCAGGACCCGTACTCCCGCCCGGAATTCCGTGCGCAGTGTTCCACCTGCCACATTAATCCCCAGGGAGGCGGCCCGCGGAACCCCTTCGGGAGCGCGTTTGAGAAGAACCAGCACATCGTGACGCCCGAATTCCGGCAGGCCTGGCCCGACCATTTCCTGCCGAGCGTCACAACCGCGCCGGTGGCTTCGGCCCAAGGGGAGGTCAAAGTCACCCTTTTCGCCAACGAGCGGGATACGGTTCTCGAAATTGGCGGGGAGCGGTATCGCCTGCATCTGAAAGAGGCGCGGCTCGAGAAGGTCACGCCGGAAGAAGCTGCCCGGCTGGTTGCCGCGCCGCCCCCGCCGCCCGCCGCCGCGAGGGAGCCGAAGCTGCCGCTGCGGGATCAACCGACCTTTGATCACACCCTGGTCAACCTGCCCACCGCGCTTCCCTACGAGCGCGGCAGCCTCAGCATGCGCTTCACGCACCGGTTCACGCAGCCGGTGATCCGGATCGGCGAGGATTGCGACGGCTGCGCCGGCGTCAGCGACCTCTACGGCTTTGACAGCTTTTCGTACTCGTCGCTCGGCGGAACGTACGGCATCACGAACCGGCTGGCCGCCACCATGTATCGCAGTCCGCTCGAACGGAATTATGAATTCGGCGGGTCCGTGCAGCTTCTCCGGCAGCAAGGCCGGGAGCCGTTCTCCGCCGCGATGAAGGCCACTGTCGAGAGCCGGCTGCTGTTTGTGCCGGAAAAGCGCGATTCCGAACGCTTTCAAACGACCAACTTGGCGTTTCCAGTTTCCCGCGCCATCTCGACTGTGGCGGAGGTTTTTGTAGTTCCAATGGTGAGCTTCCGCGCCAATCCTCTGGCTGCTTCGCCGGGGCCGAGTGTCCCGGAGGGGGAGAAGCGAAGCCACCTGGGAGTCATCGGGTTGGGAACCAGCATCCGCTTCCGGCCGCGCACCGCGCTTGTGATGGAGTGGCTGCCGCGCGTTGCCGGGTTCCGGGCCACCGGTAGCCGGAATGCGTACGCCTTCGGGATTCTGCGAAGCACCAACCGGCACGTCTTCGAGCTGGTCCTGTCGAACTCTATCGCCACCACAACCAGCCGCGCCACGAGCACCGGCTCGGCGGACTTCGCGCTCGGGTTTAACCTCTACCGCCGCCTCCGCTGAAATGCAGTGACAAGTGAGGAGTGAGGAGTGATAAGTGAAGGACAATGATTCCCCTTCTTTCTTATCACTCGTCACTTGTCACTCTTCACTGTCTTCGGGCAGAATCAGCGTCGTGAACTTCCAGGAGGAGGTGCTGCCGTGAGACAATTTCTCTTGCTCTGGCTGGGATTTTTGCTGTTACTTTCCGCAGCCTGTGAAAGGACACTACAGACGGTGAACGAGAACACAATCAAAATTCTCAAGGTGGTGGACCTTTCCTACGTCTTCGATGATTCCACCATCTATTGGCCGACGGACACCGAGGGCTTCCGGCATGAGAAAGTAGCCTATGGAAAGACTCCGGAGGGAAATTGGTACGCGAGCTTTAATTTCGCGGCGAGCGAGCACGGTGGCACGCATCTCGATGCGCCGATCCACTTCGCCGAGGGCCAGCAATCGGTCGAGCAAATCCCCCTAGAGCGGCTGGTCGCGCCAGGAGTGAAGATCACGGTCGCGGAGCAGGCGGCGCGCGACCGCGACTACCGTCTGACGGCGGCTGACATTCAGGCTTGGGAAGCGCGCGCGGGACCGATTCCCGCCGGGGCGATTGTGCTGGTCGAGACGGGCTGGGGGCGCCACTGGGGCAACCGCGCGATGTATCTCGGTTCGGACAAACCGGGCGATGCTTCGAACCTGCACTTCCCGGGCATCAGCCGCGAGGCCGCGGAATGGCTGGTTGAGCGCCGGGTGTCTCTTGTCGGAATTGACACCGCAAGCCTCGACCATGGGCCATCGCAAGACTTCATCACGCACCAGGTTTTGAACGGAGCCAACATTGCCGGCCTCGAAAACGTCGCCAACCTGGACCAGATCCCGGAGAAAGGGTTTTTGATTGTGGCGCTGCCGATGAAGATCGCCGGAGGCTCGGGCGCGCCCTGCCGCATCGTCGCGTTGCTGGACCGCTAGCGGCGCGGACAGGCTCGGATAGGACAGCAAGGCGGATCCCGCCCCGTGCCCGCAAAAATGCCCGACTGGACCCGAAATTCTTCCAGTTTCCAGAATTGAGTTCTCTGGGTTATGCTATTGGGGAGGATTAGGAGAAAAACGGATGGAAGAAGGCAATCTCATACCGGCGGGAGCCATCCTGGACACTTGGGCGAAAGACGCTTGGAAAAACGGCGTGCAGATTGACCGCATGGAAGACATGCAGAAGCTCGATGTTCGGACCCGGAACAACCTCTACGAGATCACCGTGATTGAAGGTCGCGGCGGCGACATCCTGGTCCGGGGCGGGCAGTTTTTCCCGGAATTGACTCCGGCGCATCTGGCGGGAGCCACGCTCGGCGGGTCGTTTTGCAAGATGCGCGGGATCTACTGCGGCTTCAACATGGAATTTGCCGTGGACGGCAAACGGATCATCACCACCCCGGTTCAAACCATCATTGTTTACAAGACAGACGAGAATTCCCGGGCCACTCTGTTCGGCGAGTCCAAATCGTCCCACCCCGCAGGCGGGCAAACGCAGTAAGAAGTGAACAGTCAATCCGAGCCGCGACCGCAAGGGAGCGGTGGTTTTTCCCTCCGAACTTGCCACCACCGCTTGCTTACGCGCGCGGCTCTGACTCTTAATCGTAATATTCCAGCCCCAGGTGGGTAATCATTTCTTCGCCGCGCAGATAGCGCAGGGTGTTCTTGAGCTTCATCAACTGGATGAAGAGGTCGTGTTCCGGATACACCGTGGAGGCGCACATGGGGCTTTTGAAATAGAAGGAGAGCCACTCCTGAATGCCGCGCATCCCGGCCCGCTTGGCCAGGTCGAGGAACAGGACCAGGTCGAGCACCAGCGGCGCGGCCAGAATCGAATCCCGGCAGAGGAAATCAATCTTGATCTGCATCGGGTAGCCGAGCCACCCGAAGATGTCAATGTTGTCCCAGCCCTCTTTGTTGTCACCGCGCGGCGGGTAGTAATTGATCCGCACCAGATGGTGGAATCCCCGGTAGAGTTCCGGATAGAGGTCGGGCTGCAAGATGTGTTCGAGCACTGACAGCTTGCTCTCTTCCTTGGTCCGAAACGACTCGGGGTCGTCCAGCACCTCGCCGTCACGATTGCCCAGGATGTTCGTCGAAAACCATCCCGAAAGGCCGATCAGCCGGGCCTTCAAGCCGGGAGCGATGATGGTCTTCATCAACGTCTGGCCGGTCTTGAAGTCCTTGCCCGCAATCGGGACCGACTTTTGGCGGGCCAGCTCGACCAGCGCCGGGATGTCCACGGTCAGGTTCGGAGCGCCGTTGG
Source organism: Acidobacteria bacterium RIFCSPLOWO2_02_FULL_61_28 (assembly GCA_001767035.1). Lineage (GTDB taxonomy): Bacteria > Acidobacteriota > Terriglobia > 2-12-FULL-54-10 > 2-12-FULL-54-10 > 2-02-FULL-61-28. Next base: position 3,583 of record MEKR01000026.1, read on the forward strand.
CAAACGGCACGCCGGACTGCAGCGCGGCGTACGAGTATACCATGCTGGGCGCGATGGCGGGGTGATTCTCCTTGAGGCCGCACTCGAAGTTCTCCAGCGTCTGATGCACTTCCTGCGGCTGCAAGTAAATTTCGGTAGAGCCGCACCACACCATCACCATCCGCGAGACGCCGGTGGAAACGCGGAAGCGCTCGATGTCCTCAACGAGCATCTGCGCGAGTTCGGCCTTGTTTTGCCCGCGCTTGACGTGCGGCCCATCGAGCCGGCGAACATAGTTCTGGTCAAAGACGGCGGGCCAGGGGCGGATGCCTTCCAGGAATCCGCGTAACTGCCCCAGCAGCGCCGGTTCCAGGACGCCGCCCTGCATCGCAATGTCATAGCAGTTATCGCTGCGAATATCCCAGCCCCCAAAAACCAGGTCGTCGAGCGCGGCCAGCGGGACGAACTCCCGGATGGCCGGGACACGCTTTTCGGTCCGCTTGCCGAGCCGGATGGTCCCCATCTGCGTCAGCGAGCCGATGGGCTGGCCGATGCCCCGGCGCACCGCTTCCACGCCGGCAATGAACGTAGTCGCCACGGCCCCCATGCCCGGCAGCAGCACGCCGAGCTTGCCGCGCGGCTCTTCGATAGGAATCGGTTTGCCCATAGTCCACATAATTCCACCTCGCTGGGAGGCGTTCTGCGTCCCCCAAGACAGTCGTCCATGATGCGGGAAGAGGCGCGCCCTTGACAAGGGGATTCCGGGGAAAATTTCGATGGGGGGGCAGCGAAGACTTCCCGGCTGCCGGTTCCGCCCGCCAGGAAGGGCGGACCGCCGGGAGCAAAGCCTCCAGCCGGGACCCAATCCACTGGGTCGTCGCGTATAATGGAACCGACTGAGAAACTATCGAAATCCGGCGGGAGATACCCGACATGAACGCACGACAGCTTTCCGGCTACGGGTTGGCTGCTCTGTGGGCTGCCACCCTGCTTTCCTGTTCGCTCGATCCCAAAACACTAGGCACGGCGCCCTCGGGGCGCGGCTCCTCCCCAGACGCCGTCGAAAAGGTTTCCGCCCCGGCCCGGGGGGACCTCCCGCTGATCGGAAAGGTCAAGGCGGATGTATTCAACGACCAAGCGACCGGCAAGGAAGTGCCGGCTCAGGGGGGACAGGTTGTCGTCCAGTTCCTCAGCGAGCCGGACACCCTGAATCCGTTTACCGACACTTCGGCGGTCAACTCGTACATCAACGACTACGTATTCAGCTCCCTGCTGCGGCAGAACCCGGAAACCTTCGAGTGGGAAGCAAGCCTGGCGGAGCGGTGGATGGAAGAGGACGTTGTCATCCAGAAGGACGGGGGGAGGCTGCGGGGCACGGTTACTTTCTCCGGCCCGGGAGAAACGGGAGACGTAACCCTCCGAACCTCTTCCGAGGAGCGGCATCGCATTCCCCGCAGCGACATCAAGGAAATTTACAGGGGCGCCTCCTTTACTTTCTTCCTGCGGAGGAATGCCAAGTTCCACGACGGCCATCCGTTGACCGCCCGGGACGTGAGGTTCAGTTATGACACGATCAAGAACGAAACCGTAGATGCGCCCAGTCTCAGGAATTACTACACCGACATGGAAAGCTGCGAAGTGCTGGATGACTACACCGTGCGGTTGACGTACGCCAAGCAGTTCTGGCAGGCGCGGATCTATGCCGGAGGGTTCCCGGTGCTGCCCCGGCACATATACGATCCCGACGGGCTGACCGAAAAAGACCCCCCCGCATTCGGCAAACAGTTCAATGAGAGCGCCTACAACCGCAGACCGGTCGGCTCGGGTCCGTACAAATTTGAGAAGTGGGACACCGGGCTCCAGGTGACTTTGAGGCGCAATGACGACTATTGGAACGAGAAGCGCCGCGGGCACCTGGACCGGATCATCATCAAGTTCATCTCCGACCCGGTAGCTGCCTTGCAGGCGTTCAAGAACGGCGAGGTGAACTTTGTCACGCGCATTCGGGCCGAACAGTTTGAGGAGGAAACCAGGAACCCGGAATTCCTCAAGAAGTTCGTCAAGGTGGAGTACTACACACCGGCCTTCAGTTACATCGGATGGAATATGCGCCGTCCGCCGTTCAACGATCAAAAAGTGCGCCTGGCGATGGCGTACGGGGCCATGAACGTCCAGGAATACCTGGACAAGATCCTGTACGGGAGGGGAGTGCGTGTGGCGGCGTACCAGTACTTTTTCGGGCCGGCTTACGACCACAGCATCCAGCCGGTTCCCTTTGATCCGGTGAAGGCCAAGCAATTGCTGCTGGAGGCGGGTTGGTATGACCGCGACGGAGACGGACTCCGCGACAAAGACGGCAAACCCTTCCGCTTCGAGTTCCTGCAGTCCTCCGGGGGCACCCAGCGGCTGGCGCCCCTCATGAAAGAGAACCTCAGAAAACTCGGGATTGACATGACCGTACGCGAGCTGGAGTGGGCCACCTTTCTCCAAAACATCTACGACCGTCAATTCGACGCCTGCACCCTGGGTTGGGCGATGGACCCGGAAAGCGATCCCTACCAGATCTGGCATACCTCCCAGAGAGAGAACCGCGGCTCCAACCACGTGGGATTCGGGGACGCCAAGACGGACCGGCTGATCGAAGAGTCGCGCACTACGGTGGACGACACCGCGCGGCGCAAGCTCTTCGCCCAGTTTGATCGCATCTTACATGAGGAGCAGCCCTATCTGTTTCTTTATACGGCGCCGGACCTGGGAGTCTACGATAAGCGGTTCCGGGGAGTGAAGTTCTATAAGTTGCGACCCGGTTATGATTTGACGGAATGGTTCTTACCGCAGGGCAATTCAACCTCTTCGTAAGGGAATGCCGATCCGAAGCCGCCGCGGGGCCGCAAAGCGATGAAGACCTATATTCTGAAGCGGTTGTTGCTGATGATCCCGACCATGCTAGGGATCACGGTCATTACGTTTGCGATCATTCGCCTCGCCCCGGGCGACCCGGCAGCGATGCGGCTCGGAAGCAGTATGCAGGGGATGGTTGGAAACCAGCAATTGGCCAGCGTCATCATCGAGAAGACCCGGCAGCAGTTTGGACTGGACAAGCCTCTGCACGTACAGTACGGGCTCTGGCTGAAGAGTATCGTGACGCTCGACTTCGGCCGCTCCTACAGGGACAACCGGCCCGTGATGGAGCGCGTCTGGGAGCGGCTGCCGGTCACGCTGGAACTGAACCTGATTTCGATCTTCCTCATCTATGTGCTGGCGATCCCGATCGGCATTTATTCTTCCACCCACCAATACGCTCTCTCGGAGAAAGTCAGCACGGTGTTCCTGTTCATCCTCTACTCTCTGCCGAGCTTTTGGATCGCCACGCTGCTGATCCTCTTCCTCGGCGGGGGAGACTACCTGCACTGGTTTCCGATCACGGGAATCCGGTCGCTCAACGCGGAGCAGTTGCCCTTTTTCGAGCGGCTGCTGGATCACCTATGGCACATGGTCCTGCCGGTCACATGCCTGACCTACGGCGGCCTCGCCTATGTCTCCCGGCAGATGCGCGCCGGGATGCTCGAGACGATTCGCCAGGATTACATCCGCACGGCCCGCGCCAAGGGCCTGAGCGAGAATGCTGTGATCTACAAGCACGCCCTGCGGAATTCCCTGATCCCGATCGTGACGCTGGGGGGGCTTCTGCTGGCGGCGCTCTTCGGGGGAAGCGTCATCATCGAGAACATCTTTACGATCCCGGGCATGGGCCAGTTGGGATTTGACGCCATCCTGTCGCGCGACTACCCGGTGGTCATGGCCATTTCCACCATCGCCGCCTTCCTGACGCTCGTGGGCCTGCTGATCTCCGATCTTTGCTACGCCATCGTGAATCCGACGATTTCGCTGGAGGGGCAGTAAGTCAAAAGTTCGGCTCCTGACGCGCGGTATGCCAGAAATGAAGAATTTCGATGATCTGCTTCGCCTCGTGGATCCGGTAATAGATGCGGACGGGAGTATGAAGAACTTTGCGAACCCTTTTCCTCTGTTTCACGGGTGCGCCAATATGGGGGAATGTGGCTAACAGCTCAATATGATTTAGGAGGGCGTTACCAAAACGTGCGGCAGCCTCGGGATCATCGGCACGGATGTAATCGAGGATAATCTCAAGATCAATTAGCGCGTCTTCGGTGAAGAGGATTTTGAAAGCCACTTTTGTATGCGCTGGCGAGCTTGTTTGAGAGATACAACTCGGCCTTCATCGGCAGCTTTGATGCCTCGATCAATGGCAGCTAGCGTCGCCTTGTCCTCTTCGTCGGTCATCGGAACCGGATGATCCAGCTTGAGCTCGGCCATGTTTTTAATTTAGACCGAATTGATTAAGAATGCAACCAGTAAGGGTGCCATGAATCAGTCCGGTAGAGAAGAAAAATTCGAGATGCCGGTCAAGTGCATACATATAAGGGAAACTGATGGCGAAGATCCGATTAGCTACTGAGCCCGAACCTGAGGCGGCACCTCGCCCCAAGTCGCTCCAGGGAGAAAGCTACTGGGACCTGGTCTTCCGGCAGTACCGGCGGAACCGCATCGCGGTGTTCTCGTTGGTCTTTGTCGTTTTCCTGTTCTTGATCGCCATTGCTGCGCCCTTCCTGGCGAATAATCGCCCCATCGCTCTCCGCGGCTCCTTCCGAACCCTCTACCAAGACCGCTTCGAGGAGTGGAAACTCGGCGGCCACCGCGAACTGGTTGCTTCCCTGCGGAACCTTCAGGAGACCAGCGATCCCGACTCGGCGGCGCAACTCGCTGCGCGCCTGGGGACCGTGCGGCGACAGATTGAGTATCTCGCAATGCAGTTGCCAGGCGCCGAGGCTGAGCGCCTGGACGGATACTTCCGCGAATATGAGCAGACGGTTGCAAGCGCGGGGGACCGCGCCCAACTTGCTGCGCAGATCGAAAAGCTCGAATCCAACTTTCAGGAAATCTCGCGCCAGTTTGACCCGGCCACGGTGTCGTTTGAAGAAAAGCTCTACTTCCCTGCCTTTTCCGCGCTGACTCCGGTAGACATCTTTTTTATAACTCTGGCGGTGCTGTTGCCGCTCCTGCCGTGGATTCGGCGAATCCTCCCGCGCCCGTGGCGGGAGAGCTGGAAGGCCCCGATCCTTGCAGTGTTATTCGCCGCCATTCTGCTGGCCGGTCTGCGAACCGGCCGCCAGGCTGTCTTTGAGACACTCGATTACAAGGGCCAAATCCTGAATGGCGGGATCACAGCGAGCCTCGCGCTGTTCCCGCCCGTCGCGTACGGGATCAACGAAGACCACCTGGAGGACAAGTATCAGCCGCCGAGCCGCCGTTATTGGATGGGCAGCGACGGCAACGGCCGCGATTTGCTGGCGCGCATGATCTGGGGCTCCCGCATCTCGCTCTCGGTCGGCTT
>MEKR01000027.1 GCA_001767035.1 Acidobacteria bacterium RIFCSPLOWO2_02_FULL_61_28
GGTTTTTAACTCCAGGTCCCAGACCGGCAGGATCGCGGAACCCTGATAAACCCTCTCAAAGCCCTCTTCCGACTGCGATACCGTAAAGACGGGCGCGAACCACCAGCGGTTAGGGATCGGCGTCGGGACCAGGTCCAGGCCGAGCTTCAGCCACTCGTCTTGAAGGCCGAGCGGTCCCGCAAGAATCCGTTCCCCCTGCCAGTCCAGGGACTCCTTCCAGCCGCCCGCAATGTAGTATCGGTCCGGCGCGTGCCCGGCGAGCAGGTTCAAGACCATTTCCAGCCCGAGCCGGAAGCGGCCGCTCCCTTGCATACAGTCAATCTTGAGCGCACAGCGCAGACGGTCGCCGCCGGACGCAGCGATTAAGGTGAATTCTTTCTGGACGGCGATCTCCAAGCCGCCGCCCTCCACGGCGAGCGAACCGGCCCGATGAAAAATGCCGCCGGCCTCGGTCGTCTCCGCCAGCCGATAGGGCGCAGCAGCCCACGCGGGCGACTCCTCTAACCGCAGGGATGCGAAATCTTCGCAGGTCTTGTCTTCCGCGAAGAAACAAACCCGAAACGCGTGGCGGTCATAGCGGTCGTAGAGGAGAAACCGCTCCAAGCCCTCTTCCTTGCTCAGGACGCGATCGTGGATGGACGCCAAGCCACCGGCGGATTGCGCCGCGGCCTGCACTTTCCGGTGGTACGCCTCGGGACGCCGGCGGAGCGAGTTCACCAGGTTGGCGCAGGCCGTCTTCGAACGGATCGCTGCCACGGTCGCTCCGTCGGAGGGTTCGATCAGGCAACTGACGCGCGGCGAGCGAATCTCGAGCGCTTCTCTTCCCTTCCCGAACCAATCGCAGGGGGCGGAGGAAACCGGGTGCTTTCGGAAGTGCTTTTCAATTTTCTCGAGCGCCGCCTCGGCCCGAAGCAGGCGGGAATAGAGGCCGTGGCGCAGGTGGGGGGCATAGAGGCCCCCGAACACGCCATGCCAGTAGGCATCGTTGCACTGCGCCGCCAGCAAGTCCCGGTAGGCGGCCAGCCAGGCGCGTTTCGGGGCGTCCGGCTGCGCCTTCTGAAAGCGTTCGCTCAACGCCAGCATCTGCTTATGAAGAAGATTGGACTCGGAATACTTCGAGAAAAAATTCCGCCAGGAGCCCGCGTTCAAGTAGCGCAGCAACTCTTCGCCTTGCTCCAGGGACGGCAAGCGCTCGAGAGCATCGTGATAGATCTCGGCGGCTCGACCCGACAAGGTCCATTCCGTCATTTCCCGGTACGAAGCAGTGGGGAAGTACACGGTCCCCAGCGGCTCATGCGAGTCCAAATAGTCGGAAGCCCGCGGGCAGTCGAGCCAGGAATGGTTGGCCTCGATGGCGGAGAAAAAATCCGCGAGCCAGTGTTGTTCGTAGACCCAATGATGCGTCTGGGGCCAGCCGCCGAATTTCTCGAGATCGTCTCCCATCGCAACGAGCGAGTCGGGGTGCGACTCCGCGATTCCTTGCAGCATCTCCAGGGTTTCGCCGACGGGCTTCCAGGGCAAGGCATACCGCAGGCTTTTCAAGCCCGGAATCACCCGAACCCACCGCCCCAAAGATTCCGTCTGGTAGTAGCCATAGAGGGCTTCCGGTTCGAGACCCGCGCTCAAGAAGTGCGTATCATCCGCCAGGGTGTACCCGACGCCCGCCCGGGCCAGCGTCTCCGGCAACGCGGGTTCCCAAACGCGCTCGGTCAGCCAGGCGCCGCGCGGTGGCTCCCCAACATGCCGCTCGAGATATTCCTGCATCATGGCGATTTGCGCCTGCCGGTCGTGCTCCGGGATCGAAATCAAGATCGGCTCGTAGAAACCTCCTCCCAAAAACTCGATGCTTCCGGCTTCCCGCAACGTACGCAGTCGGTCGAGATACTCCGGATGATGTTGTTCGAACCATTCGAGCAGCACGCCGGAATAGTGCAGATTCACCGCGACGCCCGGATGCCGTTCCAGGCACTCGATGAACGGCAGGTACGCCCGCCGGTAATTCTGTTCCAGCACCGAGTCGAAGTTGCCGATCGGCTGGTGAGCATGAAGGATGAGAACCAAGGAAACGCGATTCATGAGGCCGGCCTTCCCTTCAGGTCGGATTCCGTTGCGAGCGGTCCCAACCAGAATACGCGACCTGGGGTGCTTTGTCAGCCGGAACTTCCCGCGCATGCGGCGGCTCTAGCCCATTTTCAGAGTTACTGTAGAGTGCAGGGATTTCGTCAGGGCATGGCTTCAGCCATGCCGAAAAGAAGCCTCCATTCTGGTGGGCTTTAGCCCCTGAGGTCCGTCCCTCAGCGGCTGAAGCCGCAAGGAAGGGGAGTTGGTTGGACACGCTTTACGGCACGACTGAAGTCGTGCCCTGACGTCCCCACATACTCTACACCAATACTGAAAATGCTCTAGGATTTCACTCTGCCCTCGAGCAATTCGCGGACCTTGGCGGCCAAGGCGCTGCGGGTGAACGGTTTCTGCAACAGATGCGTCCCTTCTTCCAGCACGCCCTGACGGGCGATCTCATTATCCGTGTAGCCGGACATGTAGAGCACTTTCAAGCCCGGGCAAAGGGTGGTCACGCGGTCCGCCAGCTCGCGCCCGCTCATCCCCGGCATGATGACATCGGTCAGGAGCAATTCGACCACGCCGGTGTGTTGCTGCAACAGCGCGATGGCCGCCGTCCCGCCGCCGGCTTCGAGCACCTGGTAGCCGCTCGCTTCGAGGAACTCCCGCGCCAACTCGCGCACGGCCGGCTCGTCCTCGACGACCAGGATCGTGCCGGAGCCTCGGGTCGCCGTGGTTTCGGGTTCGTGATGCGGTGTGGTTTCGGCGGGCGTTTCAATCCGCGGGAGATAGATTCGGAAGGCAGCGCCCTCTCCGGGCTTGCTGGAGACGGCAATGCAGCCGCCGCTCTGCTTCACGATCCCGTACACCGTCGCCAACCCCAGGCCCGTCCCCTGCCCGCGCGGCTTGGTGGTAAAGAACGGTTCGAACAGATGCGCGCGCGTTTCCGCCGTCATCCCGCCCCCGGTGTCGGTGACCGCGATCATGACATAGGAGCCGGGAGAGCAGTCCGTACCCAAACGGTTGGAGCCTTTGCCGAGGTCCACATTGGCGGTTTCGATGGTGAGGCGGCCGCCGTCCATCATAGCGTCCCGGCTGTTGACGGCCAGATTCATCAGGACTTGCTCAATCTGGCCGGGATCGGCTTTCACGCGGCCCAGTTCCGGAGACAGGACCGTATCGAGATGGATGTCTTCCCCAATCAGACGCCGCAACATCTTCTCGGTTTCATGGATGACTTCGTTCAAGTCGAGCACCTTCGGCTCCAAGACCTGCTTGCGGCTGAAGGCCAGCAATTGCCGGGTCAGCGAAGCGCCGCGATAGGCGGCTTTGCGAATCTCTTCGGCGTAGCGTCGGAGCGAGTCGGACTCCTTGACGTGATCCAGCAGCAGTTCGCTGTAGCCGCTGATGACATTGAGCAGGTTGTTGAAATCATGGGCGACCCCGCCCGCCAGCCGCCCGATGGCTTCCATCTTCTGCGCCTGGAGCAGTTGGCTCCGGAGCTGCTTGCGCTCCGTAATGTCGGTAAACAAGCCGTCGGCATAGGTGACCCCGTCCTTTTCATAGGTAGCCACGGCGCGATCCCGCAGCCAGATCCAGGTACCATCTTTCCCCCGCCAGCGGTATTCCACATCAAATTTTTCCTTCTTCCGGAAGAGGTTTGTATAGGCTTGTTCCACGCGCTCCTCATCCTCGGGATGAATCCTCCCGAACCAGAACCGATCCCCCGACTTAGAAATTTCTTCCGGTGTGTACCCGGAAATCGTCTCCACATTCGAACTGATGAAGGCGGTGTTGCCGTTCGCATCCGAGGTCCAGGTGACGTCGGGGATGTTCGAGATCAAGGACCGATATTTGGCTTCGCTGGCCCGCAATTCTTCCTCGGCCCGCTTTTGCACGCTGATGTCGTTCAACACGGCTATGGAGCCGCTGACGCGGCCGGTCGCGTCATGGAACGGAGAGAGGAAAATCTTTGCCCAGAACCGGGAACCGTCCTTGCGCTGCGGTTGCCCCTCCCGGACCAATAACTTTTCTCCGGCGACCAGGCGCTTCAAGTCCTCCCGGAACTGTGACCTTCTTGCCGCCGGAACGACCGGCAGGGGCTGCCCGAGCACCTCCGGCTCGGCCCAGCCGAACATCTGTTCTGCCGCCGGGTTCCAGGCCTGGACGTTTCCGTGCGTGTCCAGAGCGACGATCGCCAGCGGAGAGGAGCGCAGGATAGCAGACAGCTTCAGGTTAGTTTCCCGCAGCGCCTCCTCGGCTCGTTTCTGCACGGTGATGTCCTCGATAACCGCCATGCAGCCATGGATGAGATTGTCTCCGTCATAAAGCGGGGAGAGTGAAATTCGCGCAATAAACGAAGACCCGTCCTTTCGCTCGGCGTGCACGTCCTTGGCCAGCAATACCTCGTCGGTGGATGCGCGTTCCGCGTGTGTCCGGTAGACCGGCTGGACCCATTGGGAAACCGTAGGTATCTCCCGTCCCGACACTTCCTGTTCGGTCCAGCCGAACATCTGTTCCGCCGCCGGGTTCCAGGCCTGGACCTTGCTCTGCATGTCCAGAGCGACAATCGCCAGAGGAGCGGACTTCACCAGAGCGCTCAATTTCTGGTTGGACTCCTGCAGAGCCACCTCCGATCGCTGGAGGTTCCCGGAACAGGAGGCGATCTCGCTCGTCTGTTTTTCGGCGGCCCGCTTGCGAACGTAGAGGTGAAACATAACCAGGAGAACCAGCCCCGCGACTCCGCCGAACGCCAGCAGTTCGTAGGAGGGAGGCAAAACGAAATGAAAGTCCCCCTCGCCCCGGGGGCGCACGGCATACTCCCAGGCGCCCGCCGAGGCGCGGGCGTGTTGCTCGACGATGCCCACCACCTCCAGACTCTCGGCTGCTTGCAACTGGACGGTAAAATCCGGATCCCGGAAAAATCGGCTGCGGATATGAATGTGGATGGAACCGGACGCATCCCGAAGCTGGATGTCTTCTTTGTTGGCCGCCGGATCGGAAGGCATCCGGAGCTGCCCGCGGAGCCGGACGAGGTGTCCTACATACCGTCCCCGAAGCAGTTCGGCTGCCGTTACGGGTCGAGGCTGAGGCCCGCCGGTGTGCCCGACCCGCCGAATCCGCTCGGCCTCGAACTCCACCTTCCCATTTTGTCTCCGGAGCTTCCCCTCCGCTTCCACGACGTCACCCCGCTCCAATCCGATGGTGAGGAGCGACTTGTCCCGCGCTCGAAGGAGAATCCCGGCCGAGTCATCGTTTAAGTGGGCCACGACCGAAGCGCCGTCCTCGGCCAGTTTCAGATTGCTGATGAACACGCCTCGGATCGTAAACGGCTCGTCGAGCAAGTCCGGGACCCCATCGCTATCCCTGTCTTCCAATGCCTCCCGCACCAAAATCGGAGCGGCCCCTGGCGCGGCTGCCAGCGGCCACCCCATCGAAAGTAGAAAGCAGAGCAGGAAGCAGAATCTCCCGAGTTGCCCGAGTTTGTTGGTCATGGAAGCCACCTCATTTACCGGTTGCGTTATCTCGGAGCTAATGTATTTCCTATAACTCCTAGGCTTTACTAGGGCACTTGGAGAACCACCGCAGACCCGTGGGGATTAAGGGTCAAAATTCCGAGCATCTGCTTCTCTATCAATTGGTTATCGGATTAGTGAAGGTCCCGCTCCAGCAAGCTGCTCCAAACCGACATTGTTCAAAAATTGGATTGATGGCGGAAATTTGGACAAGATCGAGGCGCGCGCAAGATCAGGTCCGGGCGAAGCGCTTCCGCAGTGGCTGGTGTGCTAGGATGGAAGGCTTAGCAGCGTACCGCAGTTCAAAACCATCCAGCGAGGGAAAATCCATTGCCGGCCCGCATCCTGAACGGGAACGAGATTCGAGATCAAATCAAGGCAGAAGTGGCGGCGGAGTTGCAGCAGTTCCAGGAATGCGGCGTCCGTCCCGGTCTCGCCGTCATTTTGGTGGGCAACAATCCAGCCTCCGAGATTTATACCCGGAACAAGGTGAAGTCCTGCGAGAGCTTGGGGATTCACAGCGAGCGGCTCATTCTGCCGGAAACCGCCACGACCGAGGAATTGCTTTCTTGCGTTGCGGAGCTCAACGGCCGGGAGGAGATTGACGGCATCCTGGTGCAGTTGCCCTTGCCGCCCCAGGTGGACTCCAAGCGCGTGCTGCTGGCGGTGGACCCGCAGAAAGACGTGGACGGATTTCATCCGGTGAACCTGGGGAACCTTGTGACGCAACGGCCGGGCCTGATCCCCTGCACTCCGGCCGGCATCCTGGAAATCCTGAAGCGGAGCGGGATTCCCATTGAAGGGCAGCGCGCCGTGGTCATTGGCCGGAGCGACATCGTAGGCAAGCCGGTGGCGCTGCTCCTGATGCACCACAACGCGACCGTTACGGTCTGCCACTCCCGCACGCGGGATTTGCCGCGGGTTTGCCGCGAGGCCGACATTCTGGTGGCGGCGCTCGGCAAGCCCGGCATGGTCACCGGGGAGTTCGTCAAGCCGGGCGCGACCGTCATTGACGTCGGGATCAGCCCGCTCACGAGCCGCGCCGACGTCGAGCGATTTTTTCCCGGCGACGCCAAGCGGATGGAAGAATTTGAACGGAAAGGGTCCACGCTGCTCGGCGATGTGGACCCGTCGAGCGTGTACCCGGTCGCCGGAGCCATCACCCCCGTCCCCGGCGGAGTCGGGCCGCTGACGATTGCGATGCTGATGGTCAACACCGTCCGCGCGGCGCGCCTGCGCCGCGCCCAGCGCCCGGTAGCCGTGGCCCGCTAATCCTTCTTCATCGGAAATGTAGGGGTAGCCACGGCACGATGTTCGTGCCGTGGTTTTTTCGCCGGAACGTGCCCACGGCATCAAGGACATGCCGTGGCTACCACGCTGGTCCTCGGAAGCGGGGGTGGCTTACTCGGGCGGGAACAAACGCCGTTCAAAGGCGTACAGGGTCAACTCCAGGCGGTCGGAGACCCCCAGCTTGTTGAAGATCGCCGAGAGATGGTTCTTGACGGTTTTTTCGCTGATGAACAGCGACTGGGCGATATCGCGGTTCTTGTAGCCCTGCACGACCAGTTGAATCACTTCCATTTCGCGGCGGGAGAGTTCGGTTTTTCCGTCGAGCTTGCTCGGAGCTTGCTGGTTGCCGAAGGCATGTAACACGGCCTCGGTCAGCGGTCCGTTGAGCCAAATCTCGCCGCTGTGAACTTTCCGGACGCACTTCAAAAACAAGTCCACGGGGCACTGCTTGGCGAGAAAGCCGCGCGCCCCCCGCCGCATGGCTTCCACCACGTCGTTCGCCGTCTCGGTGGAGGAGATGGCGATCATTCGGGAGGTCGGGCTGAGAGCGGGCACATCCCGCAACAGATCGAGCCCGCCCTGGCCCGGCAGCTTCACCTCGCACAAAACAACGTCGGGCTTGCTATCGGAAAGACGCGCCTTGCTCTCTTCCGCCGTGTTGCCCTGGCCGACCACTTTCAGGTCTCTCTGGGCGTCCAGAACCGCTACCAGACTCTCCCGATACAGAACGTGGTCATCTACCACAAAGATGCGAATTGGTTTCGAAAGCATAGCAATATAAACGCGCAATTGTAGCAGAACCGGGGGGGATTCAGAAGGGTTCCCTTAAAATTATCTTCCTGCTCAACTCCCCACCGGATAGATCACCAATCCGGAAAGGAGCTTCGGATAAAAGTCGGTGGACTTTTGCGGCAGCAGCCGTCCCCCCAGGGCGATCTCCCGCACCTGCCCCATGGTCACCGGGTTGAGGAAAAAACAAGCCTGCGCCTTGCCCTGAAGAACGGTTTCCACGCCCTCCTCAAATTCGCGGACATAGGTCAAGACTTTCTCCTGGCGAACGGACTCCTGGTCTATTCCCAGGCATTGCGCGAACACTAGCCGGTGCAGGACCGTCACGTCGAGAGAACGCTGGGCCGGCAATAACTCCGGCCAGAGCCGCTCCAAATCCACCTCCGGCCGCAATTCCAGCAAATCGAAGGAATCTGCGCCCTCAAAGAACGCTCCGATGGCTGTCCGGCCTGCGGCCGCGGCCGCGGCCATCTCCGCCTGCAAACGACGCCAGCCGGCGTGGAGCGTTTCCGCATCGAAGAATCGGTATTGTCCGCGCTCGAAATAGGGGGCGGCTTTGGCGTGGAAGCCCTCGCGGTCGAAGCCGCTAATCCCGCTGACCAGGCGGTGTGTGGGGAGGATGACGATTCCTTCCGCGTCCATGTTGACGAACGTCATCGGCAGGTACGCGCAGTCACCCTCTCCGGCGTGCGGACGGGAGGCCCGGCATTCGTGCGCGAAATTGAGCGCTGTTTCATAGCGGTGATGTCCGTCGGCAATCACCAGCTTCTTATCGCGCATTTCTTGCTGGACGGCCCGGATCGTCTCCGGGTCTGCGATCTCCCACAGCGTGTGGATCACGCCGTAATCGTCTTCCACGCGCGCGGACGGCGGGTGGGCGGTTGCGGCGTCGAGCAGGCGCTCCGCCCGGCGCTCCGGGTCGCTGTAGAGCATGAATATTTGCTCGAACTGCGCGCGGGTCGCCCGCAGCAATTCCAGGCGATCGGCCTTGGGCGCCGAAAGAGTCTCCTCGTGGCGAAAGACCACCCCGGCCTCGTACGGTTCGAGTCTTCCCAAGCCGATCAACGCTTTCCGAACCAGGAGCGGTCCGCCAGGCATCCCCGGTACACAGAACCGCTGCCAATACGCATAGAGCGCCGGGGTCTTGCGTTCGAGAAAGATTCCCTGCTCCTGCCACGCGCGGAACAGGGCTGCCGCCCGCGTGTAGACATTGTTTTCCGGCGTGTCTTCCGTTCGCACTTCCCCCTTGACG
>MEKR01000028.1 GCA_001767035.1 Acidobacteria bacterium RIFCSPLOWO2_02_FULL_61_28
CCCACCGGCAGCGGCGCGAGAAACGCTCGCTCCCGGCCCGGCATCAGCCAAAGAATTCCGTTCGGCTTGGCCTGGTCGGAGGCGATCTTTGAGACCAGCCGGGAACTGGAGATGCCGATGGAGCAAGGCAGATGAGCCTGCCGCGCAATCGCGTCGTGCAGCAAGTGAGCGGCGCGGAGCGGCGGACCCCACAGCCGCTCGGTCCCGGTGAGGTTCAGGTAAGCCTCGTCCACCGAGACCATCTCAACCTGGGGCGAGAACTCGGAGAAGATTTCCCGAATCTGCTCCGAGGCGGCCGCGTACCGCTCGCGGTGCGGCGGAAGAAAAATGGCGTCCGGGCAAAGGCGCACTGCCGTGCGCAGCGGCATCGCCGAATGTACACCATAGCGCCGCGCCTCGTAAGAAGCCGCCGCGACCACGCCCCGGTGGTTGGGATTCCCGCCCACAATCACAGGCTTGCCCCGCAAGGCGGGGTCATAGAGCTGTTCCACCGAAACGAAGAACGCATCCATGTCCACGTGCAAGATGACCGCGTTCATGGGGAGCCTGCCTCTGCCGTCGGCGCCGCGCTGGCTGTGGGTCGCCGCCGCGCCGTGACCACGCGCACAATGCCGGCCAGGTCGCGCTGCCACTCTATATCTTCCCACTTCTCGGCTGACAACAGGCTGCCGACTTTCTCCTGGGCATCATAGCCGAGTTCGAGCGCGATGTAACCTCCCGGGCAGAGTGCCCGGCTCGCCTGCGGAATGAGCCGGGCGTAGACATCGCTTCCCGACTCCCCGGCAAAAAGCGCCTGGGCCGGCTCGAAGTCGCGGACCTCGCGCATCAGTCCCGCCCTGTCGCGCTCGGAGACATACGGTGGATTCGAGACAACCATCTGCAAGGAAGGAAGTACCTCGCCGGACCCAACCTCCAGCAAATTGGAGAGTAAAAACGAAATCCGCTGGCCGACGCCCAGACGCGCGGCGTTCCGGCGCGCCGTTTCGAGCGCCTCCAGCGACTGATCGAGCGCGTAAATCCGGGCAGGAGGCAATTCCTTAGCCAGCGCCACGGCAATACAACCAGAGCCGGTCCCAACATCGGCGATGTTCAATTCGGTTCCCGATGGGAACTGAAGGCGGGCCAGAGTCAGTGTCGCCTCCACAAGCAGCTCCGTTTCCGGCCGGGGGATCAGGACCGAGGGATTCACCAGAAAGTCCAGGCCCCAGAATTCCTGATGCCCGGTGATGTATTGCGTGGGCTTGCCCTGAAGGCGTTCGTGCAAATAGCGGCCGTAGTGAATCCACTCGACTTCGGCGAGTTCGCGCTCCGGGTGGGCGTAGAGATGAGCGCGGTCGCAGCGGGCTGCGTGCATCAGCAAGACTTCCGCGGTGATCCGGGGCGAAGGCACACCGCCCTGTTCAAGCAGGTCCACTCCCTGTTCCAGAGCTTCCTTCAATCGCATCCCAGCACCGTTGGATCGGTCCGAACGTCCAGAACTACGATATTAGGAAAGGGCGGCGCAGATCAATGGCGGGACAACGCAGTTTGAACCGCAGAGGACGCGGGGTTTTTGAGAAGTAAGAAGCCACAAGACAGGAGTCAGAAGAAAAACCGCATACTGGCCCCATTCTGGCTTCTGTCGCCTGACTTCTTCATCCTGACTTCTGTCTTCTTCTCTCTATGTCTCCGTGGCATTCTTCGGACGCCGCGTTCCTACTCCGCAATGCGCAGCAGCTTGGCGGCAGTTTCGCCGAGGATCGCCCGTTTCTCGGCGTCGCTCAAACTGGATGTACTGAGGATGTGGTCCACCGATTCGGAAGTCCAGCCAGCGGGGAAGTCCGTGCCCATGACGACCTGACTGACGCCGGCTTCCGCGACCAAATGTCGCAGTCCCTCAGCGGTAAAGACCATGGAATCGAAATAAAGCTGACTCAAATACTCACTCGGCCGTTTCCTGACCGGCTGGATATTCCTGCAAGGAGCGGGGGACAGGGTCGTGCAGCGATCCGAGCGGGCAATGTAAGACGGCAGGTAGCCGCCTCCGTGGGCGGCGCAAATCTTGAGTCCGGGAAAGCGGTCCAGCGTCCCCTCGAAGATCAGATGCGAGAGCGCCACGGTGGTTTCCAGAGGATTCCCAATGACGTTGGTCAAAGCGCCGTTTCCCTGAAGCCGTTTGGCGCCTTCCGCGAACCCCTGGGGATGGATGAAAATCAAGGTCCCGAGTTCCTCGGCCTTGGCCCAGAAGGGATGAAACTTGGGCGCAGACAACTCTTCTCCGGCCACGTTTCCGCCGATCACGAAGCCTCTCATCCCAAACTTCTTGACTCCCTCGTCCAACTGCGTGGCGGCCAGGTCCGGATGCTGTAACGCCACGGTTCCCATCCCCACAAAGCGGTCCGGGTGAGCGGCGCATAAGGCCGCAATTTTTTCATTTTGGAGCTGCACGATGCGGCGGGCCAGGTCTTGGTCTGCCCGGTACCAAAAGGGGTTGATGCCGACTGCCTGCACATCAATGCCTTCTTCATCCATGTGCCGCAGCCGCTCGTCCGCGTTATCCGGTCCCCACTGGGGATCGGTCGCCGCTGTGGGGTTATCAAGTTGCGCCCGAGATTCCCGGAACAACTCCAAGATGTTGGGAACGTTAACGTGCGCGTGCACGTCAATAGTCCGCACGCGGCGGCCGCCGACCATCACCTCCCGGCGCCGGACCCGTCCGCCGGCCTGCAACGCGCTGGCCGCCTCCACCCAAGGGCAGCCAACGAAGCATAATCCCGCTGTAGCCCCGGTGAACTGCTTCAAGAATGTCCTGCGACTGGTCATGGCGAATTCCTCCGAATGATATCTTCAACTGATGCGCAGCAGACGGGCAGCGGTTTCGCCGAGGATGGCTCGTTTTTCGGCGTCGCTCAAGCCGGGTGCGCCGAGGATATGGTCCACGGCTTTGGTAGTCCAGCCATAGGGGAAATCCGTCCCCAGAACGATCTGGCCGGCGCCGACTTCCGCCACCAAGTGCCGCAACCCCTCGTCTGTGAAGACCATCGAATCGAAGTAGAGTTGCTTAAGATACTCGCTGGGAAGTTTCTGGGGAGGCTTGCAGTCGGTGGGGCGGTTCGTCACGCATTGATCCGACCGGAAAATGTACGACGCCAGATACCCGCCTCCGTGGGCCGCGCAGATTTTCAGACCGGGAAAGCGGTCGAGCGTCCCCTCGAAGATCATGTGGGAAAGCGCCACGGTCGTTTCCAGCGGATTCCCGATGATGTTGGTCAAATTCCCGGTTCCTTGGAACCGGCGTTCGCCTTCCCGAAAGCCCCCCGGATGGAGGAACACCAGGCTCCCCAGTTCTTCCGCTTTGGCCCAGAAGGGATGGAACTTGGCTGAGGAAAGTTCTTCGCCGTTGACGCTGCCGCCGATGATGCAGCCCCGCAATCCCAGCTTCTTGACGGCCTCTTCGAGCTGCTCGGCGGCCAGATCGGGATGCTGCAACGACACCCCGGCCAGGCCCACAAAGCGGTCCGGGTGGGCTGCGCACAACGCCGCAATTTTCTCGTTCTGAACCTTCATGATCTGGCGAGCCAGGTCCCGCTCCGCCCAGGAGTAGTGGTAAGTCATCCCGAGGCTGACGGCCTGCACGTCAATGCCCCACTCGTCCATGGTGCGCAAGCGATCGTTCACATTGGCCAGATGAAGACCCTGCCCCACCCTTGTCTGAAGGACATTCCGAACCGTGCGGGCCTGCGGCTGGTCCTTGATCAGGTCCCAGACATCGTCCACGTAGCAGTGGCAGTGAACGTCCACGGTCCGAATCCGGCGGCCACCCACCGCCACTTCGCGCCGCCGCCCTGTGCCGCCAGCCTGGAACGCGCCGGCAGCCGCCTCCACCCACGGGCAGCCCACAAAGACAATTCCCGCTGCCCCGGCCAAATCCTTTAAGAATTCCCTGCGATTGGTCATTGTTCCTCCGAATCAGTACCGCGGTGTTGATGGGGTTCCGCCTGCGCACAGCCCCGCATAGTATAACGCGAGACCGGGTCAATGGAATGGGGTATGTACGTATTGTATGGAGCACGAGCGGGGAGTGTTTGCCGGCTCAAAAAGCGGTTACACCGTCACCAGTTCCTGCTTCAGCCGTTCGGCCTGGAAGTGGGTGCTGAGCGCTTCAATGACGGGTTCGAGCCGGCCGTCGAGGAGCACGTCGAGTTGATGGAGCGTCAGCCCGATGCGGTGATCGGTAAGGCGGTCCTGGGGATAGTTGTAGGTGCGAATCTTCTCGCTGCGCTCGCCGGTGCCGACCATCGCGCGGCGCTCCTGGGCGACGGCCTGGCGCTGCTTCTCCTGCTCCATCTCGAGCAGACGGCTGCGCAGCACCTTCAAGGCCCGTTGCCGGTTCTTGATCTGCGACTTCTCGTCCTGGCAGGAGACCACCAAACCCGTGGGCAGGTGCGTGATGCGCACGGCGGAATAAGTCGTATTGACCGACTGGCCGCCAGGCCCGGACGAGCAGAACGTATCCACGCGGATTTCCTTGGGGTCTATCGCAACGTCCACTTCGTCGGCTTCCGGGAGCACGGCCACGGTGACGGTCGAGGTGTGGATGCGGCCTTGCGCCTCGGTCTGCGGCACGCGCTGGACGCGGTGCACGCCGCTCTCGTACTTGAGCTTGCTGTAAACCCGGCCGCCTTCGATGAGCGCAATCACTTCCTTGAAGCCGCCCACGCCGGAGTCACTTTTGGAGAGCACGTCCACACGCCAGCCCTGCGATTCCGCATAGCGGCTATACATCCGAAACAACTCCTGGGCGAAGAGCGAGGCTTCATCGCCGCCGGTTCCGGCCCGGATTTCGAGCACCACGTTCTTCTCGTCGTTGGGGTCTTTGGGAACGAGCAGGAGCTTCAAGTCGTTTTCGGTCTGCTCGCGCTGTCGCTCGAGCGTAGCCAGCTCTTCCTGGGCCATCGCGCGAAGCTCGGGTTCGGCGTCTTGGAGCATCGCGCGGGTCTCGCCGATGGATTTTTCAAGCTCTTTCCAATAGCGATACTTCTCCGCGATGGGCGCCAGTTCGCTGTGAGCCTTGGCGGCTTTCTGGTACTGCGACGGGTCGGCAAGGGTCTCCGGCCGCCCCAGCCGCTCGTTCAACTCGTGGTAGCGCCCTTCGATTTCTTCGAGTTTTTGAAGCAGGTTCGCCACAGTAACTCCTAACTCCACGATACGAAGAAACTGGGCCGAAGTCAATTCGCCGCGGAACGCCGTGTGGTACAATCTCTGCCGTTATCTGGACAGCCCGGACCTGAATAGCACAACGTTCGTGGCTCGCGCAGACGTGGATTTTGAGATTATCGGGGACATCCGAAAGGTTGAACCGATCGCAGTCGGCCGATCAGTCCGCGACCGCGTACGGCTCAGGAGAAAATACGGTCCCGGGCGGTGGCGGAAGCTGAAAGGAATCGCCCACGTGCGACTTCGAAACGGCAGAATCCGACTGGCGGAATTGCATTGGTACGAGGCTCATGGTATAGGTAAGAAGGACATCAAACGAAAGCGTTATCTGGACTAATGCGAAAGAAACCCAATAACGATTCCGCCCCACGGTTTGTTGTCTGCATTGACAACTCTGGTTACGAAGCCTCCCTGGAACTGCACAAGATTTACCCGGTCCTTCCCGATCCGGACGCGGAGCGCGATGGGGACCTGCGAATCATTGACGAGAGCGGTGAGGACTACCTGTTTGCAGCCGATCGCTTCCTCGCTATTGAAGTGCCTGAATCGCTCGAACGAGCCATGCTGAAGACGGCTTCCTGAACAAAGAGGCCCCTCCGCTTCAGTATTCTGTGAACTAACTCGGGGTTTTCACCGCCGACAGAGCGCCGGAGGCGCGATAGATTCTAGCCCAGGGCGTCAGCCCTGGGAAAGGAGACGTTTGCCCACAAGCCCCGGCAGGGGCGAAAGAAGGCTGCGGAAAACTCCTGAAGCACAATTTCTCTCGCCCCTCCGGGGCTTGTGTCCATTCCCGCCTGCGAACCCACGGCTTGCGCCGTGGGCTAGACTCTAACGCCCCTCCGGGGCTGGCGAAAATGCCGGGCTAATTCCCGGGGCGAACAGGCGCAACATCCATTGTGTACAGGTGGCAGGCGACGGAGTGGCCGTCGGCGTGTTGGATCGTGGTGGGCACTTCTGTCCGGCAGATGTCCATGGCTTCCGGGCAGCGAGGATGAAACGGGCAGCCGGGGGGGGGATGGAGCGGCGAGGGAATGTCGCCCTCAATCACGTGTCTCTTTTCCTCTCGCGTTTCGAGCGACGGAACGGAAGCGAGTAACACCTTCGTGTAAGGGTGCAGCGGGTTGCGGAAGAGTTCTTCGCTCGTTGTCTGCTCGACGATCTTGCCGAGGTACATCACGGCCACGCGGTCGCTGATGTGCTCGACGACGGAGAGGTCGTGCGCGATGAACAGATACGAGAGGCCGAATTCTCGCTTCAGGTCCGAAAGCAGGTTGATGATCTGAGCTTGAATGGAGACATCGAGCGCCGAGACCGGCTCGTCGCAAACGATGAACTGCGGCTCAACGGCCAGGGCGCGCGCAATGCCGATCCGCTGCCGCTGCCCGCCGCTGAACTCGTGGGGATAGCGGTAGAAGTGCTCCGGGTCGAGCCCGACGCGCGCGAGCAACGCCTGCGCCCGTTCGATGCGCTCCGCGCGGGAATACATTCCGTGGGCGATCAGGCCCTCCATAACGATCCCGCCCACGGTCATGCGCGGGTTCAGCGAGCCGTAGGGGTCCTGGAAGATAATCTGCATCTGCTTGCGAATCTTGCGCAGCTCTTCGTCCGCCAAATGCAAGACCGGGCTTCCGTTGAAAAGCACCTCGCCGCCGGTCGGCTCGATCAGCCGCAGAATGGATCGGCCGGTGGTGGTTTTTCCGCAGCCGCTCTCCCCGACCAGGCCCAGCGTCTCGCCGCGGCGAATCTCGAAGGAAACGCCATCCACAGCCTTGACGTGTCCTCTTACCGTCGCCATAAGTCCGCGGCGCACCGGGAAATACTTGCGGAGATCGGTCACCTGGAGGAGAACGTTGTTGCTGCCGGGTTCGACGGGCGTGGACATCGTTATGATTTCGGTCAGTGACCGCTCCCTCACGGTCGCGGCTCGGATCAGATCCGCGCCAGATGAATCTGCTTATTCTGGACGAGCAAGCACGCCGAGCTGTGCTCGCCAGCCACTTCCTGAAGCGTTACCTCGGTCTGCCGGCAAACCTCGGCAGCATAGGAACAGCGCGGGTGAAAGCGGCAGCCGGAGGGAAAACTGATGGGGTTGGGAACGACGCCGGGGATCACGTCGAGACGCCCCTTCTTCTTTCCGAGCTGAGGCCGCGACTGGAACAGGCCGAGCGTGTAGGGATGGAGCGGGTTTGCGAACAGCTCCCGTGCCGCCGCAAACTCCACGATTTGGCCTGCATACATCACTGCGACGAAGTCAGCCATCTCCGCCACAATGCCGAGGTCGTGCGTGATGAGGAGAATGGACATGCCGAACTCCTCCTGCAATTCCCGGAGCAGCTCCAGAATCTGCGCCTGGATGGTCACGTCGAGCGACGTGGTCGGCTCGTCGGCAATGAGCAGCTTCGGGTTGCAGGCAAGCGCCATGGCGATCATGACGCGCTGGCGCATCCCTCCGGAAATCTGGTGCGGATACTGATGAACCAGCGTCTCCGCCGAGGGAATCTTGACCCGCCGGAGCAGTTCGACGGTGCGGTTGTGCGCGTCGTCGCGGCTGATATTCTGGTGGGTCAGCAGAGCCTCCATGATCTGGTCGCCGATGGTGAAGACCGGGTTGAGCGAGGTCATCGGCTCCTGGAAGACCATCGAAATCTGATTCCCGCGCACTTGGCGAATTTCTTCTTCCGAGAGGCCGAGCAGGTCGCGCCCTTCCAGCGAAATCGAGCCGCTGACGATTCGTCCAGGCGGCGAGGAAATCAGACGCAGGATGGACAGCGCGGTGACGCTCTTGCCGCAGCCGCTCTCCCCCACCAGGCCGAGAGTGGCGCGAGGCGGAATGAAAAAGCTGACGCCGTCCACCGCGCGGGCAACGCCCCGGTCCGTAAAAAAATAAGTCTTCAAATCGCGCACTTCGAGCAGCGGTTCTTGCTCGTTTCCGAGCCGCGCCTGCCCTGAGCCTGCCGAATGGGACCGCAAGGGAGCGGTGGGACCGCTTGCTGACGCGCGCGGCTCTGAAGGGCCGCTGCGAAGAGGACCGGAGGACGGAGCTGTTTGCGGCGCGTTCATACTTTCAACCTCGGATCAATGGCGTCGCGGACTCCTTCGCCCACCAGATTGTACGCGGTGACGGTCGAGAAAATGGCGAGCCCTGGGAAAATTGTGATCCACCAGTAGCGGAAGTTCTCCCGCGCTTCATTCAGAATGCCGCCCCAGCTCGGAACCGGAATCGAGATGCCAAAGCCCAAGAAACTCAGGCTCGACTCGATGAGGATTGCCGAGGCGACGCCGAAGCTCGCTGCCACCAGGACCGGAGCGAGGCCGTTCGGCAGGATGTGCCGGAAGATGATCCGCCAGTTCGAGAC
Organism: Acidobacteria bacterium RIFCSPLOWO2_02_FULL_61_28; assembly: GCA_001767035.1. GTDB lineage: Bacteria > Acidobacteriota > Terriglobia > 2-12-FULL-54-10 > 2-12-FULL-54-10 > 2-02-FULL-61-28. Next base: position 8,553 of record MEKR01000028.1, read on the forward strand.
ACCGAGACCTTTGGCCGCGAGGACAAATTCCTGGTCGGCCAGCCGCAGGAACTCTCCGCGCACCAGCCGGGCCTCGGTGACCCATCCCGTGAGGCCAATGACGATCATAATGTTATAAATGCTCGGCTGCAAAAAGGCCAGCACCGCCAGGATCAAAAAGAAAGATGGGAAGCAGATGATGACTTCGATCAGGCGGGAAAGCGCCATATCCACCCAGCCGCGAAAATACCCGGCCATGGTACCGACCAGAATCCCGATCATTACATAGATCGCCACCGCCACGAAGCCGACCGAGAGCGAGATGCGGGAGCCCCAGATCATGCGCGCCAGCAAATCGCGGCCGTTGCC
>MEKR01000029.1 GCA_001767035.1 Acidobacteria bacterium RIFCSPLOWO2_02_FULL_61_28
AGCACAGGCCCACGATGACGACCAGGGAAACAATGAACGCCTCCATCTTGCGGATGCCGTAATTCTGGAGGGCCAGCAGGAGCAGGACGTCGGCCGCGGTGATCAGGACAGCCCACAGCAGCGGAATCCCGAACAGGAGATTGAGGCCGATGGCGCTCCCCAACACTTCGGCCAGGTCGCAGGCCACGATGGCGATCTCGCAGAGTATCCAAAGAGCGAAGGAGACCGGGCGGGAGTAATAATCGCGGCAGGCCTGCGCCAGGTCGCGCCCGGCAAACAACCCCAGCCGGGCCGAGAGCGTTTGCAGCAGGATCGCCATCCAGTTCGAGAGCAGCAGGACCCAGATCAGTTGGTAGCCGAAACGCGCGCCGCCCTCGATGTCGGTGGCCCAGTTGCCCGGGTCCATGTACCCTACGCTCACCAGGTAGGCCGGGCCGGCAAACGCCAGCAGCTTCCGGATCCAGTTGCCCGTCGGGGGGATGCCCACGCTTGAGAAAATTTCCGGCAGGGAAGGAGTTTCCGGAAACGGCGATGCAATCCCCGGCGCCGCAGCGTTTCGGGGAGGGGGATCGGAAGGTTGGTTCATGTTCGCGAAATATGAAACGCTCGGGTATCGAAATGATTAATCTGCATTAACGTTAAGGTTTAATGTAAGATAGATGACGGTGCTTGTCAAGGGAGTTCAGATGGCGACGATTGCCTCGGAGAATCTGCTCAAGGCGATTCTGGAGCTGGGCGAGAACGGGGAAACGGTGATTGCCGCGCGCCTCGCCGAATCGCTTCAGATTTCTTCGGCGGCCGTCAGCATGGCGCTGAAGCGCCTCCAGCGCAAGCAGTTCATCCGCATCACGAGCCGGCGCTCGATCCATCTGACGGAGCCTGGCTACCGGGCCGCCTGCGACCTGGTACGCCGGCATCGGCTCGTCGAGCGGCTGCTGACGGATATGCTGCAAATGCCCTGGAACAAGGTCCATGAGGAGGCGGAAAAACTGGAGCACGCCATCTCGCCCGAACTCGAAGAGCGCCTGCTCGATCTGTTCGGGAAGAGCGGGACGTGCCCGCATGGAAATCCCTTCACGCCCGCCCGGCCGTTTCGGCCGAGTCCTGGATATTTCCGCCTGACCGAGGCCCCGGAAAACACGCTCCTCCGGGTGGTGCGGATTGCCGAGCTGCACGAAAAAGAGAAGGAATTCCTGAACTCGCTGGCGGCGGTTGGGCTCAAGCCCGGAAGCCAACTGCGGGTCGTGCGCAAGACCTTTGACGGCATCCTCGAGTTGCGGGTCGGAAAGCAAAAGGCGGCGTTCTCCGCTCCATCGGGAGCTCGGATTTGGGTGGGGAAGGCATGAACAAGTTGTAAAGAGCGACTTGCCGGAAAGGCAATCTCGCTATCCAATCCCGAGCAGCGGCCAGTACAGCGGCACAACCAGCAGCAGGAGAATGGATTCGGCGATGAGAAAGAACAGCCCGATCCGGAACACGTCGCGGGCGTTGAAGCATCCGAAGGAATACGCCGCGATCAAGACTAATGATTGATAGATGAAGAGTTTCCCGCCCGTCGCAAAGCTCCACACCATCCCCATGGCAAACGGGTCCAACCGGTTCTCCAGGGCGAACTGCATCACGAGGGGCATGGTGACGGAGATCATCGAAGTCTCCGACGCCAGGACCAGGTGCGCCACGAACGCCGACCAATAGAGGATGACCGTCGAGTGCAGCACGTTGTCAATGTAGGGAGCGAGAAACCCGAACAGAGCGCCGGACATCACGTCGAGCGCTTTGGTTTCGCGCAGCACCTCGGCCATGCTGATGTTGGTTCCCATGAAGAGGAAGATGCTGTAGTTAATCTTCTTGGCCTGCTCCGGCGCTAAGACGCCGATCCCCGGAAGATTCGCCGCCAGGCCGATGCCCAGCCCCACGACCGCCGGACTGATATGATGCACAAAGTCGGTGGCCCAGATGACCACAGCCAGAACGATGAGGACGGCGGCGCGCTTCTCCGGGGCCGTCCACGGACCCAGGGCTTCCTGCTGCTGCCGCAGGTACGCCCTCCCGCCGGGCAGATGGTCCTTCTCGGGCGGATAGAGCCGGAGGATCAGCCACCACGCCGCCAGGATGTTGATGACATCGAGCGGAAAATACGCGATGAACCATTTGCTCCAATAGACGGGCACGTGGCCGAATTCGACGATCAGAGAACGCGCCAGAATGGACGGCGTGCTCCCGATGATGGTCTTGTCGAACAAGGTGGCTGAGAACGCAATCGCCAGAATCATGCCGCGCGCGACGTTGCTTTTCGTGTCGAGGCCGAAGCTCGCCACCACGCCGAGCACAATCGAGCCGAGCAGGATCACGCGCGGCGGCCCGGCCGGGATCATGAAAGTCATCAAGAAGTCGGTCAGGATGAAGCCGAGCAGGATGCGCGAGTATTGGGTGCCGACCGAGGACAGGATCGCAAACGCGAGCCGTTTGGCAAGTCCCGTTTCCGTCACCATCAGGCCGATGAAAAGCGCGCCAACCAGGAACCAGGGCGCTTCGCTGCTGAATCCGCCGAAGGCCACTCGGGGTGGAACAACCCCGAGCGCCCAGAACAGCCAGCAGCCGATCAGGCCCGTGATGGCGTGCGGGATCACTTCCGCGATCCAGAAGATCACCATGAAGCCGGCGATGGCGAGAGCATGTTTGGTTCGGGGTTCGAGCGGAAGAGGGGCGTACCACAGCAGCGGGATGCAGAGAATCCCCAGCGCGGCGGCGAGGATTTTCCCCCAGCCGATTCGCTCGGATGCGCTGCGGACTTGCTCAGTGGTTGGATTCGCCGGGGTGCTCATCGGGAACTTCGTGCCGGGATCATCAAGTGCGGGAGGGCGGCCGATTAAACGCGCTGCCGCCTACTCTTCGATCTGCGGGCTTTCCTCGTCGAAGAACCGCTTGCCGCAATAGGGACAGAGCAACTGAAACTTCTTGTTGTGTCGCAACTCTTCCGAGTGGGCGCAAAACCGCCCGCTACAGGCCGGGCAGGTTACCCAAAAGAGTTTCGCCATAACGGATGCTTTCTGCGAGGGCTATCCGGATTTCTCGCTAGGCGCGTCCGGAAGCAAGTTGCGACCGCAAATCCCCGAAGGGGATTCACACGAATAGCCGGAGGCAACGCCCCCGGGAGCCAGACATCTCCCCCGAGAAATTCCGACCCCGAAGGGGTCGTACAATCCTCGAGTGGCCTAACAGTCCGACCCTTTCAGGGTCGGACCGGATATGCGCCTTGTTCCGGGGGCGTTGCCCCCGGCTATCTTACCCTGGCCCTTTCAGGGCAGCAGATAGGGATCCCAAACATTTGTTGCCATTGAGAAACACGGGCTTAGACGCTCCGCCGGGAATCGGCAAACGTCGGCAAGGCGTCGAGTGTTTTCGAATCCACGTAATTTTCCAACGGAAACTGTTCGAGCGCCTGCGCGGGAACGCGGACACGGGCCGCAAAGGCTTTGCCCACGGGCATGGTAGCGTCAATCAACAGCTTGTCGGTCATGATGTCATCGCTTTGCGAGGGGTCGAGCGTGTTTCCCTTGACGTTCTTGATGATGTCCACGGCCTCGCGGGCCTGCGTGCGCGTGGCCACGGCGAACATCACTTCCTGTTCGTTGAAGGGATCAATGTCCGAGTCCACCACGATGATGTTCTTGATGAAGTCCACCGCGCCGAAGGCGGCGAGCGCGGCCTGCTTGGTCTCACCGGGAACTTTCTTGTCAATCGAGATGTAGCAGTTGAAGCGGCAGCTTCCCGACAGCGCGATATGAACGCCCCGCACGGTCGGAACGACGCCTTTGATGACGTTGAACACGGAGCCTTCCTTGGGGATGCCGCCCAAAATCCAGTTGTCGCGGTGTCCGACAAAGGTGTGCTGGAGAATCGGCTGGCGGCGGTGCGTGATGGCCGTGACGCGGATCACCGGGCGGATGCGCTGCGGCCCGTAGTAGCCGGTGAATTCCCCGAACGGTCCTTCGACGTCCCGCTCGCCGGGCGGAATTTCGCCTTCGATCACCATCTCCGCGTCGGCGGGAACCAGGAAGTTCTCGCCCCAGGTCTCGGAAGCCGTCAGGCGGAGGGGCCGGCCGACGATGCCGCCGATCACCGCGTAGTCGTCCTTCCCGTAGGCCTCGACATTCAGCGCCCCCAAGTAAAAGGCCGGGTGGTGGCTGGCGACAATCGCAACCGGAGTCGGCTGGCGGCGGGTTTCATAGACGCGGGAAATCTGCCAGCTATGCCGCGGGGACATGTGGATGCCGAGCTTGCGCGGCTCCTGGTACATGTTCCGCAGGAACGCGACGTTATAGAAACCCTCGTCGGGATGCTTCATAACCGGGGTCATATCAATGTAGGGGGCGGGGTCCATTTCGTGGTGGCGGACGATGGGAAAGTTGCGGAGGTCGCAGTCTTCGCCCCGCGCAACAACTTCCTTGACCGCGGCCTGCGAGCGGTCCACGACCACCGGGGGCAGAGGCTTCTCCAGCCGCCGCGCGTATTCCAGGCTCAGCTCCATGCCCGCCTGTTCAGGCTTCAGTCCCAGGGCCAGGGCACAGCGCTCGCGGGTCGCATAAATATTGCTGAGCAGGGGATACGGCACCAGGTTCCCATGCAGGTTCTTGGGCTGGTCAAAACGAACCAGCGGGAACTTCCCCCGGTTCTCCAGATGCTTCAGGATCGCGGTGACCTCGAAGCGCGCCGGGTCCACGGGCCGGTTAATCCGGATCATTTCCTGGGGGTATTCCTTCTCGAGCAACTCCAGGAAACTCCGCAGAGTCAGTTCCGCCGCCGCAGTCTCCGGGGTCATCGCTGCAATGCTCATTCGCGTCCCCCCCATTGTTCCCTCCACTCGGGGTCCGCGGGTCCATTGCCTGATTTCGGGGAGATCGCGCCCGCACGAACAAGAGTTGTTCTTGGCAAGAATACCTCGATTCGCCAACGATCATAAATCGGTTCGCCCAAGCGGGCAAGAACAATTTGGGCGGCAGGCACGTCCCGCCGAGTCTCCGAAGGTCCGAAAAAAACCGGGGCAGGACGGACCCCCCTTGACAGAGTTTCAGCCTCGGATGAGAATGTAGAGTTTCGGCGGGCCGTTACGGACAATGCGCCAAGACCGATCCCCTGTGATTCTTAAGAAGGTGAAGAAGGTAAGAAGGTGATGAAGGAATGAGCGAAAAGAGTGGATTGCTTCAAAATATTCTCAAGGCGCTGAAGCCAAAACCCGGCGGCGCGGGCGCTGAGGGAGGACCGCTCCCCGAGGTGCAACTGGTGCGGCGCCGGCTGGTAACGGCATCCGTGCTGGGCTGCCTGGGCGTCAATTTCCTGATGTTCCTCCGCTTTTTCTTTCCCCGCGCGCTGTTTGAGCCGAAGACGATTTTCAACGTGGGCTATCCGTCCGACTACGGTTTTGGCGTGGATGAGAAATATAAGCAGGCGTACCGCATCTGGGTGGTTCGCAACGCGGAGGGACTCGTCGCGATCTATGCGCGCTGCACGCACCTGGGCTGCACGCCGAACTGGAACGCCGCCGAGAACAAGTTCAAGTGTCCCTGCCACGGGAGCGGCTACGACAGCGAAGGCGTGAACGTCGAAGGCCCGGCCCCGCGGCCCATGGATCGGGCCCGCATCGAGTTGCTGCCCACCGGGGAAATTCAGGTGGATACCAGCGTCCTCTATCAGTTCGGGAATTGGGACGACCCCGGGTCCATCGTGCGCGTGTAAGAGGTAAGGACGGGCAATCCAGCCCGTCCGGTTCGTCAGGGGGCGGCAGGCCCCTACCCACATCGGAGGTCTTTGATGGCAGACGAGAGTCCGGTCCAACCGGAAAGCAAAGGCGAGATCGGTCTGCTGGAGAAAGTCAAGGAGGAGCTCAAGCCGTTCCAGGAGAAGTTGGAGCAGGACCTGGCCGGCATGAAGGCGCCCCAGAAGACCCAGCTCTACAAGTCCATCTTTCGCGTCAAGCACGATGAGACCCCGCGGAGCCGCTCGCTCGGCGTGCTCAGCAACGTCTTCCTGCACCTGCATCCGGCCCGCGTCAACCGCGACGCCGTCCGCTACAGCTACACCTGGGGGATGGGCGGGATCACGTTTTATCTCTTTATTGTGCTGACCTTCACCGGCGTCCTGCTGATGTTCTACTACCACCCGTCGAAGATCGTGGCGTTTCGGGATATTTTGTACCTGGAGCACGACGTTCCCTTCGGAAAACTGCTGCGAAACATGCACCGCTGGGGAGCGCATCTGATGATCATCACCGTGTGGCTCCATATGTTCCGCGTCTTCCTCACCGGCTCGTACAAGAGGCCGCGGGAATTTAACTGGGTGGTGGGCGTCATTTTGCTGGTGTTGACCTTGCTCCTTTCCTTCACCGGCTACCTGTTGCCGGATGACCAGTTGGGCTTCTGGGCGGTGACGGTGGGGACGAACATGGCGCGTGCCTCGCCGATGCTGGGACACGAAGGGCCGCTCGGCCCCCAATTCGGCATGACGCCGTACAACGACGTGCGGTTTGCCTTGCTCGGCGGCTCCATCGTGGACTCGAACGCGTTGCTGCGCGCCTATATCTGGCACTGCATCGCGATTCCCATCATTGCGTCCACTTTCATGATTGTGCACTTCTGGCGCGTGCGAAAAGACGGAGGGATTTCCGGACCCTCCCCGGTAGGGCTGGCGAAAGAAATCAAGTGGGACCGGCTCGGCGAACGATAACCGCCCCGGGGAAAGGATGGAGGAATGGATTGGCATCAACTGTGGGTAATCACCAGCGCCCCGGACAACGTGCCGATTGTGGGGCTGGTCTTCTTGGTGCCGTTCTATGTCTGGTACGGGCTCCGGCAGTCGTTCGCCAACGACCGCCTGATCGCGCAACTGGAGGCCGACCCGGCCTTGGCCAAGACCCATCACCGCAAGACCCAGCCCTTTCAGTCGGACTGGTCCAAAGAGGTTCCGGTTTGGCCCTTTCTGCTCCGGATCGAGTTCCTGGCGGCGCTCATCGTCACGGTCATCCTGTTTGTTTGGTCCATCACGCTGAACGCTCCGCTGGAAGAGCCTGCCAATCCGAGCATCACGATGAACCCGGCCAAGGCGCCGTGGTACTTCCTGGGCTTGCAGGAGATGCTGGTATATTTCGATCCCTGGATGGCCGGAGTGGTGCTGCCCACCCTGATCGTGGTGGGGCTAATGGCCATTCCCTATATGGACATGAACCCTCTTGGGAATGGCTACTACACGTACAAGCAGCGGAAATTTGCCATCCTGGCGTTTTGCCTGGGGTTCATCGTCTTGTGGGTGGGGATGGTTGTGATCGGGACCTTCATCCGCGGGCCGGGTTGGATGTGGTTCTGGCCGGGAGAAACCTGGGACCACAACCGGCTGATCTTCGAGATCAACCGGAACCTCGATGACATCTTCGGGATCACCAGCGCGTGGGGCAAGGGCATCTTCGGCGCCATCGTAACGGGCGTGTACTTTGCCGCAGCCGGCTACGGCACCCACAAGGTGATCCTGCTGACCGAATTCAACCGCAGGGTGTACGCGCGGATGACGCTGTTGCAATATCTGGCGCTGCAATTCTTCCTGACCACCATGCTGCTGCTGCCGGTGAAGATTGTGTTGCGGCTGCTGTTCCGGATCAAATATATTTGGGTAACCCCATGGTTCAACATTTAGAGGCGCTTGCAGAACCACGCATTGTTCCGTCAGGGCACGGCTTCAGCCGTGCCGTAACGCACGTGGAATCAAATTCTCTCCTTGCGGCTTCAGCCGCCCTTCGACAGGCTCAGGGCCGTGAGCGAAGTCGAACGGCTGAGGGACATACCTCAGGGGCTAAAGCCCGCCGGAAAGGACGCGTCTTCCCGGCATGGCTAAAGCCATGCCCTGACGATACCCCAACCCGGTTTTTGTGGCAGTTTTTAATCACACCACAGATGCGTTCTGTGCGCGGGGAGCATTCCGATGCCTGATACTCCTGCTGCCGGGAAAGACCCGGTCGTCACCCAATCCCTGAGCTTTCCGCTCCTGATCTCGGCTCTTCTCCTGGTGATCACGCTGCTGTGGTCTCTCTATGACGAGGGCTACTGGCAGCGCCCCTGGAAAGTCTACCAGGAGCAGTTTCGAGAGCAATACACCGGCTTCCTGCGAAGCAAGGCCATTCCGGGCCAGGCGGATCGCGAGAAACAAATCCGCGAATCAGCCGAGTACCGGGAATTGCAGACGGAATTGGAAGCAGCGGAGAAAACAGCCGCGACGCAACTGGCGGAGATGGACCGGGAGAGCCGCCTGCTGGCCTCCCAGATTCTGGTCATGAACAAAGTGTTCGCCGAAGCGCGGGGCGCGCTGCAGGCCCTGACCTACAACCTGGAAACGGCCTCGAGCGACCGGGCCAAGCAGGGATACCAGGAAGATATCGAGGAGGCCCGGAAGGAACCGCGGGAGGCGGAGTTGCCGTCGGGGAACGGCAACGGCAGCATCGAGCGAATCACCTTCAACTCTTATGAGGAGATGGAAGGGAAACTCAACGAGTTGAAGGCAAAAAAGGCCGACTTGGAAGACCAGCGCGTGCGGCTGACGCAGCCGACCCGGGAAGCCCGCCAGCGGCTGGACGCCTACCTGCGGGACCAGTTGGGCGGTCTGACGGCCGAGCAGTTGAACGGCCTGGTGCGGAAGATGGAAGTCTTGCGGGTGGATATCAAGCAAATCCATGTGGCCGAGGTTGACCTGGTGGACCGCTGCGAGTCCTGTCACTTGGGAATCCGGGAGCCGGTGGTTCTGACCAAGGCGGACATGGGAAATCAGGGCGCTTTCACCAGCCATCCCTCGCCGGAGCTGCTGCGGATTCACGATCCGGAGCGGTTCGGCTGCACACCGTGTCACAACGGCAACGGCCGGGCAACCACGAGCGTCGAGAAAGCGCATGGACGGTACCTGCATTGGCTGTGGCCGCTCAGCGCCCGGGAAAATATCGAGGCAGGTTGCCAGCAGTGTCACACCCGGGACATGCAGTTGTCCCACGCCGAAACGCTGAACACAGGGAAGTTTCTGTTTGACCATCGCGGGTGTGTCGGCTGCCATCGCTACGAGGGCTACGACACGGAGGGTGAAGAGTTCCTCACCGTGCAGCGAACCATCCAGATCAAGCAGCAACAAAAACACGAGAACCTGCTGGAAGCCCAGCGGAGCACCGCGCGCGCCGACCGCGCGGAGACCAACGAAGAAGCCCGGCGTCTGTATCAACTGGCCGACAACCTCCGCGTCACCAGCAGCGGGCTGGATGCGGAAGTCTTGGAGCTCACTGCCCGGGCCAGGGACCTGTTGAAGGAGCGCAAGAAGGTCGCCCCGAGCCTGAAAGAAGTCCGCGTGAAGCTCCGGAAAGAATGGATTCCGGTCTGGCTGACCAATACGCAGGAGTTTCGGCCGGGGGCGCGGATGCCGCGGTTCCGGCTGGATCAGGAACAGATTCAAGCGATCTCGGCATTCATCTGGCAATCGGGAGTGCAAGGGACGCTTCCCACTCGGCCGCGCGGAAATCCGGAACAAGGCAAGGAACTGTTTGAGAGCCGGGGTTGCATGGCCTGCCATGCGATCGGCGAAGGAACCAATGCCGTCGGCGGCACCTTTGCCGCCAACCTGACTCGCATTGGCGAGAAGGCCAATTACGACTACCTGGTCCGCTGGGTTCACAATCCGCGCGAGCGCACGCGGCCCTATTGCACGCTGGAGAAGCGCGACCTCGGCCCGGAGGACTACGCCCGCCACAACCTCCCCTTCATCTTCGACCTGGAGCATTCGACCTGCCCCAACGATGGGGCTGTATTGCAAGTCGAGCAGATGACCGTCATGCCCAGCCTGCGGCTCACCTTCGAAGAGGCCCAGAACATCGCCTCCTACCTGATGACGCTGAAGACCAAGGAGCCTTCCGAATACGCGCCGACCCCCTACATGGATGATCCGGACCTGAAGGCGAGAGGCCTCACCCTGACGCGGCACTTCGGCTGCGCGGGCTGCCACGAAATCAGCGGCATGGAAGACGAAGGGCGGATCGGCACCGAGCTGACCAAGGAAGGAAGCAAGCCGATCGAGCAGATTGACTTCGCCCTGCTGACCCACAAGGCCGAACGGGAAGGCTGGTACAACCACAAGGGCTTCTTTGAAAACAAGTTGAAGAACCCGGCCGTCTATGACGAGGGCAAGGTCCGGCCGCCGCTGGAAAAATTGCGGATGCCGAACTTTGATCTCAAGCCCGAAGAAATCAACTCCCTGGCCACCTTCCTGCTAGGGAGCGTGGAGTCCGGCCTTCCGACGCGCTACTTCTTTCAACCCGGACAGCAGGGCCGGGATATACAGGAAGGCTGGAAAGTCGTCCTGAAATATAACTGCATGGGCTGTCACGAGCTGCGGATCGGCCAGCGGAGCGTGCTGATGGGCCTGCCCCGGTACCAGAGTCCGGAAGGAAGAGAGCAGTTGCCGCCCCAACTGATCGGAGAAGGAGCGCGGGTGGACCCGCTTTGGCTGGCGAAGTTTTTGGAGGACCCGGCGCTGAACGCGAGCAGCCAGGACCGCAATGGCATCCGGCCGTACCTCCGCGTGCGGATGCCGACATTTTATTTCTCCCAGGGCGAAGTCCTGAAGCTGGTGCGATTCTTTGAGGCGCTTTCCTCGCAGGCCGAACCCTACATTCTTCCGAAGCAGGAGCCGATGACGCCCCAGGAGTTGTCGCTGGCCCGGGGACTGTTTACCAGCCCCGGCGCGCCCTGCCTGGAATGCCATGCCACGGGCGATCCGGGCCACGACCAGCGGGCGACGGCTCCAAACTTCCTCTTGATGAGAACCCGGTTGAAGCCGGACTGGACCCGCCGCTGGATGCTCGACCCGGCGTTGATAGACCCGGGGACGGCCATGCCCTCCGGTTTGTTCCGCCAGGAGGGCACGCGGTTTGTCTTCAACGCTACGCTGCCTCCGGGTTTCCAGCAATACTCGAGGGATCACGCCGATCTTCTTGTCCGGTATATCTTTCAGTTCACGCCCGAGGAGATGGGACGGCTCGGCGCCCGCTGAGTCGGCGGCGTTCGGCAAGATACGCAAGAAAATTGGAGTCTGCCATTTTCGCAGTGCAAGGCTGGCATAGCCAAGCGCCGTATTCATAGGGGTCTGGTTTGCACTCCGAGACATTGTCACAGCACGAGCAAACATTTAATAATGTAACCACGTCATGCACGTGCCTTTTGGTCTCCGACAATTCCCTGCGTTCATCAATCGTTAACATCGCGATTCCCTCTGCATTCCCGAGCGAATGCACTTGGGGCCATCTCTAGTGGAGTACTCGCAAAGTACGTGCCACGAAGTTGATCTCCTCCGCGCCACGATCAACTCAAAGAAAAGAAGCACCTTCGCGGCATAATACCCCTGCCGGCCGCCACCGGCTGCGCGAACTCACTCACCCAATGTTGAGTAACTTGACCCAATTAGTCCAGTATTGTTTCCAAATTGATTCACCTAACTCCTCTCTCAGCAAATAGATACCGTTTGCGCACGATTGGTGTTTTGCCTGCTCCTATCGAATTCCTAGGAATGATGATGACCCTTTCTCGAGAAGCGGACTATGCGGTTCGGCTGGTGGTTCACTTGGCCACTGCTACGCGACAGAGGTTTCGGGCCAAAGAGCTGGCCGAACAAGAGCATGTCCCGGAAAGTTTTCTTTTCAAGATTTTGCAACTGCTGATCAAGCATCGGCTCGTCCGCTCGTTCCGCGGGGTGCATGGCGGCTATCAACTCGCGGTGGATCCCGCCAAGCTGACCCTGTTTCGGGTCCTGGAAATGGTGGAGGGGCCGATTGGTTTGAACGTGTGCGTGATGACGGGCGTGGGATGCCCGCTGCACACCGGCTGCGCGGTTCACGATGTCTGGGTAGTAGCGCAGGCGCAACTGCGCCAGATCTTGGACGGCGCTACGGTTGCGGAGTTGGCGCACCGCACCCTCGAAAAAAGATCGGCCTTGGTCCGCAAGATCGCGGCGCAGCCGCGTGTCGAGTGCGAGCCGCCGCCGCTTGCCGACGGGAATGGGAATCCGCCCTTGGGCGAGCCAAGTCCCAAGGCTACGGAATGAATTTTTACAGGTTCTTTCGAACGCGTCGGGGGTCCTGATCGTGGTGGGGACGCGGGGTTGCTGCCGGCCATCCAAACGGACGGCAGCAGCCCCACTTGAGAATCGAGCATTGGAGCGTCCCGCTGGTTTTTCGCTGGAATGGCTGCCGCGGGGACTGTCCTGTTCCTTTCATAACTGATTCAGGAGGATTTTGATGGCAACCAGCAACGAGAGCAAGGGGTCGGGGCAGCGAATTTTGCTGACGCTGGCCCTGTGGGTGATCCCCGTCGTTGCCGTGGTCCTGGGGTCTAGGCAGTGGCTTCCGCCGCTGGCGTCCGAACACGGGGCCGGGATTGATTTCATGCTCCACTATCTGCTGATCACGGTCGGCGGACTGTTTGTGATCGGGCACATTGCGCTCGGCTACTTTGTGTGGCGGTTCGGCGGGCAGGAGCGGCCCGCGTTCCGGCTGCCCAGTTTTCGGACGGAACGCAACTGGTCGCTGGTCCCGGTGCTGGTCATGGCGCTGGTTGCCGAGGGCGGCATCCTGGTCTTGGGCCTGCCCGTTTGGGCGAAGTTCTACGACACAGCCCCGCCGGAGGATTCGGTGACGGTGGAAGTGACCGCCGAACAGTTCGCCTGGAACGTCCGCTATCCGGGCCGGGACGGGCAATTCGGCCGAACCGATCCCAAGCTGCTCTCGCTCTCGGAGCCGCTCGGCCTGGACCGGAGCGATCCCGCCACAAGAGACGATATTGTGGGGCTGAATGAAATTTGGGCTCCGGTGAACGCGCCGCTCCACGTCCGCTTGCGTGCCAAGGACACGCTCCACAGTTTCTTCTTGCCGAACCTGCGCGTGAAGCAGGATGCGGTCCCCGGCATGACCATTGATTTCTGGTTCGTTCCCACCAAGGAAGGAACCTTTGAGCTGGCGTGCGCGGAGCTTTGCGGCTTCGGGCACTTCGAGATGCGCGGCTTGCTGCACGTGCTGCCGCGAGACGAGTTCGACAACTGGCTGCGGGAACAATCGCCGCCCCAGTAAACCCGCCAGTGAATCCGGAGGAACGGAACGAATGCTGCAAGCAACCGAGGCGCCCGTTGCCCATGAACCGACGAGCTTCCTTCGCCGCTATATTTTCAGCACCGATCACAAGGTAATCGGCATCCAGTATCTGCTGACCGCCGCGTTCATGGGGATCGTCGCGGGATTGCTGGCCATGCTCATCCGGGCGCAACTGGCGTGGCCGGAGGCCAACTGGTCATGGCTGGAGCGCCTCTTCCCGGAGGGCATGTCGGGAGGAGTGATGAAGCCCGAGTTTTATCTCTCCCTGATCACCATGCACGGGACGCTGATGGTGTTCTTTGTGATTTCATTTGCGCTCCTCGGCGGCTTCGGCAATTTTCTGATTCCGTTGCAGATCGGCGCCCGCGACATGGCGTTCCCGTTCTTGAACATGCTTTCCTACTGGACGGCCGTGCCCGCCTCGCTGATCATGCTGGCTTCATTCTTTGTCGAAGGGGGCGCCGCGGCAGCCGGGTGGACCTCGTACCCGCCGCTGAGCGCGGTCCCGCAGGCGGTTCCCGGGTCGCAGTGGGGGCAGACCTTGTGGATTCTCGGCATGGCCCTGTTTATCGTGTCGTTCACGATGGGCGGCCTGAACTACGTCGTCACGGTCCTGAATCTGCGGGCCAAGGGCATGACCATGATGCGGCTCCCGGTGACCATCTGGACGCTCTTCATCGCTTCGATCCTGGGGCTGCTGGCGTTTCCGCCGCTGACGGCGGCGGCGATTTTGCTCTTATTTGACCGCCATTTTGGGAGCAGCTTTTATTTGCCGGCCGGCATGTTCTATGGAAACAAACTCTTGGAACATTCCGGCGGCACGCCGCTGTTGTGGCAGCACTTGTTCTGGTTTCTGGGACACCCGGAAGTCTATGTTCTGCTGCTGCCGGCGCTCGGAATCGTCATGGACATTTTGCCGGTCTTTACCCGCAAACCGATTTTCGGCCATCGCATGACGCTGTACTCCCTGGGGGCGATCGCATTGCTGAGCATGATCGTCTGGGGCCACCACATGTACGTGAGCGGCATGAGTCCCTACGTGGGTGAGTTCTTTGCCATTGGGACGATGGCGATTACGCTTCCCTCCGCCATCATCGGGATGAACCTGATTGCCAGCCTGTGGGGCGGGGCCATTCGCTTCCGGACGCCGATGCTGTTTGCCATCGGCACCATCTCGTTGTTTGGGATCGGCGGGCTGGGCGGCATCTTTCTCGGCAACGCCACCTCCGACATTCAATTGCACGACACCTATTTTGTGGTCGGGCATTTCCACTACATGATCGGCGGCGTGACGCTGTTCGGGATGTTCGCGGGCCTGTACTACTGGTATCCGAAGATGTTCGGCCGGATGCTCAGCGAGCGGCTGGGCAAGGTCCATTTCTGGCTGACCATGATCGGCTTCAATACCGTGTTCCTGACGCAACACTTCCTGGGGCTGGGGGGAATGCCGCGCCGCTATTACGCGTTCACAAAATATGAATTCATGCAGCCGTACGTGCATCTGAACGTGCCTGTGACCCTGGCGGCCTTTCTGTTGGGGGCCGCGCAGCTTCTCTTCCTGTTCAACTTCTTCTGGAGCCGGTTCCGGGGACCGGTTGCGGAGAAGAACCCCTGGGAGGCCACCACGCTCGAATGGGGCGCGCCGTCGCCTCCGCCGCACGGCAATTGGGGTGAGAGGGCCCCCGTCGTTCACCGCTGGCCGTATGACTACGGGGTCCCGGGAACCATACAGGACTTCACTCCCCAGACAGTGGCTGCGAATCCCACGCAGCAGGCGAGGTAGAACATGGGAATGTCCTGCAATATCCCGTCAGGGCACGACTTTAGTCGTGCCGAAAGCGCGGCAAACGTAACGAAATTCCTTGCGGCTTCAGCCGCTGAGGGACGTACCTCAGGGGCTAAAGCCCAGATGAAAGGACGCCTCTTCCGGCATGGCTAAAGCCATGCCCTGACGACGCAACCTCGGCAGTTCTTAAAGGAGCATGGTGACATCATGAGTCACGCCCAGAATCAATGGATCGGCTTCGGCGATTCCGAACACACCGGCGAGCGGCCCGTGGTGGATGCCCATCGGCTGGGCCTGTGGTTTTTTCTGGCGACCGTGGTCATGCTCTTCGCCGGATTCACCAGCGCCATTCTCGTCCGGCGGACTTCCGCCGATTGGCAGGCGATTCCGCTGCTCCCCTTGCTCCGCTGGAATACCCTCGTCTTGCTGGCCAGCAGCGTGACCTTCGAGCGCGTACGAACGCTCGCCCGGCGGAGTCAGCGGAAGCAAGTGCGAACCTGGCTCGCCGTGACCGCTCTGCTGGGAGTTCTGTTCCTGGCTGGGCAAATCGGAGCCTGGGAGCAGTATCGCGTGCTGGGGCTGTTTCTGTCGAGCAATCCTCATAGTTCTTTTTTCTATATCCTGAGCGGCGTCCATGGGGCGCACCTGGCAGGTGGATTGTTAGGCTTGGGCTACCTGCTGGCGCGCCCCGGGCGGGTCGGCGCGGTGAACCTCTGCGCCACCTACTGGCACTTCCTGGGCGGCCTCTGGCTCTATCTGTTGGTGATGTTGTTTGTGGTCTGACGGCGCGCTGGAAAAGGGGCGCCGCATACGGTAAGAGAAACATTTGATAGCTGTTGCCCCTCCGGGGCTTGTTGGGACCATTACTTTCGACCTCTGGCTTTATCTGTTGGTGATGTTGTTCGTGGTCTGACACCTTGGTGAAAGACCTTGCCGCATCGGTTGTGAAGACCAAGACAGGTATTGGCATAAGGGGGCTAAGAATGGAAAACGAAATCGCAAACAACAAACGGCATTCGCGTGAACAATTAGAAGAATTATTGAAAATCCTGAAGCTGGAGGAAGAGACGGTCGCCGCTGGGGGTTACCGACCTTCCGCTACACGGCCGCATCCGCGGCCTTTCCTGGACTCGATGACTACGAGTTGCCTTCAGTTCGGCAGCGGGGCCATGAGCCCTTGCGACCTATGTTGGTTGATGGAGTTCGTTCCGCGCGAGCATCTCGAAAACGTCCTGGTATGCTATCAAATCCCGCTGAACCAAAATGGCGATACAGTGGCTTCGCTCGAAGCTACCGGCGATTATGAGCGGTTGGAGCAAGCAATCCTGACCTGGGTCCGTGGCGTCATCGCCAAACTGGAACAAGAACTGAAACAAATGGAGGAGAATAAAGTATCCATGCATGGGTGAGTTTTGACCGTAGCTGGTTCTTAGCTTGCACGGAGAGAGAACGTATTCCTCAAAAGCGAAACCTCACCTGTTTCAGGTCGCCTGGGGGGGAGAGCCAAGAGCCGCGGACGGTGTATGTCCGAGTTGGAAGGGAGATGAGATGCCAACGATTTTTGTGATTCTTTTAGTTAGCCTTCTGTTGTTTCTGGCCAGCGCAGCCCCGGCGCAGCAACCCACCTTGAAGCCGGTCGCCACGGTCAAGCAACTCATGAAGGCGATCGTCATTCCTTCTTCCGACGCCGTGTTCCAGGTTGCCGCCAAGGAGCCCAAAAACGAGGAGCAGTGGGCCGCCGTGCAGAACAGCGCCCTGGCGCTGGCCGAGGCCGGGAACCTGCTCATGATCGGAAGCCGGGCGAAGGACCGCGGCGAGTGGATGAAGCAGTCGCAGGCGCTGGTGGACTTGGGGACGGCGGCGTTCAAAGCGGCCGAGGCCAAAGACGTGGACGCCGTATCCAAAGCCGGCGACGAGATCTACAACGTGTGCGAGAGTTGCCATAACAAGTATATGGAAAAGACGAACGAGGCCAAGTAGCGGATTCGCGGTGTGTGTGTGGTGGTGGTTGTTTCCGGAGCCCTGGACAGGCTCCGCAAGGGAGGAGAGCGGTGAAAGAGGCGTCGCAGGTAATCGGCATGGAAGCCACCTGGGGCGGCGGCGGATCGCCGTTCGCGGTCAGTTGGCGGAAGTTGATGATGTGGATTTTCCTGGTCGGGGATGCGCTGTTGTTTGCCGGATTTCTGGCGAGCTACGGCTTTGCGCGGCTGGCCAGCCCCGAGTGGCCGGAACGTTCCCAGATGTTCCATTTGGAATTCATCGCCCTGATGACGTTCATTTTGATTTCGAGCAGCGCCACCATGGCCACGGCCGTGGGCGCCGCCCATCGGGGCGACCGAAAGTTGGTCTTGCGCTGCGTGCTGCTGACGATTGTGGGCGGAGTGGCCTTCCTGGGGATGCAAGCCTACGAGTGGACGAGCCTGATCCGCGCCGGCGCGTCGCTCCACGCCAATCCCTGGGGCGTGCCCCACTTCAGTTCCTATTTCTTTTTGATCACGGGCTTTCACGGCTCGCACGTGTTGAGCGGCGTGATTATCCTGGGGATCCTCGCCGCGCGCCTGGCTTCGGGCCGCGCCCGCGAGGAAAGCCCGGAATTAGTGGGACTCTACTGGCACTTTGTGGACCTGGTTTGGGTCTTCATCTTCACGTTGTTTTACCTGATTTGAGGAAACCGCAATGGCGAGTTACAAAACGTACTGGTACACCTGGGGGGTCCTGCTGGTCCTGACCCTGGGCATGATTCTGGCCGGAGGGGCGGCGATTTCCAAAGTGTGGATCGTGGCCCTGCTGCTCGCCGGGATGCTGGCGAAGGCCACGCTGATACTCGCCAACTTCATGCACTTGCGCTTCGAGCGCGTGGGCCTGATTTTGACGGTGGTCATGGGGATCGTCTTCACCGCGCTGGCTCTGTTCTTCGGGATCGCGCCGGATGGAGTCCGCATTCTCCATCTGGGGCAGTAGGAGGGCGGGTCGGAATGCAGTGCAAGAAAATCACGCGGGCGGCCGTTGGGATCGGTGTGACACTGCTGCTGCTCACTCCCGCGGAGCTGCCGGCGCAGTGCGCGATGTGCTGGCAGGCGCTGGCGAATTCGGCCGAAGGCGCCAGCCTGGTCCGGGGCTTTAACGACGGCATCCTGTTCCTGCTCGCGGTTCCCTTTCTGGTCGTTGGCATCATCGGGTTTCGTATCTACAGGGCCCAACGCCAGCCGGTCCCGGGCGACTGGTCGCTCGAACTGGCGTTGGGTCCGACGGCGCAAACGTTTTCGCCCCGGCAGGAGCGTCCGGCAGGCGTTCCGGCGCGGCATTGAGCCGGGTCCCGGAAGAGGTACGGTCCGGTTGGCCGGTGGACCCTGCGAGGATGTTTTCCCATGGGTGGTTCCCCAGACTTGAATTTCGTTGTCGCGGCGCGGTAGGATAATATCTTTACTTGGAATCGGGCTGGGAAGACTTCGGCGCGAGCGGAAATTCGGCAGCAGCGCGCGGGGTCGGTTCCTGCCGATTCTTAATTCTCAGTGAAAGGTACAACGAAATGATTCGATCAAAACTGTTTTGGATGGTTCCCCTCTCGTTGACCCTGGGTTTGTTGGGATGCGGTGGAGGACAGCCGCCCGCCGAGCAATCGGGCGGAGCGGCGGCGCCGTCGGCAACGCCTGCCGCGGCCCCGGCTGCGCCGATTGATCCGGCCACGGCGGCCACCATCACCGGCAAGGTAGCCTTCGACGGCACGGCGCCGGCCCGGCCGCGCATCCGTATGGACGCGGTCCCCGCGTGCACGCAGCGCAGCTCGGAAGCCGCTCTCGTTGAGGAGGCGATCGTCAACGACAATAAGACGCTTCGCAACGTGTTCGTATACGTCAAGGAGGGTCTGGGCGACCGGAGCTTCCCGCCTCCCGCCGAGGAAGTGGTCCTGGACCAACAGGGCTGCGTCTATCATCCGCACGTGCTCGGCCTGATAGCGGGACAGAAACTCCGCATCAAGAACGGCGATCCGACCAACCACAACATCCATCCTATGCCGGCGCAGAATCGGGAATGGAACACCTCGATGCCGCCGGGCGCCGCCGACCTGATCCAGGAATTTCCCCGGGCGGAAGTCATGATCCCGGTCAAGTGCAACGTCCATCCCTGGATGAAGGCATATGTGGGCGTTTTGCGGCATCCGTTCTTCGCCATCACGGGCGCCGATGGGTCATTCGAGATCAAGGGCTTGCCGCCGGGAAGCTACACGATCGAGGCCTGGCATGAGAAGTACGGCACGCAGCAGATGCAGGTGACGGTGGGAGAAAAAGAAAGCAAGCAAGTGGATTTCACGGTCAAAGGCTGAGCGATTCATTCTAGCGAGGGGACCGGCCGGCTCCACCCGGCCTCCCCTGGCGTCTACGAGGCGGGAGAGATCGAAGTGAATTCCTCTGGGGTGTCCCGGGCGCTCCACCATTATGCGATCCTGACGGCGGGAGCCACGTTGCTGCTGCTGATGGCAGGGGCGTTGGTGGTCGGCTACGAGGCGGGGCTGGCGGTTCCGGATTGGCCGCTTTCCTACGGCACCTGGATGCCTCCCCTGGTCGGCGGCATCCTCTACGAACACGGGCACCGCATGATCGCGGGCACGGTCGGCGTGCTGACGACGGCGCTGGTGATTTGGCTGTGGTGGAAGGAACCGCGCCGCTGGGTCAAAGCGTTGGGCCTGGTGGCTTGGGTCGCTGTCGTGGCGCAGGCGATTTTGGGCGGCCTGACGGTGCTCTACCGGCTGCCGGTCCCGGTTGTGATCGCGCATGGGTGCCTGGCGCAGACATTTTTTTGTTTAGTGCTGAGTTTGGCGCTGGTCACCAGCCCTGCCTGGGAACGCGCGGCGCAAGCGGCGGAAGAACCTCCTGCCCCTGATTTTTGGCATCTGGCAGCGGCGGCGACGGCCGCGCTGTTCATCCAACTGGCGCTGGGCGCGGCGTTGCGGCACAAAGCGCTGGGCCTGGGTCCGCACTGGGTCTGGGCCGGCGTCGCCGGATTTCTGGTGGGGTGGGTCTGCTACCGGGCGGTTACGGAACTGGCAGTGCAGGACGGACTACGGAAGCTGGCCAGGTGGCTGGGCGGGATTCTCGCCCTCCAGGTGGCGCTGGGAGTTGCCTCCTACGCGTTCCGCGCGGTCACGCAGGGGATTCACGAGCCGCAAACCTCCGTGGTGCTCATCACCTCGGCCCACCTTGCGACCGGGGCTTTGCTGCTCGGGTGCAGCTTGCTGGTGACGCTGCTCGCCTACCGGCGCGTGGCGGCTGCGGGCAAGGTCGCCTCTTTCGCCGGAGACCCGCAAAGGACATTTGCATGAGGGCATTCGCATGAGGGCATTCGCATGAGGACTTGCGCATGAGCTTGACGGGAGCAGCAATCCAGGCCGCCGTCGCGCCGGCATCGTTCAAGCTGGCCGATTACGCGGAACTGACCAAGCCGCGCGTGACGTCCTTGATCCTGATGTCCACGCTGGTGGGCTTCTATCTCGGCACTGCCGCCGAACTGAATTTTTTCTTGCTCCTCCACACGCTGCTCGGAACCGCTTTGGTGGCGAGCGGCACGGCGGCGCTCAATCAGTTTTGGGAGCGCGAGCCGGACGGAAAAATGCTGCGCACGCGGGACCGGCCGTTGCCCGCCCGGCGGATGCAGCCGTGGAAGGCGCTGTGCTTTGGCGTGGCTCTCGCGGTGGCCGGAGTGCTCTATCTCTACGTGACGGCGAATCCGCTGACCAGCCTGCTGGCCGCTTTGACGCTCGTCACCTATCTGTTCCTGTACACGCCGCTCAAGAAGCGCACGCCGCTGTGCACGCTGGTCGGGTCGTTTCCCGGGGCCATCCCTCCGCTGATCGGATGGGTGGCGGCGCGGGGCGAGATTACCGTGGCGGCCGGGATTCTCTATTTGATCCTGTTCCTGTGGCAGTTCCCGCATTTTCTCTCGATTGCCTGGCTCTACCGGGAAGATTATGAACGGGGCGGCATCCGGATGCTGCCGGTGGTCGAGCCGGACGGCAAAGAGACGGGCCGGCAAATCGTGCTCTACTGCGTCGCCTTGCTGCCGGTCAGCCTGCTGCCGTCGTTGCTGGGCGTGACCGGCTGGGTGTATTTCGGCGGGGCGCTCGTTTTGGGGATCGGTTTTCTCCACTACGGCGCGCGCGCCGCCATGGGCCGGACCAAGATGCAGGCGCGCCGCCTCTTGCAGGCTTCCGTCATCTACTTGCCGCTGGTGTACGGCTTGATGATGATTGACAAGACGGTTCCGTAAGCGCAATTCCCCGATTACAATAGAAGGGTAGCCACGGCACGTTTTGTGTGCCGTGGACTCTTGGCCTTTGCAGGAACGAACCCGGAACGTGCCCACGGCATAAAAAGCATGCCGTGGCTACTCCACGCATTCGGGATACACCGATTGGGAAAACGCTTTAATCTCTCCTCTGCAATATGACTTCCGCAACCGCCGTTGAAGTTCGAGACCTGACCCGCTCGTACGGAGAGCGCAAAGCTCTGGGGGGAATCTCCTTCGACGTGCAGGCGGGGGAAATCTTCGCCTTGCTCGGCCCGAACGGCGGCGGCAAGACGACCCTGCTTCGCATCCTTTCCACGCTGCTGCCGCCGAGCGCCGGCCGGGCCGCGGTGTTCGGTCTGGACGTGGTGCGCGAGCCGGGCGCGGTGCGCCGGAAGATTGGAGTCGTCTTCCAGTCGCAGCACGTGGACGGAAAGCTGACTCCGGCGGAAAATCTCCGGCACCACGGGCACCTCTACGGAATGCGGGGCAGGGAATTGCGCGAGCGGATCGGGGAGTCGCTCGACCGTTTCGGCCTGGCGGATCGGCACGCGGACCTGGTCGAGACGCTCTCCGGAGGGCTGCGGCGGCGGCTGGAATTGGCGAAAGGGCTGCTGCATCGGCCCGGGCTGCTGCTCCTGGACGAACCCAGCACCGGCCTCGACCCCGGGGCGCGCCGCGACTTGTGGGACCATCTGAGCCGGCTGCGGGGCCAGAACAACATAACGATTCTTCTCAGCACGCATCTGCTGGACGAGGCCGAGCGGTGCGACCGCCTCGCCATTCTCCATCGCGGGGAAATCGTGGCCGTCGGCTCCGCGGATTCCCTGAAAAAGGAAATCGGAGGCGAGGTCATCCTCATCGAGGCGCGCACTCCGGAGCGCCTCTGCGAGCAACTGCGCGAGAAATTTTCGGTGGATCCTTCGGTGGTGGGCGGGAAAGTCCGCTTCGAGCACCCCCGGGGGCATGCGTTCATCCCGCAACTGGTCGAGGCGTTTCCCGGCGAAATTCAGTCCGTGATGGTTTCCGAACCGACTTTGGAGGATGTCTTCCTCCACCGCACCGGGCACCAGTTCTGGGAGGAAATGCCTTCCCCCAGGCAAGGATGAAGTGAAGTAGTAGTCGTAGCCACGGCATGTTCTTTATGCCGTGGGTTTGTTCCGGAAAATGCCCACGGCACAGAAAGCGTGCCGTGGCTACCTCGGTCGGGACGGCGAGGGAAGTTGGAGCCGCGATCCGATTTCAGGGCCGGCCGAGAACCATCCCGTGCTGGAGCCGGGTCCCACGCACTTCTTCGAGGGCGCTCACAATCAACACCAGGTAGCGATCGAGCACGCAGCGGACTTCTTCCCGCACGCGGCAGTACCCGTCGAGCATCTGATTGGCGCAGCCTTCGCAAACGTCTTCCCGAATCGCCGCCACGTAGTCCTCCAGTTTCTCGCTTTCGACGCGGGAAACGGCTGCGACAATCTTGGGAAAGCGATTGAACAAACCGCACTCGTCCGGGTTGCTCAGACCGCACCCACCCTCCGTGTTGCGGTCCACGCAGACGCCACAGATGCGGCGACGGAGCAGTTCCTCGAGCATCGCCAAGGATTCCTTCGATTCAGCCAACCGGCCCATGACGCGACCCTCCCCTCCACAACACACAGTTGCTTTTGGATCCTGACATCGCGCCTATGGATTGCATTTTTGGTGCCATTGTTAACCTATTGATAATCAGGTGGATTTTCTGGCAAACTGCTTCGCTTGCGTGGTGGAGTGGGGTATATCCCCCACGTCGGTCTGCTGTGCGTATTCCCTCCGAGGGAAGCCGGCAGCCAACGCCGTGCGGAGTTCCGTATGCTACACTGAACAAGGAGCCACTGTGATGTTGGAATTGTTGTTGCTGTTTCTGTTCTGCGTTCTGATTGGGCTGAGCTGTCTGGGAGCCATGGCGTGGGTCCTGTTGAGCGGCGCGGAAATCGGAGTCGAGCGGATTTTTCTGCTGATAGTAGGCTCCCTGGTGGCGGTCTTGTTCTTTGGGTTTGCTGGTTGGCTGATCACCGGGACTCCGCTGCGAGCGCTGTGGAAGGCGGAGGCTGCTTCCCCACCCGCGCCGGCTCCGGCCTCGAAACCGGGAAGGGCTTCCAAAGAAGCCTCCAAGTCCGCTCCGTAGAAGGTGTCGGTTGAAACGGTATGGTTCTTCCCCGGCGGCCGCAGCCGGGACTGCGGGGGAATCCCGCGGACAGGGGGAAGCATTCGCGAAGGATTTTGGCTCCCGTTAGCCACCCTTTGGTGGCGCGAATTAGTTCGGTTTTCCCGCGAGCGCAGCCGCATCGTCGGCCTGGTCGCCGCCCCGTTCCTGTTCTGGCTTTTCCTGGGGTCGGGGCTGGGCCAGTCGTTTCAACCGCCGTCCGCGCCTCCCGGAAGCGGATACTTGCAATACTTTTTTCCCGGCACGGTCGTCATGATCGTGCTCTTCGCCTCGATTTTTTCTAATATGTCGGTGATCGAGGACCGCCGGGAAGGGTTCCTGCAATCGGTGCTGGTGGCCCCGGTCTCCCGCGCCAGCATTGTGTTGGGGAAAGTGCTGGGCGGGGCAACCCAGGCCATGGCGCCGGGGTTTCTGTTCCTGCTCCTGGGACCGGCGGTGGGTCTGACGCTGCGGCCCCTGCAGTTGCTTGGCTTGACGGGCATCCTGTTTCTGATCTCTTTTTCCCTGACCGGCCTCGGGTTCGTCATCGCGTGGTGGATGGATTCGACCCAGGGCTTCCACGCCGTTTTGAACCTCGTTCTGATTCCCATGTGGCTGCTCTCGGGCGCGCTGTTTCCGGCTTCGGGGGCATCGGGGTGGGTGCAGTGGGTCATGCGGCTGAACCCTCTGACGTACTCGGTCGCGGCGCTGCGCCAGGCGCTCCACGCGCCGGGCACGACCGTGGGCGGCGATGTAGCGCCGTTGGGACTGTCCTTGGGAATTACCGCGCTGTTCGGCCTGGCGACGATCACCGTGGCGCTCATCGGCTGCGGCCGCCCCGCGGTGAAGTCGGCCGGGTAGCGCCGTTCTGGGGAGTGATGAGTGACGAGTGACCCTTCGACAAGCTCAGGGCGGTGAGCGAAAGTCGAACCGCAAGTGACGAGCAATGAGCGAAGCGGTTGGATTCGTTTCTCGTGGCTTCTCGCTTGTCACTAATCACTCGTCACTAGTCACTGCTTTCTGGCCATGATTCCACTGACACTCCTTCCGACGCTGAACGCGATCTTGAACGCGCTCAGCGCGATTTTTCTTGCCACCGGGTATGTCATGATCCGGCAGCGGAGGATCACGGCCCATAAGCGCTGCATGGTCTCGGCGTTGGTGACTTCGAGCCTGTTTCTGGTTTCCTATCTCACATACCATTTCCAAATCGGCTCCAAACCCTTCACCGGGCAGGGACCGATCCGCACCGTTTACTTCAGCATCCTGCTCTCGCACACGACGCTGGCGGCTGTGATTGTGCCGCTGGTCGTAATGACAGTGCGGCGCGCATGGAAAGGGAACTTCGAGCGCCACGCCCGCATCGCCCGCCGCACGCTTCCCTTGTGGCTCTACGTCTCCGTAACCGGCGTGGTGGTCTATTGGATGCTGTATCGGCTGTAGTCCGAGCCGCGACAGTCATGGAGCGGGCTACGCAATGGACAGCGGACTATCCTTTGTCTCGCCCATCTTTTGGCTCCGTCGTCACTACCACTCTTGACCTTCGACCAACTGGACCTCCGCTCCGTTTGATCGCTGACTACCAGTTTCGATCCAGACGGTTGTAGTTCCGGGGTCTAGCCCTGGTGGAACTGGCAGATTGATTTGCTTGTAACAAGGATATTGTGAGTCCCCGACAAAATGAGGGCCGATACCGAAACTGCCGACATGAACACGCAGGGATTCACGAGTCACGTTTTCCGGCAGTCCTTTTGCATACATTCCCAGGAAAGCATTCCGCCCACTTATCGGGACTTCGTGGTTCCACGTGACCGGATTAAACGTGGTGGAAACGAAGATTGAAGGTGACACTTCAAGTGCTGGATTAGGCACCCAGTTGCGGCAGGCCTTGATGGCGGCACGCGTAGATTCTCTCCGTAGTATCTCGACCCGAGGAAATCCAGAGGCCCTGATCATCTGAACCAAACATTCGGAACTTGGCCCCCACCAATTGTCATACCGCCCACCAAGCTGCTCGAACTCATAGAACTCCATTATGGGGTTGGGTGCTATGAAAAAATCGTCAGTTACGTGAGATTCAATGAAAGCAAAATCCCGTGTCACCTCGCAAAGGCGCTCCAACCCAAGCAGTGGATGTCGCAAATGATACAGTACCCCCAGAAACAGCACAATATCGAACGTCCCCAATTGCTTCCGACTGAGTTCATAAACGCTCATTTCCCGAAATTCAACTTTTGATTTCAGAGTGCTATGAGCTTTCATGAAATTTTCCGGCCGAAAACAGTCGATCGCGACCACCTGAGCACCATGGCGCTCCGCTTCAAAGCTGTAGAATCCATCCCAGCAACCGACATCCAATACGCGCTTTTCGCCAAGATCGTCAGGCAGTTCTAGAGATGCGTAATTCTCCCGGAGTTCCTCTAGTGTTTTGACACCCGGTGTTACGTATCCACCACCAAGTTCGATACTATGCCACCATGAACCTGAATCTATAGCCGCTTTCTCGCGGCAGCCTTGCTTGGCAATCGCTTCGCGCGCAGACTTCTCGCCCGGCAAATCGTCTAGCCCATTCTTGCTGGTGCCACGTCCGAGGGTCACGACGTGCCATCCACAATCAGCCCGAGGTTAGCGAGGGCAGTCAGCAGATTAGCCAATGCAACGTTTCCACCTTTCGAGCCGGTGACGGTCTGCTGAGCCACCGGAGTGGTGCCGTAAAATCCCAAATTCGTGGCGTCGATCTCCAAATGGCCGGAACTCGTTTCATAAATGGAGGAACCGTTCCAGAGGATGCGGCCATACTCGTTCAAGCCGTCGATCTTGATAGCAGCGGCATGGGCCTGCGTGATGACTGGTTTTTCGCTGAGGTCCTGTATGTAGACGCCATAGCCCTTGCGAATCTTGCCCGGAGTGGCCGCGGAACCTATGTTTGGTCCGTTAATGATCAGCCCCCACCAGGAGCCTACTGAGGTCTTGTCATCGACCTCGATGTAAGCCTGGAAATCAACCATCTCCTCGACCAGAGGCGTTTCCTTCCAAGTGACGCTACCATCGGAGACTGTTCCACCGTCCGTCGTGGGCCACGTAGGCTGCGTCGAGCCGCTCGTTCCGGCAACGGTGACACGATAGTAGCGGCCGTTGGGTGTAGTCGGCTGGACAAGCTTTTGAAGCGCATAGGCGTGGTTTGCCTGCCAAGTGTCGATTGCTGTCGGCTCGTCCACGTAAAGCTCGCTGGCCATCCCCTTCTGTTGGCCGGAGATGTACTCCTTGTTGGCCGGAAGAATTTCAACGCCTGCGCCCAGCCCGAAGCGGTCCCAACCCGCGCCGGTTGCAGCATCGCGGTCGACCGAGGAAGTGAAAGCGCTCCGGATGAACCCGTCCATCCCACGTACCTCCTGCTGGGTGGCCAGATACGTAGAGTCCACCTTAACAACCACATAGCCGGTGGCGAGGCTGTTATTGACCGTCGTGCCGCCGAAGGCAGCGTTGCCGCTGGTTTTGATGTTGCCGGCGACGTCGAGCTTCTCCGCCGGCGAGGCGGTCCCGATGCCGAGGTTGCCGTTGGGGTCCACCAGGAACCGCTGGAGATTCGCTACCGCATCGTGCAGAAAGAAGCTCCGGGTGTTGTTGGTCGCCGGGTCCACTCCCAGCAGGAACTGTTCCACTCCTTGGTGCTCGAACGCGATGGCGGTGCGCTTCAGGGTGCCCTGGAGCTGATTCAAGCGGAGGTTGCGCACATCGCCGCTCGCCTGCCCCAGGATTCTCCCTTCCTGGACCGTGAGCTTCTCTTGCGGCGTGGTGGTGCCGATGCCGACCTTGCCGCCGTACTGCATCCGAACAGCCGGTGACGCCAATCCGCCCACATAAGAATCAATGTGGCCTCCCGAAGCATCGCCCGCTACGAGGTCGAGCCTGCCCGCTTCGGGGCGTTCGTTCCCTGCAAGATAAATGGATGCGCCTCTCGCGCTGCCATGACTCCCGCCTCCGGTTATAACCAGTCTTTTGTTGTCGGAGCCGTCTGCCGTGTCAGTGGAAATCGCATTGTCGGTACTATTCCCGAACGTCAAGGCGGACGTTGGAGTCGTCGTCCCGATGCCGACCTTGCTGTTCATGAAACTATAGTTGCCTTGGCAAGAAGCGGCACCGAACGTTCCGGCCTTTATTTCTGCGGCCTCTATACTGCAACCGACCCCGCCCGCAAACGGGATCACGGTCCCCAGCAGCGGCTGGAGCACCCGGCGGGCGAGGATGGGGTCGGCGGCGAGGGCTTGTTCCAGCATCTGGCGGAAGTGCTCCGGGGTGAGGGAGGGGGGTGCTGAATGGCGGATTCCGAATTCCGAATTCCGAATCACAAGGCGCGGGATGGCTCGTACGAACTCTACCATGGATTGAAACAGCCTAGCGAAGGGACTTTCTCTTCTCTTCTCTTCTCTTCTCTCATGGGGGGCCTCCAAATGCGGGGATGGCTCATGGTGAGCTGGTCGAACCGCTCATGGTGAGCCTGTCGAACCGTCCAAAGTGCTGGCGCAACGTACCTGCTGGGAGATATCTGGACTGCTCCGAGTATCGCCCCCGCTGCGCGTCCTGTCAATGGGGAAATGGGGCTTACCCGTCCTGCGCAAAAGCGACGGACGGCAGGCGGTCCACCGCTCCTTTGAAATCATTCGAGGCCGAGGCTAGAATTGAGATTCGACGATGACCGACACCGCTATTCCTTCGAACGGAGACATGCCTTTGGCAGAAGCGCGCCAGCGGCGGGTGGCGCTGCTCATGATCACACTCGTTGTGCTGTTTGTTCTGGTTCCGTTTCTGTTTTGGCGCGACACGTGGTTTGGACGGGCGCTCACGGATGAGGAGATGGGACAGTATCTCGCCGATGGAACAAAACCCCGCCGCATTCAACATGCCCTGGTCCAGATGGGGGAGCGCATCAACCGGGGCGACCCGACGGCGAAGCGCTGGTATCCGCAGCTTCTCCAGTTGACTGGGAATCCGCATCCGGAGATTCGCGTCACCCTGGCTTGGGTGCTCGGGGCTGACCATCGCGCGGAGGAATTTCACCGCGCGCTTCTCCCTCTTCTCCAGGATGCGGAGCCGATGGTGCGGCGCAATGCGGCGTTGTCGCTGGTGCGGTTTGGGGACGCCAGCGGGCGGGATGAATTCCTCGCCATGCTGCGTCCGTACGCGGTTCGCGCGCCCGCCGACGGAACCTTGAGCTACCGCCTCCCGCAAGGGAACGCGGCGGAGCGGGGAACGCTGCTGGCGCGCCTGGAAACCAGCCAGGGGACACTCGAAGTTTCTTCGCCGGTGCCGGGGACCGTCGAGAAATGGTTGGCCGAGGAGCAGTCCCGTGTGGCCGCGGAGCAGGAAATTCTCGTGCTAATGCCGGGATCGGAGCAAGTGTGGGAGGCGATGCGCGCGCTCTACCTGGTGGGTCGCGCGGAGGATTTGCCGGAGGTCGAACGGTATGCCCGGGGAGCCGTCAGCGACCTGGCTGACGAGGTACGACAGCAGGCGAGCTTGACGGCGGCAGAAATCCGCCGTCGCGCGCTTCAGAATCGGGAATCAAACGAAGAGAATCGCGGAAAGCAATAGGATCGAATCATCCGAGAAAACCGAGAAACTCAGAAGGGGAAAACGACCCCGAGACTCTGCTCCACTTCCTTGGTCGAAACCATGTCAATGGCGTCCCAGGGGCATCCATCGAGGAACGTCCCGTCAGGGCCTTTCGAGGTGCAGAGTTTGCAGCCGATGCAGAGCTGCGGGTCCACCTCGATGCGCCCGAAGGGCGGGTGCTCGTCATCGGGGACCCAATACATGCAGTCGGCCACCGGACAATAGGCGATGCAGACGGGCGAGCCGGCGCAGCCGGTGCAGCTCTCGTTGATGATCGCAAGAATCAGCGGTTTCTTCTTGCGCGGAGCCGTGGTCCCTTGGGACTTAGGCTCCATCTTCATCTGAGTCGAAGTCTCTGCCGTCGCCATGGGGAGATTATGGCACAATCAATACGGAGCTTCAACCGTCTTCCGAGCAAATAGACGGCAATGCTAGGTTGCCGATATACCGTGGTTGTGAGGTGAGGATGAGCGCAGCGCGCTCGAAGAGACGGGCCAATCGTGCTGCCATCGAGTCCAAGAACCGTTCCGGCAGCGGCCCGGCGCGGGTTTCCGCGCAGAGTCCTCCGCCCAGCTTGCCGCTTTCCTTCGCCGCGGCGATTTTCTCCGGTCGGGCTTTGTGGGTTTGCTTAGCCCTGATCGCGGCCACCGTTGCCCTCTATGCCCCGGTGCGGCATTTCGAATTCGTAACTTGGGATGATCCCAATTACATTACTGAAAACCCACATGTTCAAGGCGGACTGACATGGGCGAGCGTGTTGTGGGCCTTGACGACAAGCGACCCACCCTACTGGCATCCGTTGACTTGGCTTTCCCACATGCTCGACGTTCAGGTCTTTGGACTCAATGCCGGAGGCCACCACCTGCCCAATGTGCTGCTGCACATCGGCAATGCGATCCTGCTGTTCGGGCTGCTTCACTGGATGACCGGAGCACTGGGTCGGAGCGCCTTCGTGGCGGGGTTGTTTGCCTTCCATCCCTTGCACGTGGAGTCGGTAGCCTGGGTGTCGGAACGCAAGGACGTCCTAAGCACCCTGTTTGGGATGCTCACCCTCTGGGCGTACGTTAGCTACGCGCGGCAGCCCCGGCGGGGCCGGTATCTGGTGGTGCTCCTGCTCTTTGCTTTGGGATTGATGACCAAGCCGATGCTGGTAACGCTTCCATTTATGCTCCTGCTGTTGGACGTTTGGCCCTTGGGTCGTGTGCGGTTCGACTTCGCTCACCACAGGTCGCTCCGAAGCGGCCCCGGCGGCGGTTCGGTATGGGCGGCCCTCCGGGGTCAGCGCTCCGTCGTGCTCCGGCTGGTGCGGGAAAAACTCCCGCTGCTCGTCCTGGCAGTCGCTTCCAGTCTTGTGACCTTTGTGATCCAGGAACAAGTGGGAGCCTTCGGCGAACTCGGGGTGCGCCCGTGGGACCTCCGCTTGCAAAACGCCGTGGTGTCCTACCTTGCTTACATTGGCACGATGCTGTGGCCCGAAGGCTTGGCAGCGTTCTATCCCTATCCGCAGTCCCTACCCGCGTGGCAGGTGGTTGGAAGCATCCTGGTTCTGATCGGTGTGTCCGTCGCGGTGATTCGGGCTGCCCGGCGCCACCCCTATCTTCCGGTAGGATGGCTGTGGTACCTGGGGACCATGATCCCGGTCATCGGACTGATTCAGGCAGGAGACCAGGCCCTCGCGGACCGCTTCACCTATGTTCCACTCATCGGGTTGTTCATCATGGTGGCGTGGGGGATTCCGGAGCTTCTCGCTCGCTGGCCCTATCGGAGCATTGCGCTCCCGGCCGCGGCGGGCCTCACGCTCCTGGCATGCGCGATCTCCTCATGGAACCAGGTCCAGTATTGGAAAAGCAGTCTGACGCTCTGGACACGGGCGCTCGATGTAACCACCGGAAATTACCGCGCCCACCACAACTTGGGGCTGGCTCTCGCGATCTCAGGAAAGGGTGACGAAGCGATCCCCTACTTCTCCGAGGCCGTACGCTTCAAGCCCGACTTCGCCGAAGCGCACAATAACCTGGGATCGGTTCTGGCGAACCAGGGAAAGCTCGACCAAGCGATCGTCCACTTCTCCGAGGCCCTCCGCTTCAAGCCCGACTCCGCAGAGGCGCACTACAGACTGGGACTTGCGCTTGCCCGTCTGGGGAAGGGCGACCAGGCCATCCCGCATTTTTCCGATGCCATTCGCCTCCAACCCGACCACGCGGAGGCGCACTATGGCCTCGCGTCTGCGCTGGACGACCAGGGGAAGATCAAAGAGGCGATCGCCGAGTATACCGAAGCCGTGCGGATTAGACCGGACTTTGCGATGGCGCACAACAACCTGGGGGTTGCTCTGGCCAACGAAGGAAGAGTTGACGAGGCGATTCGCGAATTCTCAGAAGCCCTGCGCATCCAGCCCAACTTTGCAGATGCCCGCAACAACCTGGCCACCATGCTGGAACGAAAGAAGGAACGCGACTGATGGCGTACCCATTGTGTGACTGCTCGGAAACTCCACTCAGGCGATCCGGAGGCTCGGCGGGTGCTGGACGATCTGACGCGCCAAGGCCAGACATCGGGACCTAGCCCGGATTTCTCACCAGGCGAGGCCGGAAGCAAGCTGCGTCCGAAGATCCCCGAAGGGGATTTTGAGGTGCATTGTCAATTCGGCGAACGGAACTGCAAAAACCCACGGTCCCGCCAAGCGGGACCGTGGCTACCGCCACCGCTCCCTTGCGGTCGCGGCTCGGATTCCTGTTCCCTGTTCCCTGTTTTGCCCGCTTGCTTACGCGCGCGGCTCGGACGCGGACACTTTGCTTCGGGCGAACTCCGCAACCCAGGGCGCGTCCCGGTCCACGCACCCCCAGGTGGCCGACCAGCCTTCGCTGCGGGCATAGACGCGGCCGCCGAACTGGTCTTCTTTGGCGGCCGGCACGCCATGCTCCCAGCGGTGCCGCGCCGCGCCCGAAATGACGTACAGGTCGCCGGGCAGCAGCAGCACCCGCGCCGACGCGTCCCTTCTTCCCTTGCGGGCCATTTCGTAGACACGGCTGGATCCGAGCGTCAGCACGGCCACCACTTCGCCGACAAAATCCTGGTCCACGTGCCGCGCAATCCCCTGGCCTGCCTGGGAGGAGAAGAGATGGAGATAGTCCGGGTCGCCGCCGAAGATGCCGGCCTCGCGCATCCGCGCCCCGAGCGCCCGTCCCATTCGGGCAGGGGGCGGCGGGGCAACAGATAGGTTTCCAGGCGATGTCCGTCAAAGCTGCCGCCGGACCAGGTAACGTTGGCGGCGATCCAAGCCTCAAGCTCCTCCCGCTCCTGGGACGTGACGAAATCGGGCAGCAGGCGGAGTCCGCGCGGGGCGCGGCCTTCCAGACGGTCTTTAGGGACGTCCGGCGGGACTGGGGGGGTGCTGGAGCGGAAGAGGTTGCGGAAGAGGTTCATAGAAAAAACGAACCGCAGAGGACGCAGAGGTTCGCAGAGAAAAAATCCGAGCCGCGCGCGTCTGGTAGCCACGGCATGATTTTTATGCCGTGGGCTTTGATACGCCAAAGAACCCGGAACGAACCCACCGTTCGACTTCGCTCACGGCCCTGAGCCTGCCGAAGGGCGGCATAAAAATCATGCCGTGGCTACCCGGCGGAGGTCGCGGCTTCGTTCTCGTTGCCCTGTAAGGGCAAGACATGGATAGCCGGGGGCAACGCCCCCGGGACCGTGTGCAATTCCGGACCGACCCTGAAGGGGTCGGACATCCCTGCTCGGAATTTTGTGCGACACTTTCAGGGTCGAACTGGCCCAACGCCCATTTCCGGGGGCGTTGCCCGCGGCTGCTTGTGTAAATCCCCTGCGGGGATTTTGCGGTGCATTTATGTAGCCCAGGCCTTCAGGCCTGGGTTGGCGATCCCAACCGATTCTCTTGGAGCCCCGTTCACGGGGCTTATGAGTCTGTCGGAAATAAGGTTTTCTGAACGAAGAATCAATAACTTGCAAAGCCTGCAAGGTCCGCAACTCATTGATTCTTCGTCGCACAAATCCTATCTCCGACAGACTCTTATGCCCTGCGGCAAAGCCCCCTAAAGGGGGCTGCTGGTTTCGGTGGCACCCGAACCCAGGCGTAAACGCCTGGGCTAGGGAAAACCCACGGCACAAACAACGTGCCGTGGCTACCCCCTGCCCGCTCCCTTGCGGTTGCGGCTCGGATTCAGGCCACCGCTCCCTTGCGGTCGCGGCTCGGATTCGCGCGCGGCTCGGATTCGGACACGGAACAAGCCCACGGCATAAAAAACATGCCGTGGCTACCTAACACCTCGCACCTAACACCTAACACCTTTTCCACCGGCTCATCTTATTATTGGCGTGAAGTTCTGCGCGTCGCCGAAGGTTTGGAGCTGGCCGCTCATGTTCAGGGCGTACAGCCCCAGGCCCGACGGCGTGGGAACCATCGCCACGTAGGGCGTGGGGGTGTAGCACGGGTCAAGGGTGCCGTCCCCGAGCGGCGTCGCGCTGCCGAGCGTGCGGACCTTCCCCAAGAGATCGAGCGCCCATAGCCCAGCACCAGTCGGCGTGATGGCCAAGGCCACGAACGGCGAGGGGATGACGCACGGGATGATGGCGCCGTCCCCCAACACCCGCGCGTCGCCGAAGGTGCGGAGATAGCCGTTCTGGGTCAGGGCGTACAGCCCATTGCCCGTCGGCGTGGGAACCAGCCCCACGTAGGGCGTGGGGGTGTAGCACGGGTCAAGGGTGCCGTCCCCGAGCGGCGTCGCGCTGCCGAGCGTGCGGACCTTCCCCAAGAGATCGAGCGCCCATAGCCCAGCACCAGTCGGCGTGATGGCCAAGGCCACGAACGGCGAGGGGATGACGCACGGGATGATGGCGCCGTCCCCCAACACCCGCGCGTCGCCGAAGGTGCGGAGATAGCCGTTCTGGGTCAGGGCGTACAGCCCATTGCCCGTCGGCGTGGGAACCAGCCCCACGTACGGCGAGGGGCTGTAGCACGGGTCGACGGTGCCGTCGCCGAGGCTATCCGCGTCGCCGTAGGTGTGGACGTTCCCCATGAGGTCAATCCCCCATAGCCCTTCGCCAGACGTGTTGCGGGCAATCTTGACGCACGGGATGATGTGGACCTGATCGAACGAAAGGTCGAACGCCTTGCTGGTGAAGCCGAAGGTGCGGATATGGCCGTCCATGGTCAGGGCGGCCAGCCCGCCATTCGGCATGGAAACCATCGCCACGAACGGCGAGGGGCGGCGGCGGGTCGTCAGGGTTTCATCGAGGAGCGGCGGCGCGTTGCCCAGCGTGTGGATTTGCCCCATTTGGTCCAGCAACCATAGCCCGGTGCCATTTGGCGTCACGCCCGGCACGACACCGGCCAAGGCCAAGTCCACGAACGGGACCGACTGGGCCGAAGCCCGCCGTCCCAGCAACCCTCCCAAGAAGACGCTACCCGCGGCGCTTCCCGCGGCCCACTGCATCAATTTTCTGCGACTGAATTTCAACACGTAAGTAACCCTCCTTGATTGATTCGAAATGTCATTCTCCGAGCCGCGCGCGCCAGCAAGCGGTGGCTTGGCTTTGGCGCGAATCGCTCGATAAACCACCGCTCCCTTGCGGTCGCGGCTCGGACCGGACTTTCCATATCTACTTGAACTTCAAGATGCAGGTGTCAGGAGACAAGCGCGAAAAACCCGCTCAGAGCCCGCCACAGACCCGAGAAGCTTTTGGAGATAACGCAGTTGGCTGTAGCCTCCCCCAGGCATGATTGTCAAGCAATAAGACCTGGAAGAACAAAATAGTTGGGAGATAGTCGCAGAATTCCTAGGACTACATGACATCGAAGGGGTAGCCACGGCATGATTTTTATGCCGTGGGCACGTTCCGGAAAAAACCCACGGCACAAAGGACGTGCCGTGGCTACCTCAACCGAGAAAACCCAATCAACGAGGGAACCGATCTTTACCGCCGTTTGGGGCGGGGGGTAGAAAAGCAGGAGCTAGGAGTCAGGAGTCAGAATGGGAGATGTCACCCCGCGCGCAGCGAGGGATCTGCTTTTTCGTCTTTTCTTCTGACTCCTGTCTTCTGTCTCCTGACTTCTTCCTTTGCTGAGCAGGTGACCCATCTTTTCCCGTTTTGTCTTGAGGTACCGCGCGCTGGCATGATGCGGCGCGGCCTCAATCGGGACACGTTCCTGGATGGCGATGCCGCAGTGCTCCAGCGCCCGAAGCTTGTCGGGGTTGTTCGAGAGCAAGCGCACGGAACGCACGCCGTAGTGCTGCAAGATGCCCGCCGCCAGCGTGTACTGGCGCAGGTCAGGCTCAAAGCCGAGCTGGCGGTTCGCTTCGACCGTATCCACGCCTTGATCTTGCAGTTGGTAGGCCTGCAACTTGCTCATCAAACCGATGCCGCGGCCTTCCTGCGGCTCATAGATGACGAAGCCGTAGTCGCTCCCGCCGACCTGTTCGAGCGCCATCTCCAGTTGCTCGCGGCAGTCGCAGCGCAACGACGCGAACACATCGCCCGTCAGGCATTGCGAATGGATCCGCACCAGCGGGACCTGTCCGGCGCGCGGCTTTCCTTTGACCAGCACCACAGCCGTTTCTGACGGGGTCCCGTTGGCGAGACGGAACCCGCAGATGCGAAACTGGCCGAAACGCGTAGGGAAATCGGCGTCAGCCACCTTCTCGACTGAGATTGTCTGCGGATGATCCTTACTTGTTGGTTTTGCCCGCTTCATACATTCAGATTTCATTATAATGGTCGGGAGTAGACCGTACAAGCTGGAGACTGCCTCTCCGCTAGCGGTGTCCGCGCCGCCGGCTCGTCAGGGAACGAAGCTGGGTCGGCGAGGGGTGGACGGTGGACCCAAGCAGCGCACGCGAGCTTCTTCTGCTCGTTCTACTGGTAAAGATTCTAGCCGCGGCCTCGATTGCCAGCATCCTGGGTCGCTCCGCCTCCTTCAAGCAACTGGTGTTTCTCCCGGAGAAAAGTATCCGGGAGCGATTCGTCTTTGGGTTCGTCCTGGGCGTAGTGTTGCTGTTCGGCGTAACGCTGCGGTTGATCTTCCGGTTTCAGGCTCCGGACCTGAGCCTGGAAGGCGCGGTGCTGGCGGGTGTGCTGGGAGGACCGCTGGCTGGGATCGTGGCCGGAGGGTTGGCGGCGCTGCCGGCGCTCCTCCAACAGGAAGTCCTGGCGCTGCCGGTCCTGCTGGCTGCCGGCGCGCTCGGCGGGTTTGCCCGTTACATTATTCCCAACAAGGACGACGTCTGGCATTTCTCTCCGTTTTTTGATTTGAACCTCTATCGCTGGTTCCGCCAGCGGTTCGGCTATCCCCGCGGCGACTGGCAGATGTTTTTCTTCCTGCTGCTGATCGTGATGGAGGCGGGACGAATTCATCTGGGGAGGGCTTTCCCCGGCAGGCTGTTTTATCTTTTCAATGGCTACCCGCCCATCGTGATCGCCCTTTGTTTGACCACGGTCGCCTCGGTGGCGATTCCGCTGACGATCTGGAAAAACATTCGCACCGAGTTGCAGCTCGAAGAGCAGCGGCGACTTCTGGTGCAGGCCCGTCTGGACGCGCTGACCGCGCAGATCAACCCGCATTTCCTGTTTAACACGCTCAATTCGATTGCGTCGCTGGTGCGGACCGATCCGGAAACCGCGCGCCAGGTGATCTTCCGTCTCTCGAATATCCTGCGCCGCCTGCTCCAGAAACACGAAAACTTTACGCCGCTCAGCGATGAATTGGCCTTTATTGATGATTACTTGGCCATCGAGGTCATTC
>MEKR01000030.1 GCA_001767035.1 Acidobacteria bacterium RIFCSPLOWO2_02_FULL_61_28
GTTCACCGTGCGCGATAGCGGCAACGTCGGGATCGGCACCTCCACGCCGGGCTTCAAGCTCGACGTGCAGGGAGGACAGATCAACGCCTCGGGCGGTCTGTGCATCAACGCGGATTGCAAGACGGGCTGGCCTGCTGCGGGTGTCGGTGGCTCGGGGACAACCGATTTCATACCCAAGTTCACCGGTTCGGCTACGTTGGGCAACTCCCTCATCATGGAGCACCTGGGGCAGCACATTGGCATCGGCACGGCTGACCCGACGGAATTGCTCCAGGTGGCGGGCAACGTGAAGATCAGCGGGCCGACCACGAATGGGTTGATTTTCGCCGACGGGTCGAAGCAGACCAGCGCCCTGCTCGGCACACCCGCGAGCCTCGCCATCCGGGGGATCAACTACATCGCCGGCTGCGACACCTGCGCCATCCTGACGGATGCCGACGACCAGCAAGATTTCTATTTGAATGTCATTGGGACGATGACGATCAATTCCGTGACCTGTTTTTCCGACACCGGCACACCCTCCATCAACATTCAGCGTGATGACACCTCGCCGAACAACATCCTGGCCTCGAACCTGAGCTGCAACAACTCTGCCTCCGGGGCCTCGACGACGACCTTCACAGGCGGCGAGAGCACGCTGAACCTGACTGACAAGCTCGACTTCGTAATCGCCGCCGCCGGGGGCGCGGCGCATCGAGTGACCGTGGTCATCAAAGCAACGGTGAACTAAAGCGAGGGAAAGGTGACAACGATGCGAGACCTGAAAAGATTATTGGTTGCACTGGTAACGGTCGTTGGGTTGGGGCTGGTGGGGGCCACCGCCGCGTCTGCCCAGGTACAGTTCATTGCCAGCTCCAGCGGCGCACGGCCGATCAGGGTCGAAGGCATGACCGAAGCCACGGGGACGATTGTCCTCGCCGCGAACACCGCGGGAGTCATTGTCTCCGGTTCGACCATCGCTTGCGATTATGGAACAGCCGTCCTGGATTGCAGCGGAGCAGTTGCGTTTAACGGGGGGAACACCTCCGGCTTCCTTACGAAGTCCTGCTCCGGGAACGTGGTGACTCTTTCGTTCATCTCCAATCAGGCGTTCGTGCCCGGCGATTCGCTCACGGTTTCCGGCGTTCGGGTCAACGCCAACGCCCTCGGCACTGGAAACAATGTGAACGTAGCTGTAACAGCATCGGTTCCTGCGGCGAATCAGGTTACCAACCCGATTACGTTGATTGTCTTTACCACGCTCACGGTAGCCACCGTTCAGGCCAAAGCGATAACCGTGAAATTCAATACGGAATGATCTGGCTCCACATGCACACCGTAGTTCGCTGCCAGCGAAAAATGCAGCTTCCGGGAGGGAAACTCATGCCGCATAGACATCCCAACCGAGCCGTAGTCAGAACACTGAAAACAGTTCTCGCGCCGTTCGCAGCCTTCTTGACGGTGGCGCTACTGGGCGCAGGTTCCGCATCCGCTCAAGTACAGTTCCTTGCCGGTTCCAGCGGCGCACGGCCGATCAGGGTCGAAGGCTTGACCGAAGCCACGGGGACGATAGCGTTCTCCGCGATGAGCTCGGGAACCATTGTCGCCAGTTCGACCATCACCTTGGATTATGGAACAGCCATCCTGGATTGCAGCGGAGCAGTTGCGTTTAACGGGGGGCCCACCTCCGGCTTCCTTACGAAGTCCTGCTCTGGGAACGTGGTGACTCTTTCGTTCTTCTCCAATCAGGCGTTCGTCGTCGGCCATTCGCTCACGGTTTCCGGCGTTCGGGTCAACGCCAATGCCCTCGGGTCGGGCGCGAACGTCACTGTTACGGTAGGAGCCACGGTTCCTCCAGCGTCTCAGGCTACCAACCCCATCTCGCTGATCCAGTTTTCCGCTCTCACGGTGGCCACCGTTCAGGCGTCCCCCTCGACGACGACAACCTTCACGCAGGCAACGATCTTGATCTGCACTCCAGCTTCCGGCGCGGTGGTGTTCAGTGTCACGGAAACATTTGCAGCAGTATTTACGACAGCGGCTGAGGAAACCGGTTTGGGGCCGGCTGGTACGGGCGGGTCCGTTGTTGCTACAAGGGTCCAGCTTTCCTTCACCAACATCCCGGTCGGAGTGAGACTTGACTCAGTCACCACCCGCCCCGAACACAGCGGCACCTTGACCTTCACGGTGGTCGGGCTTCCGTTCACGTCCTGGGTGGGGGACCGGGATAACGATGTGGATCTTACTTTTACAGCGACAAACACCGTGGCCGTGGAAACCCTCGCCATCAATCTTAACTATTCCATCCCTGACGCAGGCGCTCTGACCGCCGTAGACCAGACCGGCAGCGTGACAGTGTGGCTCCGGGGTGCGGCTGACCTTCCGAACGCGCCGGTCTTTGCTCCCAACGCACAGGCCGGCGGGAACGTCATTCTTGCCCATAGCTGCGATCCTCCCAACTTCCAGGTCAGCAGTGTCACGCGATCTGTACGACCGGAGGGCACGACGGAGGTGGCCGGCTCGCTGCTTTTCACCGCTGACGCTTCGGCAGACATCGTGCCCACGTCGACCATCACGTTGACATACGGAGCAGCCGTCGAACCGACGTCCGGAACCGTGACGACAAATTGCACCGGCGGCTCGATTTCCAAAAGTATTTCCGGAACCACTGTGACGCTGACATTTACGACCGCTAATTTGCACTGCGACATCGGCCAGACGATCAGCGTTTCCGGTGTCCGGGTCAATGCCAACGCCTCCGGAGCCGGGACTGTCATCCTCGTGTCGTTTGTGGCGTCGGTGCCCGATGCGTTTGCGGCAACCAATCCGATCAGGTTTAATCCGGCGCCGGGTACACAGGTTTCCGTTGCCAGTGTGCAGCCAAAAGCGGCTACGGTGTCGCTCAACGCGGGTGTGATCCAGACCTGTAACCCTCTTCTCACTGCCGGCGCCGGCTTGAAGGTAAAGTTCACGGTAACGGAAGACTTCAACCAAGCGTTCCTCGGGATGGCGGATGAGCAGGCGTTGAACAACAACGGAAATGTCACGGATTTTAAGATTCGATTCGCGTTCACTAATGTTCCTGCCGGCGTGCGGATCGAATCAGTGGACTTTACGGGGACCGACGGAACTCTGACCGGGCTGGCGCAGGCGGGACTTCCATTCACGTCGCAATCCGGCTCGCGGGACGTGAACGTGGACATCACCATCGGCGGAACCAGCACGACCGGGGCTGCGGAGAAGCTCGACGCGGAATTCTTGTTTTGGACGCCTGACCCGGCTGCTCTGACCACACCGAACGAAATCGGCGTCGTGGCCGTGCAGCTCCGCGGCGGGACCGCCGCTCCGGAAGTGCCCCGCTTCGTGGACAACACGCAAGGCAGCGGCAATGCGATCCTCGTGCAAGACTGCATTGGGACGATCTATCTTTGCTCTCCCCCGCTCACGATCAGCGGGGGCGTGAAAAGGAAGTTCACGGTTCAGGAAAACTTCACCATGGCGTTTCTCAGCTCGGCTGATGAAGCAGCTCTGGGCCCGGCGGGCACCGGGGGAGGCTTTTCGAGCTTTAAGATTCGGTTCTCCTTTACGGGCATTCCGGTCGGAGTACAGATCGAGTCGGTGGATTTTGCCGGGAGTGATGGCACGCTCACCGGGCTCACACCTGTCGGACTTCCGTTCAACTCGACCGTGGCGGACCGGGATCACGATGTGGATGTCATCATCGGGGGGACCAGCCCCGTCGGGATCGAAAAGCTGGTCGCAGAATTTCTCTTTTGGGTCCCGGTCCAAGCCAACCTCACCGTCGCGGATCAGACGGGAACGCTGGCGGTACGACTGAGGGGTTCTTCTTCCATTCCGAACGTGCCGGTCTTTACAACGAACCCACTGGCTGCCGGCATCGCAGTTGTCGCGCAGGTTTGTGTTCCGCGGACCAGGAAAGGAGGACAGCTCACGGGCGATTAGACCCGTTCTCGCGTAGGTGTAGCGAGCCGATCCGGTCCGCTTCGCGGAGAAGAGGGCAGTTGATCAGTGAGTAGGGATGATTTCCCAAGGTTTCCCAACCATGGAGATGGCGGATTCGCTGGTAGACAGAAAATCAACAACGAGCCCAGGAAACACCGTCCGGTGTTGCGCTTTCCATCGCCGGAACGGAAGGAGGCTTGCAGCAGTTGGAACCACCTGCCTGCTGCTTCTTGGATTCGTTGCCAGCGCGCGCGCGCAGCAGCCCGTGCCCGGGCGGCGGGGAGTCGCCGAGGTTCGCGCCGTGGTGAATTTCCAG
Organism: Acidobacteria bacterium RIFCSPLOWO2_02_FULL_61_28; assembly: GCA_001767035.1. Taxonomy (GTDB): domain Bacteria; phylum Acidobacteriota; class Terriglobia; order 2-12-FULL-54-10; family 2-12-FULL-54-10; genus 2-02-FULL-61-28. The sequence continues at coordinate 4,259 of MEKR01000030.1, forward strand.
GAGCTGGCAGCGCGGGAAGCAGCTTCCCCGCCGGGACCTCCTAAGCGCCGAGTAACGCCGTTCCTGCCGGTCCCGGGAGACCAGCCGGTTCCGCCGGAAGCGCCCGGCGTCAAGGAACCTGAACCTCCCTCGGCCGCACTAGGGCTGCCGACGGCTTTGGTGGCATCTCCGGCCCCGCTAGCGAACTTTGCAGCCTTGGGGGACAACAATACGGGGATCCCTCCCGACACGCAGGGCGCGGTTGGCCCGGACCATCTGATGGTCACGCTGAACACGCAGGTCCGCATTCAGAGCCGCTCCGGCACAACTCTCAGCACGGTTTCGATTGACGCCTTCTGGAATTCGACCGGGGCGACCGACCCGTTCGATCCCAGGGTGAGTTACGACCCGTTCAGCAACCGCTGGCTCGTGGTGGCGCTCAGTAATCGCCAATCTGCTGCTTCCTCTCTGTTGATCGGGGCCTCGCAGAGCGCCGATCCGACCGGAAATTGGAGGCTCTACCGGCTGGACTTGGACGCGACCAACACGAACTGGGGGGATTTCCCCTCGCTGGGTTTCAACAAGGATTGGGCCGTGATTACCATAAACATGTTCAGCGTGGACGGGAACACATTTGCGGAGTCCAATCTGTACGCGATCGAGAAATCGGACCTCTATGCCGGGACCAGCATCTCCTTCGCTCTCTTTTCCGATTCCAGCAACACGCTGGCCCCGGCGCTCACCTACGACAACACCCTGGCGACCCTGTATCTGGTCCAGCACTGGAACGGAGACGCCCCCGGCGGCAAAGGAATCCTGCGAATTTCCACCATTACGGGGGCGGTCGGGTCGGAGGTCTTCACGCCAGGGACCGACTTCGTCAGTACACGGAATCCTTGGGCCTCCAGTCCGCCGGGCGGCGGAGACTTTGCTCCGCAGAAAGATACGGCGGATAAAATCCAGCTCAACGACTCTCGCATCTCCAGTCCCGTCATATACCGCAATGGCTCGCTCTGGGCGGCCCAGACGGCTTTTCTCCCCGCCAACAGCCCCGATCGCGCCGCCGTGCAATGGTGGCAATTTCTGCCCAACGGGACCTTACAGCAATTCGGCCGGGTGGATGATTCCACGGGAACATTCTTCTACGCCTATCCCAGCATCGCCGTGAACTCACAAAATGATGTACTGCTGGGGTATTCGAGCTTCTCAGCGAGCCAGTTTGCTTCCGCCGGCTATTCGTTCCGCGCAACAGCGGACGCCGCGGGCACGCTGCGAGACTCGGTTTTGCTGAAGGCCGGCGAAGCGACCTACTTCAAGACCTTCAGCGGCACGGATAACCGCTGGGGAGACTTCAGCGCTACGGTCGTGGACCCGGTCAATGATCTGGACTTCTGGACGATTCAGGAGTACGCCAGCGGCCCTCATTTTTCCCCTCCGGACTATGGCCGTTGGGGAACCTGGTGGGGCAAGATCAGTATCAATCCCCCGCGAAGACGAGGCCAGTTGATCAGCGATTAACTCCGCGCCGCTCCCTTGCGGACCGCCCTCCGGCGGGACGGCCTCGGCCCCGGCCGGGACGTGGGGGTGGACGGCGACTCGGAGTTGCGCGTCACGAGTCACGGGTCACTCGTCACTTATCTTACGATGACGACTTCGCGGAGGCTGTCGCGGGAGAGATAAAACTTCACGGAAGAGAATTTGCGAAACAGGTTTTCGATGGCGCGGTTATTGAAGTGCCGGCGCAGTTTGTTCGAGCCCCGCCCGCTCACTTCCAGAGTATCGGAGGAGCGAATGCGGTATTGGCACACGGGCACGTCCTGGCCCGGCGTGCCGGTGTGAAAGAAGGTCAGCAAATTGCCGCCCGGCTGCAGGAAGTAATACAGGCACTCGACCAGCGGCTTGACCAGCGGCTCGGCCAGGAAATCGAGCAGGTCCCAGCAGAGAATCCCGGAAAACTGTCCGTCGGAATAATTGAGGTTCTCGCGGAAAAAGCGGTCTTCTTCGGACAACCCCGCCTGGCTCTTGTCGGCAATGGGGATGCGGAGCAGAGCTCGGAACAGGTCTTCGGTATAGAGCTTGTATCCCAGGCCGGTGATGAAGCTGAGATTGGCTTGCGAGGTCGAGCCGAGATCGAGGATGCCCGAACCGGGATCGCTCTCGATTCCCCTCCAGAATTCGCGCAGCCCGTTGCTGCGCCGCGGGAACGGAGTCGAGGGTGTGGCCACCGCGGAGGGGGAGACGGCCTGGTCCCCGAACACCTGCCGCAGAAGTCGCCGGACATTTTCTCCGAGAAGGGAATCTCCGGCTCCGCTGGTGACGGACATGGGGGATCCTTCCTTGCTAGGGGCCTTGCTATGGGCCTTGCTGTGGGCCGTTGCGCCTTCCGGGAACCGCTCTGCGACGGCGCTGCCTTCGATTGCGCTCCGGACTGGCAGGACAGGCCGCCTCGAAGCGGAGAACGCTCCCCAGTCCGGGGTGTCCCGTACAAATCCTCCGGCGCCGGCCTAATTGAACTTCTTCGCCTCGACGGGGCTGGGGGCAAACTTGGGCTGGCTCTCGGGGATCGGCAGGGGCGCGTCGTGCTTCTTCCCCTCCGCCGGTTTGCCCGTCACCTCGGTGGGCTTCTGGATGTCCACGCTTCCCTTGATGGAAGCGCCGTCTTCGATCACCACGCGCGCCGCCACCACATCGCCGATCAGGGAGCCTGACTTGCGGATCTCCACGCGGTCCACCGCGCGGACGTTGCCCTTCAAGCTGCCGTGCAGGATCACTTCCTTGGCGTTGACATTGGCCTGCACCCGGCCGTGCGGTCCGATCGTGAGGTTATGCTCGCGCAACTCGATCGTTCCTTCCACCTGCCCGTCAATAAACAAGTCCTCGTTGCCGGACAGTTCTCCTTTAATCTGGACAGACTTCCCGATGTGCGCCACGGCGCTGCGGGAAGCCTCTGGCGGCGCTGCCTCAAATTTCCGCTCCTGCGGGCTGGTAGACACGGGCGTGACCTCCTTCACCGGATTGACACTGAGTGGTGGTTCTTCCTTGCGGGGTAAGGGGAATGGTGGTTCTTCTTTGCGTTTCCAAAAGTCCATGATCTGCGCTCCCTGGGAGCCAATTCGCTCCTTCCAGAGTTGCTCGGATCCCGCTGCCGCCCGTTACGGGGTGAGCCGGCCGATGCAGCGAACGGGAGAACCGTTTTCTTCTCGCACGTGCTCGGCCAAACCGGCGGAGCCGTTTCTCCGGAACAAGAGTCTAGGAGCGATACTATAGTACATTCGAGTTCCCGTTGTAAATTCAATACTTTCTTTCTCTCAAAACGGTGCGCGATTCTCCCGGGTTTCGATGGCTGCCTCGCACCGCCGGCGTGACGCCGCCTGCGGTCCGGGGAGAAATTCCCCGCCCGCACGGGGATACCCCTTCTTAGCCGCTGGTTTGGAATTCAAATTTTGCCTGGGGCAAGGCGGGCGGAATCGTGGGGAGGTCTTTCAATCGGGCGGCGGCGGTTTCCGGCGGGACCGAGCAGTAATACACTTCTTTGATGCTGTACGATTTGCTGCGCTTTTCGGTGATCGGAAGAATCTCGATATGCCAATGATAATCCTCCTCAATGGTGGTCCAGTAACCGGCGATATCCGCCCGCGCCTGGGTATTGGGCGAGGTGTGCAGCACGAGATGGTAGGAATCCGTGACATGGCTCAGGCGCGCCAGGGTGCGCCGCAGAATGCCGGCCAGCTCCAGATGTTCGCGGTGGCGCAGCAAGTCCGTTTCAAAGCTGCTGTTGTGGTAGCGCGGCAGAATCCAGAGCTCGTACGGGACACGCGAGGCGAACGGGCAGATGACCAGATACCGGCGGCTGAGGTCCACGACCCGCACGCCTTGCAATTCTTCCTGCCGGGCAATGTCGCAGAGCACGCACCGTTCTTTCATCTGAAAATATTCCTGCGAGGCGCGCAGCTCATAGAGAATCCGCCGCGGGATGAAGGTGGCCGCGGTCAGCTCCGAGTGCGGATGCCGGATGTGCTGGCCCGACAACTCCCCCACGTTGCGGAAAACCGTGACGTACTTGAAGCGCCGGTCCTTTTTCAGGTCCGCGATTCGCAGTGCCCAGGCCTCCAGCAGCGGGGCGATTTCCGTTTCCGGCCGCATCGGAAGCTGGCTGTGATGGTCCGGGGTCTCGATAATCACTTCATGGGCGCCCACCGGCCTCATCTTGTCGTACAGGCCTTCGGCCCGGCGCTCCGTTTCCCCTTCGATCCGGTAGAGCGGCCGCGGATGCGGGAATACGCGGATTCCCCCGTGATGACCGTCCAGGGGAAGCGACAGGATCGGAGGCAAGGGGAGAGACTCCTGGCCCGGACAGTACGGGCAGGACGGTTCGGCGATGTCGGAGTACTCGCCATCCCCGATCAATACCCAGCTTCGTGTTATGGGGTCTTTTCTGATCTCCATTCCCTTCTCCTCCCCGCCGCTGCTTTGCCGTGGCGTGCCACGGGACGATTTCCCTCTGGCGGGCCGCCCTCCATTGTACACTGCCCGATCGCGGCAGAAGCCTCTTGCATGGCCGCTTTCTAGTCGAAAAGTCCTAGTGTGATTTGAGGAAAACGGACTATGGGTCTTTCCCAGGCAGGGTGCTAGAATAGTGCCTTGCCGGAAACGCAGGCGCCTTTTCCGCTGCGGATTTTGATCCAGGAAACGCGCGGGCGTTGCGGTTCTGCGATGACACGGTCGGGGTGGGGCGGCCTGCGTGTCGTTGGGAAGCCCGACTTGCCCCCCCAGAAACTCGAAGAAAGTGGTGGAACTTAGCGGCAACATCGGAACGAAGATCGGAGCTGCTGGAAGCGACGGGTTCATTCTCTTTTGCTAATTGAAGACATTATCACGATCGTCATCTGGCTGATCCTCACCGTCGTTGCGCTGGCTACCGGGTTGGCGCTGATCTTGCTGCAGCGGCGGGTCACGCGCCGGCGATATTTCGAACGACTGGACGAGGCCCGGCAGCGCGTCCAGGAGGTGCTGGATCCGCTCTATCAAACCCCCACCGATCCGGAAACGGCTGTGGCCTCTCTGGGAGTCTTACGATCATCGGTCGAACGGCGCGCGCTGGAGGAGGCCCTCCTGCGTCACGCCAGGGTTCCGCAAGACGGTGCGCTCACGCGCGCCATCGTCAAGAAGCTCGGCTGGATTGACCAATGGGCGACGTTGCTGCGCGCTCGCGCTCCCCGGCCCTCCGGCTCGATTGCGACGATGTTGGCCGAATTGGGTGACGATTACCGGCCCCCCAACCTGCTGCGCCGGCTCGGGTTGCGGGTCAGCGCCAACTTCGTGAAACGGTGCCGGGCTGCCGACAAGCTGGGGCAAGTTCCCACCCCGGAAGGGATGTGGGCGATCCTGGTCGGCGTCACCGATCCGCACCCGGAGGTTCAGGAAATCTGCCTTCGCTACCTCGGCCAGCATGCCGACCCGGCCACCCTTCCGGTGCTGATCGAGGAACTGATCAAAGTGCTCGAAGGACGCAGCTCGCAATCGGTGCGCAACATCAAGACGGCCTTGGTGCAGTATTCTCTCGATGACGTGGGCGCCTTTCAGATTGCCCTGCAGCACTCCAACCGCCGGGTCCGTTTCTTTGCCACCGACATCATCCGTGAAATCGCGGACCGCCGCGCCGCCACGGCCGTCCTCAGCAAGAACGACTTCAGCCCGGGAATCTACCGTCTTTTCACCGAGCGGTTCCACCAGGACGAATGGCCGGACGTGCGCGCGCGGGCCGCGGTGGTCATCTCCCATTTCCACGACGACGCCTCGACGGAGATTCTTCGCAAGCTCCTGGAAGACGAAGCGTGGTTTGTGCGGATGCACGCCACACGGGCCGCCGCAACCAAGTTATATCTTCCCCTGGCGGCGGACGTGGTCCAACGCCTCACCGACACGAACTGGCTGGTTCGGGAAGCCGCCACCAAGGCCCTGTCGCAGATGGGGGAGCTGGGCGTGGATTTCGTCCTGGAAGCCTTTATTCACAGCCAGGACCGCTACACGAACGAACAGATTTGCGAAGAGCTGCAACGGGGCGGCCTTCTGATTACCATGTTGGAAAACCTGCCGGCCGACGCCGCGCTGGATGAGAGCGCCTTGATGGCCGGGCGGACCCTCACCGCCGATGACCAACGGCGCTGGATGGCCGCGATGGTGGTCCGCAAAATGGTGGCCGCGGGAATGGTTACGATGCTGTTGATGTTGCTCCGGGGCCCCATTCGCCCTGACATCAAGATGGTGCTCCTCCGGGAATTGGCCGGGTGCTCTTCCCCCGAATGCCTGGAGACGTTTCAGGTCTGCGCCGAGACCGATCCGGACCCGCAGGTGCGGGGCACGGCACTCGCGATTTTCCAAGTGGCGCTGGGCAAATACACGGAGCTAACCCTGGCCTCCGAACCGGTGGGGAACTGAACAACCATGGAATCCTTACGCGACCTGGTCATCTTCATCACCAACATCTTCAACAACATCATCATCCTGTACTTTTTTGCCGCCAACGGCAGTTATACCATCCTGATGTTCCTGTCGTTTGCGCACGTCTGGCTCTATCAAATGCGGATCAGTTACGCCGGGTTGCAGGAGGTGCGGGAATCGCCCGTGACGCCGCCGGTGACCGTGATTGTCCCCGCGTTTAACGAAGAGAACTCGATCATTCTGACCGTGGAGTCGCTCCTCCATCTGGATTATCCCGCGAAGGAAATCATTGTGGTGGACGACGGGTCCACGGACCAGACGCTCCAAAAACTTCTCGAGCATTTCCAGCTCATCCGCATGGACCTGATCTGGCGGCCCCGGCTGGCGGCGACGACGCCCGCCGCGTTCTACCATAACCCCCACATTGCCCCGCTGACCGTGATCAGCAAGCCCAACGGCGGCAAGCCCGACGCCTTGAACGTCGGGATCAACATGGCGCGCAGCCCCTACTTTTGCACCATTGACGCCGATTGCATTCTCGAGAAGGATTCCTTGCTCCGGCTGATGTACCCCGTCATCCAGTCCCCCGTCAATACCGTGCTCAGCGCCGGCATTGTGCGCATTCTCAACGGCTGCGTGGTGCAGGACGGGCAGGTGACGGAAATCCGGCTGCCGGAGCATCCGGTCGAGAAATTCCAAGTGGTCGAATATTTGCGCAGCTTCCTGTTCGGACGGACGGGATGGAACCTGCTCCAGGGCACCTTCATTGCCTCCGGAGCATTTTGCATCTTTCACCGCGAAACGGTGATCGAAGCCGGGGGCTTCGGCCACGATACCGTCACGGAAGACATTGACGTGGTCGCGAACGTCCACCGGCTGATGCGCGCCAAGAAACGCGCCTATCGGACGTCGTTCACCACCGACCCGGTCTGCTGGACCATTGCCCCGCATACCCGCCAACTGCTCGGTAAGCAGCGCCGGCGCTGGCAGTTGGGCTTGATCCAAACCGTCATGAAGCACAACACCATGCTGTTCAATCCCAAGTACGGGACGATTGGGATGCTGAGCCTGCCGTTCCAGACCTTTGTGGAAGCCTTTGGCTGTTTGGTGGAGTTTGGCGGCTACATTCTGATTCCGGTGAGTTTCCTTCTGGGTTTGACTCCGCTCGACCTGTTCTTGCTCTTTGTCCTGCTGGCATTTGTGTATGGGACGTTTCTTTCCGTGGGAAGCGTGGTGCTGGAGGAAATCACCTTTCGCCGCTATCCGCGGATGGGAGACCTGATGCGGTTGCTGTGGTACGCCGTGCTGGAGAACTTTGGGTATCGGCAGATGATTGTGCTCTACCGCGTGCAAGGCTTTGTGCAGTACATGCGCGGCCAGAAATCCTGGGAGCTGGTCCGTCATACCGTGCGCACGGGCACGGAGGAGGCCCCCGCATGAGAGTGAATCGGATTTGGTTGATTGCAGCTCTGGTCCTGATCGCCTCCGCCTACTACGAGGCCCGGCTGAAGCCGCAGAGCCGGCCGCTCTATGAGAGCGCCCTCAACTCCTACCGCCAGGGCAATCATGACCTGTCGCTGCTGGAGCTGGAACGCGCCTACGTGATCGAACCCAACTCCACGGCCATCCTGGTTCTGATGGGATGGAATCAGTTGAAACTCCGCCGCTATGACGCAGCACGGGAGAATTTCGGCCGGGCGGCGCGGCTGGATCCGGGCCTCGTGGAGGCAAAACTGGGACTGGTCTATTTGGGGATCGAAAGCGGCCAAACCCCGGTCCGGCTGGAAGATATCCGCACCCTGCTCGAGCAGGAACCCCGGAACCGCGATTATCAGTTGGCCGCGGCCACCATGCTGCGCCAGGTGGGGCAGACCCGGGAAGCGGCGGCGCTTTTTTATCGCATGTTGGGCCGAGACCGGTACGGTGTGCTGGCCCGCAAGAATCTGGAGGAAATGTACGGTCTGGAACGGCTCAACGAGGAGATTCCCAGGGGACTGGCGCCGCTCAGCCGCCCGAGCGAGCTGCAAGTGAATTTTCGGGCGACGGGACCGTACTTCCAACGCCGCAGCGGCAATGCCTGGGAGAACGTCTACCTCCACGGAGTGAATCTGGGTCCGGCCGTGCCGGGCAAGACTGTCTCGGAGCCGCCGGTTCTGGTGGAGGAGTACCTGGCGTGGTTCGAACAGATCGCGGCGCTCGGAGCCAATACGGTGCGTGCCTCCACCCTTCTCCCGCCGGCCTTTTACCGGGCGCTCCGCCGTCACAACGAAAATTCCCCACAGTCCCGGCTGTATCTCATCCAACAAGTCTGGCTGGCGGAGCCGGCGCCCCTTGACCTCTTCCAGCCGGGCTTTCAGGCGGTCTCGCGCCAGGAGCTCGCCTGGGCCTTGGACGTAATTCATGGGCAGGGCGAGCTGCCGGTGCGCCGGGGGCATGCGGACGGCTTATATGCAGTGGACGTTTCGGAATACGTTCTTGGACTGCTCATTGGCCGCGATTGGGAGCCCCACATCGTGTCCGCCAATAACCAAACCAACCCGCAGCGGAGTTCTTACGCCGGGAACTACGTTTCCATCATCCAGGGCAACGCCACCGAAGCGTGGCTCGCCGGCCTGCTCGATTATGCCGCCTCCTACGAAGTCCAAAAGTATAACCAGCAGCGCCCCTTGGGAATTGTCAACTGGGCGGCCCTGGATCCGCTCGCTCATCCGACGGAAGCGAACCTCCTGGAGGAATTTCCATTTCGCCGCCGGTTGGGCGAGCGGCTGACACCGCCGGGGCCTGAAGAAGTCATTGATGACAATGACGCCGTCAGCGTGGATGAAACCAGATTCCAAAGCAGCCCCGAGCTCCCGGCGGGCCTGTTTGCTTCCTACAGTGTCTTCCCCTTCTACCCCGATTTTCTCTACCGGGAAGCAGGATATCTGGCCGTGCGCGACGCGGAGGGACCGAATCCCTTCCTGGGCTACTTGAAGGCGCTGAAAGCACATTACCGGCAGATGCCGTTGCTGGCCAGCGGCTACGGCATTTCCACCAGCATCGGCATTGGGCGGTTCCATCCCTACGGTTGGAACCACGGCGGCCTCACCGAGAGCGAGCAGGGAGCGGGGCTGGCGCGCATGACTCGCAACCTGGCCGAGGCGGGCTGGGCCGGCGGCCTGATTTCCGAGTGGCAGGATCAGTGGTATCGGGCAAGCTGGCTCACGCGCCCCTTGGCCATTCCGCCCGAGCGGCAGCTTCTGTGGAACAACCGGCTCGATCCCGATCAGGGTTTCGGCCTGTGGACTTACGATCCTGCCGGAGAGGCCCAGTTCTTCTCCAGCTTCACGGGATGGAATGCGGTTCCGCCCCTCTACGTTAAAGACCGGGGACCGGCCCAGTCTCTTCCGGACGGCTGGGATGCGGAACGGACGCTGCGCTCCCTGAAGGTTTCTTCCGATGCCGCCTTTGTCTATCTCCGCCTGGAGGTGGGAAAAGTGCGCGCGGACCGCAGAAATTTCCCCGACTTCCGGCAGGCCCAGTTTCTAATCGGCATCAGCACAGCCCCCGGGCGGTTCGGGAGCCGAGTGCAGCCGGGGTTGGCGCCCCAGGTCCGCGCCGAATCGGGCGCCAATTTCCTGCTGCATATCGGGGAGGGAGGCACGGCCCGCCTGCTGATTGCGTCCAATTACAATCCGCGCGAAGTGAAGCCGATCTCCGGGCTTCCGGTCAACGTGCAGCTTTCCTATCGCATTCCGTTCCGGCCGCAGTTGGAGGAATGGTCGGGCTTTGAGGAGATCCTAGTCGAAACCAACCGGCGGCGCTTCGCCCGCGATGGCCGGCAGTTCCCTCCGCAGCGATACAGCCTCAGCCAGTTGCGGTACCGCCCCGCGGGACAGTCCGACGACACGCTGGCGACCTGGACCTGCGACTTCGCCGGCAATGCTCTGGTGTTCCGGCTGCCCTGGGCGGCCTTGTTCTTTACCGATCCGTCTTCCCGGCAGGTGTTGGCCGGTACCGAAGGTGGCCCCCGGTTCGTCGCTGCCGAAACCAGCGGCTTGCAATTCTTTGCGGTCTCGTTCCGGCCGGGGGACCCCGTAGAGTTTGGCATGTTTCCCTTAGGCGGCGTGCCCGCCTCCGATTCCCTCCCGGCTCTGGATGAACGCGGCTCATTCCAGGGCTTGAAAACCTATGGTTGGCCGAAATGGGATTCAATTTCCTCGAAGGGACGCTGGAAAGCCGGCTATACTTCCGTGCAGAGTGCGTTCCGCGAGGTGGGAGGTCGAACGCGATGAAACGCTGGACTTGTCTGCTGGTAACGATTCTGTGGACGGGGGTGGCGGCGCAGCTTGCGGACGCACAACGGGCGGCCACGCCTGCCCCCGCGGAGGAATTGCGCCTGGTGGCGGATCGCCTTCTCGCGGAAGGCAAGTTGGATGAGGCGCGGCCGATTTACCTCCGGCTGGTGGCTGCCGATCCCAGGAACTTCCAGATCAACCGCAACCTCGGCCAATGTTTTGCCAACGGCCGCCGCCCGGATTTCAACCGCGCCATCGAATTCTTTCAGGCGGCGCTGGCGCTGGAAGATGCCGAAGACGTTCGGATCGCGCTGGCTCGCGCTTATATCGGGGCACGGCGACCGGAAGCCGGCCTGCGGCTCTTGCGGGAGCTGGCGGCCCAGCACCCGCAGCATCTCCAGCATTGGCGGGAGTATGCGGAGCAACTGGATGCCGCCGGCCAGCCTACCCAGGCGGTGGATGCGTATCGCGCCTATCTGGAGCGCCGTCCGGGAGACAACCTGGCGCGGCTGGAACTGGCGCGGTTATTAACGTGGCAACGGGACGCAACCGGCGCCATGGCCGAATTTCGGATCGTGCTCCAGAGCAATCCCCGCAACATCCCGGCTCGGATCGGGGTGGCCCGGCTGCTCGGTTGGGAGAGCCGTCTGGAGGATAGTCTGCGCGGCTTTGAAGATGTGCTGGCCGAGGCTCCCCAGAACGCTGAGGCCCTGCAAGGCAAAGGGCAAGTGCTGCACTGGATGGGGCGTCTGGACGAAGCCGAGCAAATCTTCCAGGGCCTCGCGCGCCGTTTTCCCAATAATCCGGAACTCCGGGCCGCTCTCGATGACATTGACCGGACCCGCCGCGCTTCCGCGGCTCCCGTTGCGATTGCTCCCCAGCAGCCTCCCGCAACGGTGGAGGGTTACCAGGCCCGCGCCGCTCAGAATCCCAATGATCGCGAAGCCCAGCAATGGCTGGCCGAGTACTATGCGGCGCGCCAAGAGTGGCCGGTCGCCGTCCGTCACATGCGCGAGGTCGTTCGATTGGGAAGGGACGATGCGACCGAATTCCGGCTCGCCCAGTTGCTCGCGCGCGCCGGCTCCTACGACGATGCGGCCAGCCTGCTGCGGGGCCTGGCGCAACGCAGCCCTACCCCCGCGGTGGACCTGGAGTTGGCCGCCGCCTTGCGCTGGTCGGGACATCCCGAGGAAGCCCTCCCGCTGCTCGACCGCGTCCTGGAGGGGACGCCAAGTGATCCCGATGCCCTGGCGCACCGGTCGCAAGTGCGCACTACCCTCGGCCGGCATCGAGAGGCCCTGGAAGATTTTGACCGGCTGCTCGCCCAGCGGCCTGCCGACGCCGATGCTTTGATCGGGAAAGCGAATGCCTCGGCCAGCCTGGGCGACTTCGAGGCGGCACTCCGCGTGCTCTCTACGGTTCCTCCGGAACTGGCAGGAAACGCGCAGATCGCGCTGACCCGGCAGCGCCTGGAGACCGAGGCGCGCGATCGGCAGGAACAGCAGTTGCTGGCGGCCGGCGGAGAGGGGGCCGAGCGGGTACTGCGGGCTTGGCTGGCCCGGAATCCGGCCGATGCGGATGCGGCCTATAGCCTCGGCGAGCGCGCCGCGGCGCGCAACAACTACGCCGAGGCCGTGAACTTCTTCCGCCAGGCGCTGGAGGCCCGGCCCGACATGCGGGCAGCCCGCTTGCGGCTGGCCCAGGTGTTGAGCTTCAACCGCAGCTACGAAGACTCCGTAACCGAATACGACCGCATCCTGCGGGAGAATCCGCGAGATGCCGAGGCGCTGCTGGAATCGGCGCGGGTCCGCAGTTGGGCGGAGAACTACTCGGACTCCGCAGCCCGCTACCGCCGCTACTTGGAGATCCAACCGGACCCCGAAGCCCAATTGCAACTGGCCCGTGTGTCGGCGGCGGCGCGGCAGTACGAGAACGCCTTGGGCCAGCTCGATGCCCTGGCGCAAACCATGCCCAGTTCCCGAGAGGTCATGTTGGAGCGCGGGCAGGCGCTGCTGGCTCTCGGCCGCAATATGGAAGCGATGCTGCACTACGATGCGGCGCTCGCACGTTTTCCCAACGACGTCGAGATGCTCTACGGCAAGGGACGGGCGCTGTACTATCTGGGGAGCATGGAAGAAGCCGACCGCGTGCTTTCACTCGCCCACCAGAGCGTTCCCGACCATGCGGACGTGACCTTTACCCTGGCGAACGTGGCGCGCGCGCGCGGCAAAGCGGGGCGGGCGCTGGATTTGATCCAGCCCGATACCTCGCACGCCGAGTCGCGGGAGTTGCGCGCCAATATCTTGTCGGGTCTGCGCCCGGAATTGCGCCTGCTCTTCTCCGGGGAGCATTCCACCGAGTTCCTCACGGGGCGGGCGATTCAACCGGACCTGGGACTGCGCACCTACCGGGGGAATGCGCGGCTCTCGTTCTGGCTGACGCCGGAGGTGCGCGCGCAGCTCGACTTCAATTCCATCCCTTCGTTTGCCGGCCGGGGCTCCTTCCTGGGGGGCATGGGCGATTCCTTTGTATCGAACAACGTTCTGTTTACTCTCTCCGGGGCAGTTTCGCCCCGGATCCGCTGGACCGCGGGCGGCGGCGGCAACGCGCAGTCGTCGGGGACTGAGAAACTGCTGGGATTGGCCTCAGTCAGCGTCCAGACGTTCCGCAATTCCACGCTGACGCTCGAAGCCGACCGCATGATGATTGACTACACGCCCCGGGCCGTGGCGCTGAACGTTTCGCGGAACGAGTACCGGGCGCTGTGGGACGTCCTGCTCCAGAATTTCCTGCGGCTCAGTGTCAACTATGCACGCGCCAACTACTCCACGGGCAATCACAGCAACCTGGGGAGCGGGACGGTGGAAGTGCTCGTGCCGACCCGCGGCGGCGGGAATGTGGCCCTCGGGTACACCTACCAGGCCGTGGGCTTTACGCGCGCGTTCAACGCGGGCTTCTTCACGCCCGAGCTCTCGCAGCGCTACGCCCTGAGCAGCCGCTATTCGGGGCGGCTCGCCAGCGCCGTTCAATACGAGCTGCACGGCTCCTTGGGGCCGCAGAAGGCGACCTTCGTGGAGGGCGATCCGCGCCTGGACGACTTTACCTTGGGCGGAACCGTCGGCGGCTCGATCAACTGGAATCTCACGGAGGCCGCCACGCTCGGCGCGGGCTACGACTACGCCAAGACGGCTTACGCCACCGGCGCCTACCGCAGCCACAGCTTCCTGGTCTTCTGGCGATTTCGCTTCTGAACCTACTCCGCCGGTAGTACAATAGTACTGGAGACCCCCCCAAAAATGAGACCTGCGGTCTATTGATGTAATTCCACACACGAGCAAAGAATGAAGGTGGATAGTACGAAAGTTCTAGCACGGAGGGCAAAAGGTCCTAGGGAGGAATTAGAAGCTGGGCGGCAGAAGTTGGTGGTACAATAATCGCAGAAAAGACTCTCCCTAACTGTGACCTTCGGTCCATGGTTCCCCCCAGAACATAAGGTGCTCGGTGCTTTAGGAGGCGCCCTTACAATGTTGTCGAATATTCGTCGGATGTTTCTTGTTCCCGGGATCGCCGTGGCGATTTGCGGTTGGCTGGTTTCCAGCGCGTTGGCTGCCAACAAGTTCACTGGCGCCATTCACACAACCAATTTCCGCGGCACGGCCGTAAACCAGAACCACTTCCACTTGAAAGAGGAGGTGTTCCTCAACGGCGGCCCCCAACATACGAAAGGGCCCCTGCTTCCGCCGGGTCGCTACTATTTTCAAGTCACCGATACAAGCGGTCAAATGCTGCTCTCCACCGACAATGCGTTTTGCCGCCAGGTCGTGGTTGGCGCTTTGGGGAAGATCTCTGGGCGTCCGGGCGAGAGTCTATGCGAACACTTGCTTGGCAGCGATAATTATCCGGGCGATCCGAGGCCGAATGACACGCCGGTGCAACTGGTTCCCTTTGACAGTAGCAAGAGCGGAGTCTACAAGGTCTGGCTGATTGCGCAAAGCTCGGCGATATCCGGGTGCAACACGACACCAGCCGGGGATGGCATACGTCTGAACTTTGCGAACGGCTGCGCGAAAACAGACAATTTCAAAGTTGATTTCCAAGTCCAACCAGCGTGTGCAGGCTGGGAAGATAACTTCAGTGGAACCGAGCTTGATCTCATTCGCTGGTTTAAGGAAAGTGGCCCGGCCCCGGGGTCTGTTCCCGATCAGAATAACCTCGGGACCTTTGACCCCAATAATGTTAGCGTTGGGGGCGGATTGCTTCGTCTGACAATGACCCAGGTGCCGGACGGGACTGGGTGGCGCTCTACAGGCTCCTTGATCCGCACGCAAGTTCCTTGCGGCTACGGTACTTACGAGTGGACGATGCGGATGGGGTCCACTGCGAACGACCCGATCGCCACAGGGGTTAATCTCTCGGGAGGTGTGTCGGCGGGCCTCACCTATTGGAATAACTCGGAGCATGAAATCGTTTTCGAGCACTCGGCGCATACGGCGACCCCTCCGAGCTTGTCTCCGGAGAGCATTTGGTTCGTTAATTTCCATAACACGGACCCCCAGAACGGCAATCATGACCCCGAGGCCGCGGGCGAGGGAACAACCACGGAGCATGGACTCCTCCCGATTGGAAATGTCTACAATCAATTCCACCGTTACAGATTTGTTTGGGAACCTGGGACACCCTATGGGCGGATCAGCTTTTACATTGACGACGACCCGAACCCGAAGGCGGTGCACACTGGGCCCAACGTCCCTACCGTCCCCGGCCTCTTCCTGGTTAGCTACTTTGGAAGGAACTTCCCGTTTTGGGGTGGTTTCGCCACGCCCGGAACACGATATTTCTACGTGGACCGTGTCAGCTTCACCCCTCTGCCGTAAACACCGGGAGGGCGCCAGGAGGGCAGGAGCTTTCAAGGTGATCCTGCCCGCGTTTCCATAGGTAGCCCTCCATCCTCCTACCTTCTACGCTCATCGAGTGCTCAAGGGGCAGATCCAGTGAAAGCTGGGTCGGCCCCTTTTTCTTTTTCGATTGCCTTACGGCCGATTCAACGACCTTCCGATGGTGTGGTCCGGAAACCGGAATTAGAGCGTGTTCATTGTTGGTGTAGACCGAAACCTTGCGGTGCTATTCCCCAAACCCCCAAGAGCTGTCATCCCGAGCGTATGCGAGGGACCTGCACTTCAATCGCAGCCCGGCTGAAGCCGTAAGGAAGTGCAGGTCCCTCGTCGCTTCGCTCCTCGGGATGACAATTCAGAGGGGCCGCTTTACGGCACGACTGAAGTCGTACCCTGACGTCCCCACGTACTCTACACCAAACCTGAAAATGGTGTAGCGTGGAGAACAGCGCCACCGGCGCTGCCGCAGCCACAGCTTCCTGGTCTCCTGGCGATTTCGCTTCTGAGGATTCTCCGCGGGTGGCACGATAGTACTGCGGTCACCACTCAAATTGAGACCTTGGACCTATTGATGATTCCTGAACCAAGGGCTGACAATGAAGCTGTAAGTAGTACAAAGGTTCTAGCGCGGAGGACAAAGGTCCCAGGGAGGAATTAGAAAATGGGCGGCAAAATTTGGAAATGGAAAATGGTTTCGGGGTTGGCGGCTGTTGCTATTTTGGGTGTGATCGCTCTCCCGGCGTTCGCGCAGAGGAATAAGACCATCCAGGTAAGATCCGAATTGGTGACGGCCTGCCCCTTTGGGAGTGTTGACGGGGTAACTTACCCCGGCTGTGCGACCGATGTCGGGTTGCTACGCACCGACGGTAAACCCCACGTGTATAGCCTGTTGCCGGATGACTTCTATACTGGGGACTATTCGTCGAATGAGTTGAATGTACAATCGGAAATCCTCACGCACAACACGGTCTATACCCTCGACACCTTGGATACACTGGTCGGCGGCTTGGTGGTCCCGGGAACCCGCTACGTGAAAATGCATTTTTATTTTCCGGATGGAATCCAGAAGCTCGACCCCAAATACGGACTGCTGCCCCGGATACCGGATTGCTGGGTCAACAGCACCGTTAATACATCCGACCAGAACGAAGCGGTCAACTGGTCGGTCTTCACGAGCAACTCCGTAGCCTTTACGGATTTGCAGAAGAACCAGAGTGTTGGTGGATTCTCGCGCCTGGACTTCAACGTCCGGGATACCATCTCCTCTTGCTACACGCAAGTATTCCGCTTCTGGTTGCGCTGGCCCAAAGTAACAATTACTCTTCTCGACGATACGCCGGGGAAGCGAGTTTGGCAGGCAACAACCAACGAGTACGGCGAAGCCAGCCTTGAGGGACAGGGAGGGAAAAGGGGACAAACGCAGTATTATGGGGACTTCCGGGTGCCTTTTAAGCTCACTCTGACCGAAAAATAACCATCCTTCGTTCTCAAGTTCCGCTCTCCGCGAGTGCGACGGGCCGGCCCAGGCAAACCTGGGTTGGCCCGTTGTCGTTTTCACCCGTTTTTTTCGCTGCTGCCGGATGGATGATTTACCGGACTCCACTCGAACGGGGCGCCGTGGCCTGGAAACCGGAATTGGCGTGGAAGACGGCGGTGCCGGCGAAGTTCGGCCGGGAGGCGAGCGCGCGGCGCACCTTCTTCAGTTCGGATTGGAGGCGCTGGAGCGATGGAAACTCATACGTAGCCAGGACCACGTGCGTCCGCCCGGTTCCGGAAAACCCGTAGGCGCCGGCGATCCGAGCCAGCAAGGAAGTGGGAGGGTCCCCGCCCTCCGTGGAATCCCCGTCCCCGTAGGCCATGAGATAGAGTTCGTCGGCCTCCTGGAACAGAGCCTCCGGCGCTGCTTCCGGAAGCTCCCGCGCCAGTCCCGCATACCACCAGGGAATTGCCGCGCCCAGAGGCAAGCCGCGCAACTGCGGGCGGACCCGGCGAAGCAGCTCATGCAGGCTTCCGAGCGACCGGCTGCGTTCGGCGGCGCTGCTCTGTTCCCATCGTTCGTGCCCATACGGCTCCACATCCACCTGCGCGCCGGCAAGCTCCCCCGGGTGGCGCTGGATAAACTCGCCGAGCCGAGTCGCGCGCCGGACCACCTCGTCGCCGCGTTCGAGAAAGACAGCATCTTGCAGGAACAAGGCTTTGGCTTTGCGCTTCGAAGCGCGCAGGAACCGCAGAACGCACGTTAAGCGTCCTTCGCCATGGGGATGATCCAAAACAAATTCCGGGCCTTGCTCGATGCTGAGGATCACGGTGGAGCGCAGGGGAAGCCGCCGCAGGCGGGCCAACAATTCCGGGCAGCCGCTCCCCGGCTGAAACAGGTCGTAAACATACACCGCATCCTCGACCTCCCGCCCCTCGGCGGGAACACCGGGGCCGAGTAAGGCAAAGAACAAGACGGCGGGGCTGAGCAAATAACGATACATAAACGTATCATAAATCGAATCGGCGAATCGCGCCTCCCGCGGCGGACTTTCAAAACAAAGCGCCCCCAGTGTATCATGAGGGACGCGACGGGCAATTCGGCTCGGGAGACCGCTATGATTGGCGAAACGATTTCTCATTTCAAGATCACCGAGAAGTTGGGCCAGGGCGGCATGGGCGTGGTGTATCGCGGGATTGATTTGGATCTGGATCGTCCCGTGGCCATCAAGGTTCTGCCGCCGGAGTCGCAGCAGGACGAGGATTCGATAGCCCGCTTCCTGCGCGAAGCCAAGACGGCTTCCAAGCTCCAGCATCCGGCCATCACCACCATTTACGAGTTCGGAGTCAAAGATAACCTCCGCTACCTGGTGATGGAATATATCGAGGGCAAAACCCTTAAGGAAATCCTGAAGAACGGGTCTCTGCCGATCCGGCAGTTGCTTGAAATCACCATCCAGGTGGCCGACGCTCTTAGCCTCGCCGATGAAAAGAAAATTATCCACCGCGACATCAAGGCGGAAAACATCATGCTGACCGACCGGGGCCAGGTGAAGATTCTGGATTTCGGTCTGGCGAAGATGGTGGAGAAGACCGGCCCCGTCGCCCCGGACCACTTCCAGACGGCCGGCGGGGTGGTGATGGGAACCATTACCCACATGTCGCCGGAACAGGCGCTCGGCGCGGAAGTGGACTCCCGCACGGATATTTACTCGACCGGAGTGGTGATCTTCGAGATGGCCACCGGGCAACTGCCGTTCGGTGGCTCTTCGGCGAACGTGGTGCTCGCCAAGATTCTGAATCAGCCGGCGCCCTCCCCGTCGGATTTGAATCCGGAAATGCCGCCTTCCTTGGAAAAACTGATCCGGAAATGTCTCGAGAAGAACCGGGAGCAGCGCTACCAGAGCGCCTCGAACCTGCTGATGGATTTGCGCGCGATCAAGCACGAGGTGGAGCAAGTGCGGGAGTGGAGCGGGACAGTCGTGATGCCGTCGGCCGCCAAGGATCGCCCGTCGGGGGTTTCGGTCGAGAACTTGCGGGAACTGATCCCCGCAACCCCCTCCCCCGCTCCGGCCGCTCCGCCCGCGGGGCGGGTGTCGCCTTCGGGAAGAGGAGCGGCCGCGGCCGTGCTCCCGGTTGCGCCTCCGATCCCTCAATCCGGCGCGACGCAGGCCATGCTGGCTGCGGATACGACTGCCATCCGGCGCGCTCTGTCCAAAGAGCCGTCGCGGGCCCTGCGCCTGAGCGTTTTGCCGGCAATCTATTTATTGCAAGCCCTCCGAAAAGCGATCGGCTGGACGGCGGGCGTATACTCCTTTGCCTGTATCACGCTCTTTGCGTTGAGTCTGCTGGCCACGGAACAATTGCGCGCTCTGGCATTTGTTCTGCCGCTGCTGCATCGGTTTCTGGACCCGGGGCTGGCCGTGGTGGGCAGTTTCCTGCCCTTCCCGTTGATTTTCCAGAATGCGGATTTCCTTCCCGTGGCGGTCGGGTTGGCCTTATACCTCGCGCAACTGGGCGTGACGGGGGGGCTGGAGAAGGCGGAGGCGGCGCTGCGGCGGATCGTCGAGCGGAAACCCCCGACGGCTGCGGCGGTTTTTCAAATCCAGCAGCAGCACAGGCTGGCCACGCCGGCTTCGGCTTCGCGGATGTCCTTGCTGCGCGAATACGCCGTGGCCAAGCGCATGCTGAGCGAAGCGCAAAAGGAGATGGCTTTCCTGGCGGTGGACGTGGCCGGCTCCACCAAGATGAAGCTCGGCGAGGAAAAGATCAGCATCGAGCACGCCTTCGCGGAATACAAGAAATTCCTCGAACGCATCTTCCGCGAATGTCGCGTTTACAAAGTGGCCTGGACTCCCGACGGGGTCATGACCTGCTTCTCCTCGGCGGACGACGCCACGACCGCCGGCCGGAAGGTCATCACCGACCTGGATTTCTTCAACCGCGACGTGCACCAGCTTCGCACCAAGTTCCGCGTCCGCGCCGGGGTCAATATCGGCGTCGTGCTGATCCCCGAAGACAAGCCGCTGGAAGAAATCAGCGATCACACGATTGACGTGGCCGGCCACTTGCAAAAGGAAGCCGAGGTGGACACGCTGTGGGTTTCGAGTGAGGTCCATGAGCGCCTGATGGACCGCAGCGGCTTTACCCGCATGGATACGCAGGTGGACGGGCACGAAGTGTTTGCGTGGCGCAGACCAGTGTGATAGAAACACGGAGCTGAAGGCATCGAATCATGCCCGACTGCCGGCTTTCTTGCGAACGCTGCGGAACCACAGAGAGCCGTTCTCTCCAGGATGCCGGTTTTGGCGAGTTGCTCGCCGAGGGAGTTGTGAAAATTCCCTGCGCCCGCTGCGGGGAGACGACCCTCTGGAAGCTGGTCCTTCCCCCGCGGCAGGAGCCGCAACCCCGCAGCGCGAAGGGTCCCCGCGGTCTGCTCCTCATTGATGACGATCCCGATACGCTGCGGATCCTTCAGATCATGCTCCGCCCGGAGCAGTACCGCGTGGTGACGGCCGAATCCGCCAATCAGGCCGTGGAGCGGCTCCAAACCGAGGACTACGACGTCATCGTCTCCGACATCCGCATGCCGGGATTCGACGGGCGCAGCCTGTACCGCTTCCTGGCTTGCTTTTTGCCGGAGTACACCAGCAAGGTGGTGTTTTTGACCGGAGACCACAGCGAGAAAACCCTCCGATTCTTGAGAGAATGCAATTGCCCCTATTCCTTTAAGCCGATTCAATTGCACGAACTCGAGGAGAAAATTCAGGAAATCGCGTAAGAGTCCGCTCTGGATGACAGCTCTCCCTCAGGGCGGGATCCAACGAATCTTGTTCCTCTGCGTCCTCTGCGGTGGGCAAATGAAAACAGCTTACCAATGCCCCCAAGGTTCGACGCCACCCCTCCCTTGCGGTCGGGGCTCGGATCAAGCCACTGATGACCGCTTGCTGACGCGCGCGGCTCGGATCAATCTCCGGCGGTGCTGCCGTGCTTATCGCGCTGCTCGCGGAGGACGGCTTTGCGGCTGAGCTTGATCTTGTTGCCCTCCATGCTCATCACTTTGACGAGCACCTGATCGCCTTCCTTGAGTTCATCGTGAATGTCGCGGATGCGATGCTCGGCGACTTCGCTGATGTGGAGCAGCCCGTCGGTACCCGGAAAGATTTCCACGAAGGCCCCAAAATCAACCAGCCGGACGACTTTCCCCAGATAGGTCTTGCCGATTTCCGCCACCGCCGTCAGGTCTTGAATGATCTGGATGGCTTTCTTGGCCGAGCTTTCGTCCGAGGACGCGATATTGACCCGGCCGTCGTCTTCCACGTCAATTTTCACGCCCGTCTGCTCAATGATGGACCGGATCATCTTGCCGCCCGGCCCGATGACATCGCGAATTTTGTCGGTGCTGATTTTCATCGTGTAGATGCGGGGGGCGTAGGGCGAGATGGCGGTGCGCGGCTCCGGGATCGTGGCCACCATCGTGTCGAGGATCGCCAGGCGCGCCTTGCGGGCCTGCTCCAGCGCCTCCGCCATGATCGCCGGCGTGATCCCTCCGACCTTGATGTCCATCTGCAAGGCCGTGATGCCGCGGTTGGTCCCGGCGACTTTGAAGTCCATGTCGCCGTAATGGTCTTCCGCCCCGGCAATGTCGGTCAGGATGGCGTACTGATCGCCCTCCAACACCAGGCCCATGGCGATCCCGGCTACCGGACCTTTGATCGGGACGCCCGCATCCATCAGCGCCAGCGAGGCCCCGCAGACGGTCGCCATGGAACTCGAACCGTTCGATTCCAGGATGTCGGAGACCACGCGGACGGTGTACGGAAAGACCTCTTCTCCCGGCATCATATTGACCAAGGCGCGCTCGGCCAGCGCCCCGTGGCCGATCTCACGCCGGCCCGGGCCGCGCAGGAACGCGACCTCGCCGACGCTGAACGGCGGGAAGTTGTAGTGCAGCATGAACCGCTTCTGCGATTCGCCTTCGAGCACGTCCATCCGCTGGACATCTTCGGACGTGCCGAGCGTTGCCGTGACCAGCGCTTGCGTCTCGCCGCGGGTGAACAGAGCCGATCCGTGCGTCCGTGGCAGGAAGCCCACGTCGCAGGAGATCTTGCGAATGGCGTCGAAGGCGCGCCGGTCCGGCCGGCGGCGATGTTTGAGCAAATCCTCGCGGAAGATGCGTTCCTCGAGCAGCTCATAAATCTCCTTGATCGCCTTGAGGGTGGCCTCCTCGGCAGACTCATAGGAAGCCAGCAACTCCTTGCGCAGCGCAGTCACGCGCCGTTCGCTATCGATCTTGGCATAGCGGGAGGTGTCGAGCGCATCCACCAATCGTTCCCGCCACTTGCCTTCGATCTCCGCCAGCAACGTCTGGTTGACCACCGGGGGTACCACGGTCCGCTTCTGGATGCCCATGCGGCTGTAGAGGTCCTTCAGCGCGGCGACGATTCGCTTGCAGGCCGCGTGCCCGAACTGGATCGCGTCGTTCACCGTCTCTTCGGAAACCTCCTGCGCTCCCGCCTCGACCATGACGATGGCGTCCTCGGTGCCCACCACGACAATGTTCAGCAGGCTCTCGCGCTGTTCCGAGTAGGTGGGATTGAGCACCAACTGCCCGCCCACCAGCCCGACCCGCACCGCGCCGAGGGGCGTATGGAAAGGAATCTCGGAGAGATAGAGGGCCGCCGATGCGCCGACAATGCTGATCACGTCCGGGTCGTTGTCGCTGTCGGCGGAGAGCACCATCGCGATCACTTGCGTCTCACACGCAAAGCCGGCGGGGAAGAGCGGGCGGACCGGGCGATCAATCAACCGGCTGGTGACGATTTCTTTTTCGCTCGGCCGTCCCTCGCGTTTATAAAACCCTCCGGGAATTCTTCCGGCGGCGTAGGTGTATTCCCGGTAATCTACGGTGAGGGGGAAGAAATTAATTCCCAGTCGCGGTTCCTGATTGGCGCAGGCCGTGGCCAGCACCACCGTGTCGCCGTAGCGCACGTAGGCCGAACCATTGGCCTGCTTTGCCAGGCGCCCCGTCTCGAGCACCAGGCGTTGTTTTCCTAATTCAATGCTTTCTTGATAATCCATCATTCCTCCAAAAATCAGATTCTGCGCCCCGATCCATCGGAGTCGCGGTTAGGGGGCAGCCTCCGGGAGACCCGTTTGTTTCCGGGGAACCTCCGAATGCGACCAGCGTCCCGGCACGCCGGGACCACTGGTCTTGCTGCCGGTTTTGTAAAGTGGGATGTGTTGTGGAATAGATCAGCAACCCTCCGGGCGAGTTGTGCCCCAGAAGGTCGCTCACCCGAAGGTTGCTCACATGATCGGTCAAGACCTGCGCTTGCTGTCCCCGGCCGCTGCGTCCGACAAGGAGCATCGGACTGCGCGCAAGCCTGCGCCTCCCCGTGGGGGGATCCTCCGGACTTGCTGTTGCTTAATACCGCCTGTGGTGTTGCCGAGCTTTGGTCAGTCACTCTCGCTAGCGACGGATTCCCAAGCTCTGGATGACTAGTTTGTAGCGGTCCGCGTGACGATCCTTCAAGTAGTCCAAGAGGCGGCGGCGTCTGTTCACCATCATCAGCAAGCCGCGCCGGGACGCATGATCTTTCTTGTGGAGCTTGAAGTGCTCCGTCAACTGTGCGATTCGCTCGCTCAAAAGGGCGACCTGTACCTCCGGCGATCCGGTATCCTTTGGATGCACCCGATACTTTCCAACGACCACCAACTTTTGCGCGCTACCCAGGGCCATCTGGGACTCTTCCTTTCTTCTCTTTAGTGTCTTTAGCACCATAGCACAGCGGGCGCGGTCTGTAAAGGGGTGCGACGTTCGGGGCTGGCTGTGCCTCCCAAGAATCCCCGCACTGGAAAACCTCATCCAACTTGTTAGAGCGGGCAGCGTAGCGAATGCTCTCTCGGAAGGGAATGAAAAAAGGAGATAACGACCATGAAATCAATACTTACATTCGTTGCCTTGCTGGGTCTGACAACCGCCACGGTGGCTTTCGGTGCCCAGCAGACCATCCCCGCTCCGGGCGGCGGTGATCAGAGAACCACACAGAAGCGCGATCGTATGCGCACACCAGGCTCCGAACCGTCCGGCGCGCCCAAACAAGACCAAATGCGGAAGCACGACCGGATACACACGCCGGGGACCGCGCAGCCCGGCACTCCCCGGGGAGGTCAGCAACCGGGGAGCGGTAGTCCGCGCCAGGGCGGCGGCCGAGGACGGTAACAGGCATTGGCGCAAACTTCTTCGGGGGGAGTTAGACTCTCCCCGAAGAGTCTGCAATTTCGCCTAAGACATGAAGGAGGGCGCCATCATGAAACTCTATTGTAAACACACGGTGTGGCTGTTACTCGCGGCTGTCGCCTGGGTTGCGACGGCATCGGCGCAGGAAACGAAAGCCACGCCGGAACCGGAAAAAACGCTCAAGATTGAAGGAGAGATAACCAGCGTCTTCATCCCTGGAACCCCAGGGCCACCGCGTTTGACGGTCAAGGATAAGGACGGAAAAGAATACATCGTGCACTTCGGACCGCTCGCTCCGTTGCGTGGCCAGGGATTCAACCCCAAGGTGGGTGAAACGATCACGGTCAGCGGGACCGCTTGCTGTGAGATGGACAACAAATTAATGGTTCACAGCAAGGAAATTACTCTGGCAGGAAAGACCTTCCGCACGCCGATGCCCCCGGGGCAAATGATGCGGATGCAGCCGGGCGCGCAAGCAGGCTGCTGCCAGCAGGGTGAGGGCGGCGGATGCCCCGGATGTGCCCAAACCATGCCGCATGACACCGGGCACTGCCCCCATTGCCCGCAGCATGAAATGAGCCATTGAGCGCGTGCGGCACACCACGTTGGGGTGGGGGAGAATTGAGTGTGTTAGCGGCCCCGGCTGGCCGGGGCTGCTTTGTCTCTGAGGTCAGGGGCGGGCAGGTTGTTGCGCCTGTTTTTCTTTTGCTTCTAATTCGGCCTTCACTCCTGCGATGAATCCCGCGACCTCCGGAATCGTGCCCGTGACGACCCACTCGTCGGGATTGCCTGCTGGAGTGAGGATACGATAAGCCTCAATGATCTCCGTGCGTGCGGGGATTCGTTTTACGCCCCAAACCAGGAACAGGATTCCGACCACACCGCCAGGGGCGGCGGCCAGCCACGAAATCGTAGCGGTCCAGG
>MEKR01000031.1 GCA_001767035.1 Acidobacteria bacterium RIFCSPLOWO2_02_FULL_61_28
CGGAAAGGGATAGCCCTCTTCCAGTATGAGGAAAGGATCGGCGGGGCGGATGTGATCTTCGGAGAGAAAGGCGACCACACCTTACTCGGCGCATTCACCTTGGAATCCCTCGGCCTGGCGCTCGACCCGCTCAAGCGGGAACTCCGGCCCATCCCCATGATCCTCGCTGCGACGCGGTAACACGACTTTCTCCCGTTGTCGTGCTTCCTCGCTTGCCCGAAGGGCAAGGCCGTGAATAGCCGTAGGTGAAACCTACGGTAACGGATTCATAAAAGGGATTCCGGCCCCGAAGGGGCCAGACAATCCTCACCTTCCGGTCAATCCCTGACGGGGTTGAATTTCCTCCGTTGGTTCTGCGTCCGTAGGTTAAAACCTACGGCTATTCACGGGTCGCCCCTCCGGGGCTGGTGAGCAATCCTCCCTAGAAAATCTCCGGGAAGTAATATGTGATGATCGAGTTCAAGCGCATGTCGGCGACGATCATCTCTTTGTTCTTGGGATCGAGCACGACGCCGCGCGGCTTCTTCATCGCGCTCTTCGCATTGGCGTTGATTTTCCAGCGCGGCGGAACGTCGCCGTTGTCGTTGATGCTCCAGACGCCGATAAACGCTCCTTCCGGCTCCATGTCAGCGCCCTCGCCGGGCTGCGTGGCCACGATCCATCCCTTCTCCGGATAGAGGGCAATCTGATTGATGCGCGTTATGCCGGACTTCGGCCCCCGGATCACGGCGCGCGGCTTCACGTTCCCGTTATCGGTGCGGTTGAAAATCAACAGCGCCCCGGGGGTTCCCCGACGGCCACCCTGGTTGAGACCCACGATGATCAGGTTGTGAACCGGGTCCACGGCGGCCGAGGTTGCCCGGCGCAGCATGGTGTCGGGTCCCTCGATGACGCGCAGCGGGGCGGCGTTGCCACTGGCCTTCCGCGAGAAGACCAGAATTGCAGTCTCATTCGGGATGATGATCTCGTCATGAGCGGGGTCCACATCGAGCCGGTCCGGGTCTCCGATCCGCGTGCTGGGGCCTTGAATGATGCGCGCCGGAGGCTGGTTTCCGTCGGCGCCGCCCGCGAAGATCAGGATCGCCTGCGCGAAGGGATTGGTGACCAGGAATTCATCGTTCGCGGCGTCGTAGCGGATGTCGTGCATGGTCCGGCTGAGCTTGGTGTCCTGTCCGGCAACCAGCCGGTTCGGCGTCGCGCCGCCCTTCGCCAGCCTGGCGAAGGCCGCAATCTGCGGGTGGGCCACTCAGTTGGGAACCAGGATTTCTTGGCGCTTGCTGTCGTAACCGACCGCGCCGGGATTGCCGATCATCAATGCCGGCTCTTCCGCCGGGCCGCCCCGAATTTTCCGAATCGGCGCTACGTCGCCGTTCGAGCCAAGCGGGTAGGCAGTGGCCGAATGGTTCCCCATGTTGGCGACCCACAGCTCCTTGTTCTTCAAGTCCAGGGTAACGCCGGTGGGGTTCTGGATCCCGGATTTCGGCCCGCGGATCAGCCGCGTGGGGGCGATGTCGCCGGAGTCGCTGATTTTGAAGACCGCAATGGAGTGGTCCATGTCATTGGCCACGTAGATTTCGCCGCGCTCTTCGTCCACCGCGATTTGCCCCGGCCAGTTCAGGCGCGTCTTAGGGCCTTCAATCACCCGCAACGGGCGCTGGTTCTCCTTGGCGTCCCGGGAATAAATCGTGATCGAAGCCGGCTGGAACTCTCCGGAACCAGGCCGGAAACTCCGTCCGCCGCCCTCTGCTCCACCCCTGGGAACCGATTCGGGATCATTCGGATCACGGTAGCTGACGTTGCCGTGATTGCTGACGATGAGCAGATTATTCTTGGTGTCCACCGCGACGCCGTGCGGGTCTTCGAGCTGGGTGTCGTTGCCCGCCAGCACGCGCAGCGGCTTCTCGTTTCCGGAAGCCAGCTTGCGATAGACGTACACGGCGTTCTGGTGCTGGACAGTGAGGTACATCTCTTGTTTCGCTTCGTCCACGGCGATGCCGAAGGTGCCGTGCGGCGTCGCCAGCACGCGGTCAGGAGCGACGTTGCCTTTGGCTTGCTTGGAGAAAATGGCGAGCCAGTCCTGCGTGTCGTTGTTGACGACGTAGGTATCGAGCGTCTTGGGGTCAATATAGACGCCGCACATCATCTCGGTCTTGGTATTGGTTCCTCCAATCACGCGCTTGGGCTCGGTCATCTTGGCGGTGGGCGGCGTGTTGTCCAGGCGATTGTATTCGAGCACCTGGAAGAGGTTCTCATCGGTGACGACCACCATGTCGCTCGCCGGTTCCACGGCAATGGCGCTGTAGGAAGGATTCGGGTCCCGAATGGTGCGCACGGGTGCGCGGTCCATGTCCAGAGTTCTGCGCTCATCGGAGGATTCAGCCGAAGAAGAGGCTGCGCGGCGTTCCTGCAACAGCGAGACCCGGGCGCTGGCCGGAATCCATTCGCAGGTTTCGCCTGGCATTTCCGGCAGCGGCTCAATCGAAACCAACTGGGGCTGCCCGTTCGGCGCCCGCAAGGCGTGCTGCGAGGCCACCCGGAGTTCCGGTTCCTTCGCGTTGTGGGCAAACAGCAGCCACACGCCCGCCGCGGCCGCCAAAACGAGCGCGACGGTTGGGATGCCAGTCCCTATTCGTGAGCGTCTTCCAGTCATAGCCAATTCCTCCCGAAAATTCCTGACCAACTGAGACCTTGCCAATTGGTCAGACGAACCTTTTCCGCGCTAGGTTACGCACAGATTCTAGCTGACCCTTCTACCATACTGTGCAGACCAGGCGGAAAGTCAAGAAAAATTGGGATCGGGGGTTTTCGTTGGATCGAGCCGTGCGGTTCGTAAAGGTGCTTTCCAGCGTGCGATTCCTATGGGATAATTCGTTGGCAGAAGGCGGACACAGGGTTGAACAGGGTGGCGTTCTCCGGGGCGCTCACGCGAAAGGAGGATTCGGCGATGCGTTGGCACGTTGCGTTGCAGAAAGTCATTGGGGTATCCCTCGCGATCGGATTCGCGGGCGGATCGGGGACCCTGGCTTGGTCTCAAGGCGAGGGCGCGCGAGAGCACGTTCCCTCTCCGTTCCTGGCGCCGCCCGCGCAGGTCGTCGCCGTTCGCGCGGGCCGCTTGTACGATGGCAAGTCGGGAACCATGCTGACAAACCAGGTCGTGCTGATCCGGGGCGACCGGATTGCGGACGTCGGTCCGGCCGTGGCGATTCCGCCCGGGGCGCGCGTGCTCGACCTCGGCGGAGCGACCGTGCTTCCGGGAATGATTGACCTGCACGTTCACCTGTTCCCGCAGGGGCCGGACGCAGTGAATCGGTCCCTGCAATTTCGCACCATGATGGCGGTGGCGAACGCTCGGACGAATTTGAACGCCGGTTTTACCACGGCGGTGGACATGGACTCGCGCGGCGGATACGGGACCGTGGATTTGCGCAACGCCATCAACAGCGGCCTCATCCTGGGGCCGCGGATGCAGGTGGCCGGGCCATCCTTGAACCCCAGGGGTTCCGCGCCGGACCCGGGGATCAATGATGTGTTCTCCGGCAAGAACGTGAATTCACCCTGGCTGGCTCGTCAGGCCGTGCGCGAACGGAAACTCTACGGCGCCGACTGGATCAAGATTTACACCACCATAGACTTCACGGGCGCCGAATACAACGAATTCAAAGCGGACGGCTCGCTGGTGGCTTCTCCGTCCCTGACGCGGGAGGAAGTCGAGGCGATCGTGGATGAGGCGCACCGCATGGGCCTGAAAGTCGCCTGCCATGCGTACGGCGGGGAAGGTCTGCGCGACTGCATTCGAGCCGGCGTGGACGCGACGCAGCACGCGCTCGACCTCGAAGATGAATCCTTGCGGCTGTTGCTCCAGAAAAAACTCCCCCTGGTGATGACGCTGGACGATCTGATTGCATTGGATGCGGGAGACCTGCGGTTGAGCGGCGGCAAGAACAGCCGCATGCGCATGGGGGAGAAAAGTTTCCGGAAATCGCTGGCGGCCGGCGTGCCCCTGCCCTTCGGGAGCGGCGTAACGAGGGTGGATATTCCGCACGGCAAGCAGGCCGACCAGTTCCCCTACATGGTGAAATGGGGGATGACCCCGGCGCAGGCCCTGAACACGGCCTTTAGCGTGGCCGCCGATTACCTGAACTACGGCTGGGCCGACCGCGTGGGGACGATCGAAAAAGGCAAGTTCGCCGACCTGATCGCCGTCTCCGGAAACCCGCTCACGGACATTACGGAGATGGAACGGGTCCAGTTTGTGATGAAGGGCGGAGTGGTCGTGCGAAACGACCTGAACCCGCCCGCTCGCTCCGCGAACACGCGCTAGAGCGTTTCCCTGAAGGGTGTAGACCGGAACGGGCAACCGTCAGGGCACGACTTCAGTCGTGCCGGCCCAGTCCGGTTACGGAGCGCTTCAGCGCCTGAGGTGAGTCTTTCCGTGAGCCTTGCTAAGGACGAACCTCAGCGGCTGAAGCCGTTATGCAGAGCGACGATTACGGCATGGCTGAAGCCATGCCCTGACGAACCATTCGTCTGCACTAAGAGTGAAACCGCTCCAGCCCGGATTTCTCGCCGGACCCGGAGTTCATGTCTTCTCATAGCATTGATCTGAAGCTGATTCATCGCGCGCTCCGGCATCGGAACTATCGTCTGTATTTCTGCGGACAATCCATCTCGCTGATCGGCACCTGGGCGCAGCGCCTGGCGATCGGTTGGCTGGTCTATCGGCTGACCGGATCCGCCTTTGTGCTGGGCTTGGTCGGTTTTGTAGGGGACCTTCCGGCGTTTCTGTTTGCCCCTCTGGCCGGCGTTCTGGCGGACCGCTGGCCGCGCCACCGCCTCGTGGTTCTGTTGCAGGCGCTGGCCATGATCCAGGCGCTGGCGCTGGCGATTCTAGTCTTGACCGGCGCGGTCACGGTCTGGCACGTCATCGTCCTCAGCATGTTTCTCGGGGTTCTGAATGCGTTTGACATACCGACGCGACAGTCGCTTCTCGTCGAGCTGATCGAGCGAAGAGAGGATTTGGGAAACGCCATTGCCTTGAACTCCTCCATGGTGAACGCCGCGCGGTTGCTGGGACCCTCGCTCGCGGGCGTGCTGATCGCCACCGTGGGCGAAGGGATGTGTTTCCTGCTGAACGGCATCAGTTATGTTGCCGTCCTGGCTTCCTTGCTGGCGATGAAAATTCGGCCGAGCGAGCGGGAAGCCGCAGGCACTCGAATTTTCCAGGAATTGAAGCAAGGGTTTGCCTACGTCGCCGGATTTGCGCCGATGCGTTCGATCCTGCTGCTGGTGGCGCTGACCAGTCTGATGGGGGTGCCCTACCAGGTCCTGATGCCCGTGTTTGCGAAAGATATTCTCCACGGAGGTCCGTATGTTCTGGGCTTCCTGATGGGGTGCGCCGGTGTCGGCGCGCTCACCGGGGCCGTGTACCTGGCGGCCCGAAAAACCGTAATGGGTTTGGAGTCCGTGATTACGCTCGCGGCGGGCGTGTTTGGGATCGGACTGGTCGCGTTTTCGTTCTCGCGGATTCTGTGGCTGTCCCTGGGGTTGATGGTGCTCACCGGTTTTGGGATGATCGTGCAGTTGTCGTCCAGCAACACCGTGTTGCAGACCATTGCCGAGGACGACAAGCGCGGGCGCGTGATGAGCTTTTACACGATGGCCTATCGAGGCATGGTGCCGCTGGGGAGCCTGCTGGCCGGTATCTTGGCCAGTACGATCGGAGCGCCGGGGACCTTGCTGATCGGAGGAGTGTGCTGCCTGGCTGGCTCCGTCCTGTTTGCCAGGAATCTTTCCACCTGGCGGAAAGCGATTCGTCCGCTCTATTCCAGGTTGGGTTTCGCTCCGGAAGCAGCGTCAGGAATTCCCCGGTCGACCGATGCTGGGGTGCCCTTAGGGGAATAGAGAGACTGACACCATGCCGCCAGGGCTACTTGGCTCTGGTCTTGGCGGTGGCGGTGTTCGAGTACGCCGAGTCTCCGGCACCATTGTAGGACCGCACCCGGTAGTAGTACGTCGTCGCGGGAGCCAGGCCCGAATTGGAGTATGTGCTCGCGTTGGCGGCTGCCGTGGCGATCGCATCCGCCAGCCTTCCTGCGTTCGTTTCAGAACCGGTTTAGACCTTCCGTCAGTTCGATGGCCGTTCCCCAGGGATCGGTGAGTTCGGCGCTGGCAAAACTCTTGTGACGGGTCCTGCTGAACGGCTGGTCAAACTTCACCCCGCTGGCTTCCAGCTTTTTGCAGAACGATTCCAGGTCTCTCACCTCAAAGCCGAGGTGGTCCAGCGCTCGTCCCCTGGTGGTCAGAGGTGGAGTGGGGGATTTAGCAAACCGCAGCCGGACGCCCGGAATGTCCCAGACTTGGGCCGGGCCGCGGCGAGGATTCACCTCCCCCACTTCTCTGGCGCCCAAGGTCTTGGCGTACCATGCCTGAGCTTGTGGCACGTCAGGCACAAAGAAATGGAGGTGGTCGGTCGCCACGGGGACGTTCAGGTCCCTTCCGGCGAAACCGATGATGGCGCGCTTCTCCCTGTCGTAGGGTCTGCCTAGAATCTCGACCATCAGATCGTCGTGGGTGTAAACGTCGCCATTGTCCGGTCCCAGTTCAGGTTCACGCTTGACCCTGCCCCCGATGGCCTCCAGCTTCGCCATGATCTCTGCGCCGTTGCGCACGTTGAACCCGACGTGCTCCAATGCCGCGCCTTTATTGCCGCTGTCCCCAGCAGGCGAGCCGGGCGTCAGAAAGACAAAGACCCCGGGGAATTTGATCGCCTCCATGCCGTCCACTTTGATCGGCGTACCGCCGATGGAAGTCCAGAACTTCTTGCTGGCCTCCAGATCTCGCACGGTCAGATGCCAGTGACCCATGCTCACCCCTGCGTCATTCGGGGTCCGCAATTGAGCCCGCGATGCGGCCAGGGGGCATAGCATGGCAATCATCAAAACGGAGACAACCCTCTTCACTGACTCCTCCCTCTGACTTCTATTTCCATGGACGGCGAATCGCCCAACTCCCTCGATCCCCGCGTTGACCCTGCGCCCGGCAAGAACGCCAACAGCGCGGCCACGCTGGAAAGCGACATTGGCGATGGACTATATTTTTGTTGCGCGGCCGCTTTCAGCATCCAGCGTTTTCCGCCCGTCCTCAGCGTAAGTGCGTAGGAATCAATTGGTGCGGATGAGAGGACTCGAACCTCCACGCCCTTTCGGGCACTAGAACCTGAATCTAGCGCGTCTGCCAGTTCCGCCACATCCGCGTGGCCCAAGCCGTATTGTGTCAGCCCTCCCAAAGCTTGTCAACGAACGGAGCAAGAGCTTGGCGGCCTCCCGAACCCTTCGTAGCCGTGTCCAACCACCCAGGAATGAGCGATTTGCCCCTACTTTTGCCTCCAGGTTAGCGGGATTCTACGCCTTCAGAACCCGGTCTCGGCCGAGCCAACAGTATGTTCCGTGCGGTCTTTGCGCCGCTCTGCATGACAAGGAGCGGGTTGCTTCCGGCCCGCCGGCGGTTTGGCACGCCTGATGCAACCAATTCCTTACGCAGCGGGAAGAAGTGTGAACGCCGGAGCTGCATTCGAGGAGGAGCGCCGATGTCTCCGGAAAAGGAGAAAAGGGTCTGGCTTTGGCTGACGTTAATCCTCTCCTGCGTCACGATTGTGGCTTTCATTTTCCTTGTCTGGGAGTTGGTGGAGGAGCATTTCTTCCGGGATCTGGACTATCGCCAACTGCATTACCTTTACATCACGCGGGGTGTCAGTTCCTCCTTGATTCTGGCCGGCTGGGCCGCGTGGTATGTGCTCCGGGAGCGGCGCAAGTCCGAGGAGGAATTGCGCCGGTCGGGCGAGCGCCATCAAGCCATGCTGGCCCATGCCGCCGACGCGATTGTTCTGTTTGACAGCGATTGGAAGGTGCTGGAATGGAATCCCTGCGCAGCCAGTTTGTACGGGTACGCGCGGGAGGAAGTGTTGGCGCGGCCGCTCCCGACCTTGGGGTTCGCGGAGGAAGAGGAGTTGCGCTCCATTTTGCAGCGGCTGGAGGGCGGGGAAACCAGCATTGAGATCGAAACCAAGCGCCACACCTGTTCCGGAGTATGGGTGGACGTGGGTCTGCGACTTTCTTCGTTTCCCGATATTGAGACCGGACGCACGGTTTTCCTGGAGATGGCTTCGGACCTGCGGGAGAAAAACCGATTGCGGCAACGGGCCCTGGAAATGGAAAAGCTGACCAGCATGGGGCGGCTCGCCGCCGGGACGGCCCATACGCTGAATACGCCTCTGGGAGCCATGTTGTTGCGGATTGAGATGCTGCAAGACCATCTCGGCGCTCATCCGTGCCGCGAGGAACTGAAACGGCTGGAATCGAGCACCCGCTTCTGCCAGGAATTCGTGCAATCGCTGTTGCAATACAGCCGTCCTTCCGAAGCGAACTTGACGTGCGTAGACGTGGCCGAACTGCTCGATTCCATCTGCACGTTTTTCCGCCCGACTTTCACCGTCCGGCAGCATCGCCTGAGCTGGACGGGCGAGCACTTGAGCGGGTTCAGCATTCTCGCGGATCGCAACCAGATGGAAGCTCTGTTTGCGGCCCTGCTGATGAACGCGTTGGACGCCCTTTCTCCGCAAGGCGCTGTTTGTGTCGAGGGCCTGGTCGAGGACAGCCGGGTGAACTTGTTTGTACGGGACAACGGGTGCGGCATCCCTCCGGACAAGCTGGGTTCCATCTTCGAGCCTTTTTTCACCACCAAACTTCCGGATCAGGGAACGGGCCTGGGACTTTCGATTGCCCTCAATATTGTGGAAGAGCACGGCGGGAGCATCCAACTTTTCAACAACCACGACAGCGGCGTCACGGTGCGCGTTTCGTTGCCTCTGTGCCAGGGACGTGAGCATGGGGAGCGCTGTCCCAACGAAGTGTGCGCGGTCACCGGCCAGGGAACCGAGCAGCGAGCCTAGCCCAACGATTTTCATTGTGGATGACGACGCGGGAATCGCAGGCGCGCGGAGATGATCTGCGAATGAAGTGAATGTCCGTGGAGGGTCGCGCCGAAGTCAAACTGGCGGTGAGGGTGGGATTCGAACCCACG
>MEKR01000032.1:0-11242 GCA_001767035.1 Acidobacteria bacterium RIFCSPLOWO2_02_FULL_61_28
GGCGATCGGCTATTCGACCATCTGGATCGCCCGCGCCGCCGGAGAGGGTTCGACCGTTTATTACACCGATGGCAACCCGGACAACGGACGCCTGGCCGCGGGATTCGTCGAGCGGGCCGGCGTCCGCGACCGCATTCAGATTCTGACCGGCAACGCGCTCGATCTGCTCGACCAGACGCCGGGCACGTTCGACGTCATCTTCTGCGACGTGGACAAAGAGCAGTATCCGCAGGTTTTCCACCAAGCCCTCCCGCGCATCCGCAAAGGCGGGCTGTTTCTGGCGGACAACGTGCTTTGGCACGGGCGCGTGACCGAACCGCCGGCAGACGCGGCCACGCGCGGCATCCTCGAATTCAACCGCCTGATTTACTCTTCCCCGGAGCTGCTTCCCACCATTCTTCCGATCCGGGACGGCTTTGCCGTGTGCGAGAAGCTGTGACCGGCGGCCAGCCGATGGCCGGTTTGTTTCTTCCCGTTGATCATGCTTTGGAGTATGTAAAGGAAGGCGAAAGCAATGGTGGGTCTGTGCGGGCTCGAACCGCAGACCTCCTGCGTGTCAAGCAGGCGCTCTAACCAAACTGAGCTACAGACCCGAACAGATGGAATCAGCCGTCATGGAAACGCTTTTTCTCTCGTCCCCCCGATTCCATCGGCGGCGCGCCGGACGCATATGCATCTCACGTGATCAGGCGTATTTTAGCATGTCACCCCACGATTGTCATTCCGACCCCTGCGTGCCGGGGGAGGAACCTGCACGTGTTGTGTAACCGCTAGAGCGGTTTCACCGTTGATGTATAGTGTCGTTGCCGCCGATGACGTCATTCTGAGGGCCGACGCTTTTGGTCGGCCCGAAGAATCTGCTTTTCCCACAACGGATTGCTGACCGCAAAGACAAGCAGATCCTTCTCCCGCTTCGCGGGATCGGGATGACAGCCGGTGCGGGTTGGATCGCCACCACCGCATTTTGCGGACTACACCAATTGTGAAACCGCATAAATGAAAAAAGCCGGGGCCACGTCGAGCTATGGTCCCGGC
The DNA here is from genome assembly GCA_001767035.1 of Acidobacteria bacterium RIFCSPLOWO2_02_FULL_61_28. Classification (GTDB taxonomy): domain Bacteria; phylum Acidobacteriota; class Terriglobia; order 2-12-FULL-54-10; family 2-12-FULL-54-10; genus 2-02-FULL-61-28. Next base: position 1,036 of record MEKR01000032.1, read on the forward strand.
TTTTCGCAATTGCGCTGCGCTTTCTCTCGCTCGCTCCGCGCTTGCCAGAGTGAGGTTTCCTGCCCGGTTGTTCGCGGGCGAGGTCCGGTCAATCGCTCGGAGCTTACCGGTTTGCCATCGTCATCTGTGATCCCGATCTCACAAACAAATACCCGGCCTTGCTGTTGGCAGGCGACGTATACCAGACGCGCCCCTGGGCGTCCGAGAAGTAGTCCCGGCTGGTATTCTCCGCGTAGGGGAACGGATACTCGATGACACTGCCGGTCTTGGGATCCAAGCGGCCCAAAACATCGGTATCCCGGGAGGAATACCAAATGTAGCCCTGTCCGTCCACTGCCAGTGCGTAGGGGGTTGGGCTAGGACCCGGGAGCGGATACTCCGTCATCTTCTCTGTCTTGGGATCGAATCGGCCGATCTTGCCTGCCTCGTACTCGCCGAACCACACAATCCCTTCCGCGTCCACTACAATCCGACGCGGACGAGCATTCGCGGTCAGCGGAGCCCACTTGATTACCTTCAGAGTCTTTGCATCCACGCGGCCGATCTTGCCGTCTTCCCGGAACTCGGCAAACCAGACATTATCGTCTTTGTCGAGGGTAATTCCATAAACGTTCGGAACATCCTGCCAAAACTCGTTATACGTTCCTGTCTTCGGATCGTAACGGGTGAGCGGGCTTCCGGTCGTCCAGACCATCCCTTTGGAATCTACGCGAACCGTGTGTCTGGATAGTCGCCGGGGCTGGCCGTCGGCGCCTCTGGTCTGCGGCTGGATGTGCTCGGTGACCTGTCCGGTGCGAGGATCGAACTTCCCCAGCTTCCCGGTCGCCTGTTGGGTGAACCAAACGGTTCCGTCCGAACCCGCCATGGCGGAGTGAATCCCCGCCGGGGAACGCTCCGGGGTGGAAAACTCCTCCACCTTTCCGGTCTCGACGTTTAACCTTCCGATCTTGTTGGTTTGCCCATAAAACGGCATCCAGGCGCTCCCGTTGTTGTCGGGAGCGGCATTCCAGGCAAACCGGTTGGGACCCAATTCGTAGTCCACGTATACAATGCTCAGCGCCTGGTCGCTGAAGGTCGTCTTGAGGCTCTCGTACTTCGGCGATTCCGCCGGGGACCGCGGCAGATCCGAATCCACGCCAAAAACAGTGGTCAGGTACGACACGACGTTCTTGGCATGCTCGTCCGTGAACGATCGGCCCAGGAAGTAGCCCATGGATTCCCGCATGAAAGCAACCGCTCGCTTCCAGTGCTCTTCATCGCGGCGGGTTGCCGCCATCCGGGATTGAATCCCGTGGCAGGCCGTGCACCGCCCCACCAGTTCCTCCTTGCCTTTTCCCTCCGGCAGAAGCTCTCGCATTTGATGGTCGGACAGGTCAGTCCACCTCACCATGCCCTTCGACAAGGCGAAGTCCAGCGAAACGGGGGTCTCGGAGGAAAGCTTCACTCCCGTCTTCGGCTCGCTGCGGTACCCGATCGCCCGGATGCTGACCTCATACTCACCGTAGGGCAAGCCCTCCATCCGATATTTCCCTTGCGGATCGCTCAGCACGTGCATCGTCAGGGTGGTTTGCGCGTTTCTGGCGTTGACAAAAGCTCCCTTAAACGGCGCGCCCGAGGGGTCTTTCACGTTCCCGGAAAGTGCCCCTCCGGCCGCGTACGCCAGGGAAGAAAACCCCAGCATGATCCCCAAGTAAACGATCCCTGCTCTCTTCATACCCACCTCCAAAAGCCTTTCTTGGAATGTTGGAATTATAGATTCATGCAGAACATAGAAATGGCTCTTGCCGTCAGGGCATCGCGGCTTGCCGGGATGCCGAGAAGATGCGTCCTTTCCCGTGGGCTTTAGCCCCTGAGGTACGTCCCTCAAAGGCTGCAGCCGCAAGGAATTCTGAGGGGCTTACCGGTTCGCCACAGTCATCGGTGTTCCCGATCTCACATACAAATAACCAGCCTTGCTGTTGGCGGGCGAAGTAAACCAGACGCGCCCCTGGGCGTCTGTAAAATAATCTCGACTGGTATTTTCCGCATAGGGGAAGGGGTACTCGATCACTTCACCCGTTTTCGGATCCAACCGGCCAAGTATATCGGTATCCCTGGAAGAATACCAAATGTACCCTTGACCGTCCAATGCCAGTGCGTAGGCCGTGGGGCTGGGACCCGGCAAGGGATATTCCTTGAAGGTTTCCGTCTTGGGGTCAAATCGGCCGATCGTTCCGTGATCGTATCCCCCGTACCACACCATTCCTTCCGCATCCACTTGAATCCGCCGCGGACGAGAGGGAGGGTTCCATTTGGTTACCTTCAGGGTCTTCCCATCTATCTTGGTGATATTCCCTTTACCCTGTCTTACCGCCAGCCAGACATTATCCTCCTTGTCAAGGGCGATTCCATAAGCGCCAGGCGCTTCTTCCCAAAACTCGGTGAACTTGTCCGTCTTGGGATCGTAGCGGGTTACGGGGCTGCCGGTGGTCCACACCATCCCTTTGGAATCTACGCGGACGGTGTGCCTGGATAACCTCCGGGGCTTACCATCCGGACCCATGGTCTGCGCTTGTCTGTGCTCGGTGACCTGTCCCGTCCGGGGATCGTATTTCCCCAGCTTCCCTGTAGCCTGCTGTGTGAACCAAACCGTTCCGTCCGGACCCGCCATCGCCGAATGAACGCCTGCCGAATTCGGTTCCGGCGTTCGGAATTCCTCCACTTTCCCAGTCTCCAGGTTCAACTTCCCAATTCGATTGCCGTTTCCATAATACGGCATCCAAGCGCTCCCCTTGTTGTCGGGAGCGGCATTCCAAGCAAACCGGCTGGGACCTAGCTCGTAGTCCACGTAAACAATATTCAGCGCCTGGTCGCTAAACGACTTCCTCAGTTTCTCGTACTGCGGCAACTCCGCCGGCGACCGCGGCAGCTCCGAATCCACCCCGAAAACGTTCGTCAGATAGGCCACCGTGTTGGCGGCTTGTTCGTCCGTGAAGTTTGTCAGAAAGTAGCCCACGCCCGTTTGGGGATTGCGCATGAAATCCACCGAGCGCTTCCAGCCCGCCTCATCCCGGCGGGTCGAGGCCATTCGGGATTGCAGTCCGTGGCAGGCCGTACAACGCCCCACCACTTCCTCTTTGCCTTTTCCCTCCGGCAGAAGCTCTCGCATTTGATAGTCCGACAGGTCGGTCCACCGCACGATGCTTTTCTGCAAGGCGAAGTCCAGCGAAACGGGGGTCTCGGAGGAAAGCTTCACGGCACTCTTCGGCTCGCTGCGGTACCCGACCGCCCGGATGCTGACCTCATAGTCGCCGAAGGGTAGGCCCTCCATCCGATATTTCCCCTGCGGGTCGCTCAGCACATGCATGGTCAGGGTGGTTTGCGCATTCCGGGCCCGCACAAACGCCCCCTTGAATGGCGCTCCCGAAGGGTCCTTCACGCTGCCCGCAATCGCTCCCCCCGCGGCGTGCGCCAGGGATGAAAAACACAGCACTAGCCCTACGTAAATGATCCCCCATCTCTTCATAACCACCTCCAAAAGTTTCCGCGAAATTGAGCCTAAAAGTTTATTTTCATCCCGAACTGAATCTGCCGCGAGTCGTTCCGCGTGTCCGTCAGCCTCCCCGCAGCCGTCTGTCGCGCTCCACTGGAGAGAAACACCCCGGTCCCCATACTGCCGAAATTCGGGTGATTCAGGATATTGAAGATCTCCGCGCGCAATTCCACGTTGAGTCTTTCCGTTATGGGAGTGTCTTTCCGGAGCGAAAAATCGAGATTGACGAAACCGGGACCGCTGATGGTACTCCGTCCGAGATTGCCGTAATATCCCGGGGGCTGGAGCTCAAAGGCAGTGGCATCATAATACCTGTCCGGCCCTCCCAGCACAGGATTGTTGCTTCGCCCGGAAGCCAGATTGGGCCGGTCCGTGCCGATGCTGCTGACCGGAGGGTTGCTCCGAGAGCGCCCGTTAAACCCCGTCGTGGGCGTATATGCCACGCCGGTGTTGCGAGAAAAAATGCCGCTAACCCGCCAGCCGTTCAGCAGTTTCCCGGCCGCTCCCGAAGGGGTCCCCAGAGGCAGGTCCCAGCTTATATTGCCCACCAAGGTATGGGCAATGTCAAAACTGGAACGTCCCTTGTCTACCCGCCGGTTTTCAGGATCTTGGAGGGTGCCGAAATTGATCACTTCCGCAGTCGAGAAAAGGACCGAGCCGTCGTCCAGGTTTCGGGACCACGTGTAAGCCATTTGTCCCTGTAACCCTCGGCTGAAGCGGCGCACTAAATTGGTCGAAAACGCGTGGTAATATCCATTGCCCCCGTATTCCCTAATCGTGATGCCGCCCCATGCCGGATTCCTGCGACTCAAACCGGCGGGAAAAAACTTCACCCCGTTGGCATCGGTCGTCGGAATCGCCCCGTTCCGACCCGCGCTGTAGATCAGGTGAGCTGCGCGGGAACCCGAATACACCACCCCCAGCACGGTATTGGTGGTCAGTCCCTGTTGCACCCCCAACGTCCAGAAATACCGCGTGGGCATGTGGGCTTGGGGGTTGAAATAGCCAATACCCGTGTCGGTCTGTATCCCGAGTCCTGTGAGGGGTTGGCTCAGCGGGTGCGGAAGAATAATCTTATCCGTCCCGGTGCGGGACAGCGTGATGCCCCGATAAAACGGCACCTGGCCCGTGGTACTGATTACCAGCTCCAGGTTGGTGGGCACCAGGATCTGATGAAAGATGCTGGCCCCGCCTCGCACCGAGGTCTTGCCATTGGAGAAGGGGTCCCAGGCGAATCCAAACCGCGGAGCAAGATTCTTCTTCTTGGTTTCATACCACTTATCCAGGATGGTGTACGTTGTGTCCGTGAGCGGATTGAGCAGGCCCGCCATCTTTCCGTTGTTCTCCGCCGGGGAAGTTGAAAACTCGTAGCGCATTCCCAGATTGAGAGTTAAATTGGGCCGGAGCTGGATGTCATCCTGAAGAAATAGCCCGAACAGATGAACGCGAACGGATCGCTGGGCATCTCGCGCAGCGAGCGTACCCGAAAACGTGATCGGATCGCCCAAAAGAAATTCCCGCATATTGTCAAACGTGGGGCGGCCCACGTTGACGTTGCCCTTCCCAAAGAAGTCATACTGTTTGATGGTGGCGCCCACCTTCAGGGAGTGGGCTCCCTGCTGCCGGGAAATCTTGTCATTGAGCTCATAGATGTTCAAATACCAATAGCGGTTATCTTCATTTCGGCTGCCCGCCGGACCGGTCTCCGTGGCGGGAGACCGGATGGTCCACCCTCCAATTTTGGGAACGTCGGACTGCCATTTCAAACCGCGGAAGTCCGCTATATCTTCGCTGATTAAGGTCCCGTTCGTGCGGTTAAACCCCAACGCCAACACGTTCAACGTGGTGGCATTCAGAATCGCCGTTTCCGAGACCGTCAGGAACTGGTTGCGTCCCGCCTCCGTGCTGAAGAAAACGGGTGGCGTGTCCGGCCTTCCCATTTCCGAATCACTGACCGTGTAACGGGCAAACAACGAGTGCGAATCGGAAATCTGGAAGTCCGTGCGTATCACGCCATAGCGATCCTCAGCTTTGCGGAGAGGATTCGCGAGGTACTCTCCTGTGCCGTCTCCAAACAACCGGCCATTCGCCGCGGGCCAGGCATCCAGGACCGGCCGGATTACCGGGTTGATTTGCACCGGACCCGACGGCAGGATACCCAGCTTGGCGTTGGCATCCGGCGTCCTGGCGATTTGAGTCAGGCTCTTGCGCTCCACCAATTCCTCAAAGTTCGTGAAGAAGAAGGCCCGATCCCGGATAATCGGCCCTCCGAAGGTGGCCCCAAAATTGTTCCGCTTGAACGGGGGAATGGGGTTTTCCAATTTGTCAAAAAAGTTCTTGGCGTCCAGCGCGCTGTTGCGGTGGAAGTAGAACACGTTGCCGTGGAAGGCGTTGGTCCCACTGCGCGTCACAACGTTAATGACTCCCCCCATGTATTGGCCGTACTCCGCGCTGTAGTTGCCCGTCAGCAGGCTGAACTCCCGAATGGCGTCCACTCCCAGCGACGAGCCCGCCATCCCTCCCGGCGTCTTGCCCACATAGTCATTGCCGATGGTTCCATCCAGCAGGAAGAGGTTGGCCCCGGGCCGCTGCCCCTGCACGACCAGATTGAGGCCCGTCCCGGCGGACATATGATGGTTGTAATTCGCATTGGGGATGACGTTGGGTTGCAGGGTCGCCAACTGGGTGTAGCTGCGGCCATTGAGCGGCAGGTCGCGCACCGTGTTCTCATCCACCAGGTAAGAGATCGTAGAGTCTTTGGTCTGGATGAGCGGGGCCTCTCCGACCACCTCCACGCGCTCGGTCACGGCCCCCACGTTCAACCGCATATCCACCACGGCCTCGCGGCCCACCGTCAGGCGGATGCCGCTCCGCACTTCGGTCTGAAAACCAGGCGACTGCGCTTCCACGGAATACAGGCCCAGCGGTAACTCCGGCAGACGGTAACGCCCCGCCGCATCCGCGACGGTCGCACGGCTGATCCCGGTCTCCACGTTGGTCGCCCGAACGCTCGCTCCTGGAAGCACAGCGCCCGTGACGTCCGTTACGGTTCCGGAGATCGTTGCTGTTGTAGTTTGGGCTTGTGCCAGCAAGCAAGAGAAAATCCCGATACACGCACACCACACGACCCAACACCAACCTCTTTCAAACCTGGCGTCCTTCATAAAGCACCCCCCCTTAATCAGGAGACACACCTCTCCCGTGATACATTCTTGCACTCAAGAATGTGCTCATGTGCTCCAAAACAAGCCTCATCGACCCGTCCAAAACTTCTGCTGTGGTCCCGGCCCCCACTGGATCGGAGGCGAGAGAATTCCCTGACCCAATCTGCGCTTATTACCGCCCGGTTGTATTCTAGATGTGCCTCGGGATGCGGTCAAGCGATATTTTCCCTTATTTTCTTTCTGGGAGGTTGATGTCCGGCAAGGGGCGAATCCTTGCGGCGGATGCCTAATTCCGCTGAAACGCATCCGGAATCCTGTAGAGATAGACGAAGTGGGTGTTGTCTCCGATCCGCACGGCTTCCTCCCGGGCCGCCCGCCAACCGGGTACGCGAGCGTGATGCGCCACGACTCGCGCGCCGGGGCTGAGGTCTCTTTCCAGCAGCGGGCGCAATTTTTCCGTGGCCTCCGGCAGCAAGTAAATGGTCACGACGGTGGCCGGCTTCAGATTCGTTTGCAGAAGATCACCCTGCACAATCGTTACCAGGTCCTCCAGATTCAGTTCCCGGGCTTTCCGTCTCGATTCCTGCACAAGGTGCGCGTCCATCTCCACTCCCACTGCCTTAGCGCCGTATTTCTCGGCTGCCCGGAGGAGGATCCGCCCGTCGCCCGAACCCAAGTCATACACCGCATCGCGCGCGGTCACCTCCGCCATCTCCAACATTTTCTCGACCACCAGCATGGGGGTGGCGACAAAAGGCGCTAACTGTTCTCCGGACCGCACCGAGGCGGGAGGCGGTTTGCCTGTCTCGTTCTGTGCACGGACAACCCCGGGATTACCCGCCTCCCGAAGCGTACCTTCAGGCAACAACCCCCCAGGCAGCAATCCCCCCGGCAGGAAAAGGCTCAGCACGACCGCGCCAACTGTCCATCTCAACAGCGCCATAAACTTCTTTCCACCATGATTGTTTGGCAGAGATTATACAACGTCTCGGGACACAAGTCGGAAGGATTGCCCGCATCTCCCGCGGGGCGCTCAACACCAATTGGGGACCCCGCCTAGGAATCGCTGACTTAGGGAAGTAAGAACTGGCGTCGGCGAGGCCTGGCGGGGTTCTGCCGGCATCGTAACTCTTTTGGGACGCCGCACCGGACGACATCAAGTCCGGCAGCCGGATGCGTTAGGCTAGTGGGGAGAGGGGGTCCATGAACCCGAGCCTTCCTCGAGCCGTCGAACAATTTCTGGAGCACCTCCGCGTCGAGCGCAATTACTCCGGCCATACGCTGCGGAACTATCGCAGCGACCTGGCGGCGTTCTTCCAGTTCGCCGCATCCCGCAAGACCAAGGGCCCGCCTCCGTTGCCGCAAGACCTTCCGTTCGTGCTGGATCATTTCACCATCCGGGAGTATCTCGGGAAGCTCTACGCGGCGCGCGCCAAAGCGACGACGGTCGCGCGCAAGCTGGCGGCTCTGCGGTCCTTCTATCGCTATGCGTGCCGCGAGGGACTGGTGAAAGAAAACCCGGCCAAGCTGGTGTCCAGCCCCCGCCTGCCGCAAACACTCCCCGCAGTCCTGACGCCGGAAGAGACCAACCGGCTCGTAGATGGCGTGGGAGCAAGCGAAGGAGCGGGGAAGAGGCCCGACGTGCTGCTGCTGTCGCGGGACCGCCTGATTTTTGAACTGCTCTACGGGGCCGGTTTGCGCGTGAGCGAACTAGTGGGCCTGAATTTCGATCAGGTGGATCGCACCGGCGGCTGGTTGCTGGTGCGCGGCAAGGGAAAGAAGGAGCGAACCGTTCCGTACGGCTCCAAGGCCCTGGCGGCCCTGGAAGAATATTGCCGGCAGCGCGCCGCGCGGTTTCCGACCGGCACGCCCAACGCCGAGGCGGTTCTAGTCAATGCCCGAGGACGGCGTCTGACGACGCGCTCCGCGCACCGGATCGTCCAACAGTACGCCCGCCGGCTGCGCGGGGACACGACCTTGCATCCGCACTCGTTGCGCCATGCCTTCGCAACGCATCTTTTGAGCGAGGGAGCGGACCTGCGGGCCATCCAGGAACTGCTCGGCCACAGCAGCCTGTCGAGCACTCAAAAGTACACCCGCATTTCGATCCGCCACTTGATGGAAGTATACGACAAGACCCACCCGCGCGCGTAAGCTCGGATGGGCCGTGCGTCTTTCCGGATCGGTTAGGCGCGCGCCGCAGCCCGACGGGAGGCGGACTTTTTCGAAGAGGTCCGTTCCGCCGGGGCGGGATCGGCCGGTTTCGTCTCCACGGGGCTATCGGGAGTAACCGTCGGGGTGGTCGTGATGAACTCGTAGCGGTCAATGACGGCGGCGAATCCCGAGACTTGATTCCCGAGGTCCTCGCGCCGGATCAACCGTCCCTTCCCTCGCAGTAATGCGCCCGTTTCCGCAGTGGGCGAGGGCGGTAACTCCACCTCAAATTCGATCCGGGAGTTGGGCTTATGGTCATTTTGCAATTGGAGGTACAAACCGGATCGGCTGATATTCTTTGTTTTTGTCCGCACCGTGTGCATCAGGCGTCCTACGTGCCAGCGCAGGAGCGCCGGAAACTCCAACGGAAAGCGGGTCGAGCGGCGTCGGCATTCTGTCATCATGGGGGTCCTCTTCGCTGAATCAGCGGTTCCGGGGGAATGCTTCGTCCCACGGCGCCACCGGAATCTCCGATGGCAATTTCAGCGTAAGGCCGGACCCGGGCGGACTCAATAGGCCAAAAGTCATGAAATTGTGCTGGCTCTTTTGTACTGGGACTGGGAATGGGACAGGCAGTACTGTCCCTGCCCGATTCTTTCTCGCCAAACACCACTGACTTGACATGAGACACCAAAGCTTGACATTTTCTCTTTGGGCCTAAGCGATCCGCCGGTTGCCGGCCGAGAATCCATTACCACGGGCGAAGTGGCGCCCGCCGCCGGCGGGAGACTCGACGGTCCGGACCATGAACCTGAAATCTGCCGTTGAAAAATACCTGGAGGTGGTGGGCGAATTCGGCAAGCCCATGGCGTTGACCGAATTCGGGCTTTCTCGGGAAGCGACCGAAGCGATGCTGTCGGCCTGGGAAGAAGATTATCAGCTTCACCGCCACCTGGAATTGATCCCGGCAAGCGACGGCCCCCCCGGCCCGGTTACGGAGGGGACCTATCTGGTCGGCGGGCTGGCTTACACCGGCGTTGTGTTTCGCGCATCCATTCGGGATGTCGTTTGAGTGAGGAGGCAGTCTTCCACATCAGAGAATATCGTCCCCCAGATTTTCCCTCTCTCTGCGCTCTGGACCGGCTGTGTTTTCCGGAAGGCATTGCCTACACTCCGGAAGAGATTGCCCTGGGCTTGGCACAGCGCGGCGCGTTCGCCTGGGTGGCCGAGATCGAAGAGCGCGTAGTCGCCTTCGTGCTCGCGTATCAGAAGAAGCCTCTCATCGGGCACATCGTTACGCTGGACGTGCATCCGGATTTCCGGAGGCAGAGCATCGGCTGCCATCTCATGGATCGGG
>MEKR01000032.1:11259-16163 GCA_001767035.1 Acidobacteria bacterium RIFCSPLOWO2_02_FULL_61_28
GGCCGAACAACGCCTGCGGGACCGCGGAGCCGAGCGCATTATCCTGGAGGCCGGCGTACAGAATGACACGGCCTTGCGGTTTTATGAAAAGCGAGGATACCTCCGCCAGCGCCTGCTGCCGCGCTACTACGCGGATCGGTCCGATGCGTACTTGATGGAAAAAACGGTAGTGTCCTAAATTTGTCTTGCGGCGATTCTTGGAGTGTGGCATCCTTAAATTGTGGAGCTTGGTTGCAACGTTTCCCTCCTTACGTGGTCACAATGGTCTTATGCCTTGCAATTTCCAATTCATGGGGCTACTGTTGTTCACTCTCGGCTTTGTCGGAGCTAGGGAGTGACAAAAAAGGCAACAGCCATAGCGGCTGGAACAACTGGATTAGCCGGTTATTAAATCGGGAGTCTTACCTCCGCAGATGCCAAAGAAATTTTTCTGAAGTTCCTGGACGGTCTTTTTCAATTCCTGGAGAGCCAAGGACAGTATGCCTCATTCGCCATCATAACGGGCGGCACTTTTCTTGGGATCACAGTTTGGGCTATTCGCAAGCTCATAAAAGGAAAGGACGAGGAAATAGAACGACTCGTGGAAGAGAGGGACAAGATTCAACAGTTGGTTTTATCGGACTGGAAGTCAAGTAAGGGAGGGGGTAAGAAAAAATGACAGCAGACCAAAAATTCCTCCTGGGGCTGCAGATCGCCATGTCAGGAATCGCAATTCTCGTATTGTGTGCGGAAAGTATAAAGGCAAGAGAAATGCGGCATAAATACCGTTTGTACGCTGTCCGAGACAAACTAATCTATCTTGTCGCAGGCGGGCAGTTGGACGAGACGCATTTCCTGTTTCGAGTGTTTTATGGCGCAACGAACCGGTGCATTCGGGAGGTTAAGGAACTGTCCTTAATATCCTTCGCCCGAGCTTCGATGACTGCTAGGACTGACCTTCAGAATCAAGTGACGGAAAAGGTGATTACCGAAATCGAAATGGCTCCTGAAGAAACAAGAGCCGTAATTAACGATTTTTTCGTTGCAATGATGGAAATTGCGATTGCTAACAATTGGCTGTTGGTTCTAATCATCAAGCTTGCCGAACATGGCGATAAGTGGATTCGGAATGTCGATCGCTGGCTTTGCATATCGCGCTTGTTCCCGCCATTGCGACAGCAATATGACACGTATCGGTATTTTGAGACGCTCCATTTCAGGATTGCTGGCTGATAAGCAGTGACCTGCTCCCGAAATACGCTCACCTCAAAAGTGCTGAAAGCCTAAGATCGGGAGAGGGATTTTGCTGCTGTCTCGAATCAGCCATAACTTCCGTTCCAAAGTGATCCGCCCGATGCGGGTGAACGGCACACCGCCGAGCCTTCGCGGGAGTTCGGGAGATCGCTCCGGGGGAACGGTGAAGAGCAGTTCCAGGTCTTCACCTCCGTGCAGCGCGTGGCGGAGGGGAGTTTGGGCAAGCCGGGGAAGGGACGCTTCCACAATGCGCGCCCCGACGCCGCTTGCTTCGCAGAGGCGCGCCAAGTCAATCGAGAGGCCGTCGCTCAGGTCTATCATCGCAGAAGCGAGCTTGCGCTGCCGGAGGTACCGGCCCATCCGCAGCCGCGGCTCGGGATAACAGAACGCTTGGAAGGCCGCATGGGACCGCCGCAGTTTTCCTCCCGTTTGCAGGACTGCCAGGCCGAGGGCAGCCGTCCCGAGGGTTCCGGTCACCCAAATCTCATCTCCGGGCCGAGCGCCGCTGCGAAGAATAGCTTGGTTGCGGGGCACATCCCCCAGGATCACGACATCGGCCAGGAATCCGCTCGCGGAAGAGCCGGTATCCCCTCCGGCCAAAACGACCTTCGACGCTGCGGCCAGGCGTAGAAAACCCGCCAAGAACTCGTTGATCCAACGCTGGCCGGTCCTGCGCGGCAGGCCGAGGGAGAGGAACGCATAGCGGGGAATCCCGCCCATGGCGGCGATGTCGCTCTGGCCGCGCGCCAGCGCTTTGTGGCCGAGCGAGGCTGGTTCTTGCCACTCCCGGCGGAAGTGAATCCCTTCCAGGAAGAGGTCCGTCGTGACGAGCAGGTCCCTCTGCCGGGTATGCGCGAGGACGGCACAGTCGTCGCCGATCCCTTGCCGCAACCCGTGCCGCAACCCCGCGACCGTGGCCCCGCCGCCGGCGCTGGGTGCCCGCTTTCGAATTAGCTCTACGAACTGTCGTTCGGTAATTCGCACGTCACTTCATGTTCCGCAAGGTTTCCGCGTCCCACTGCCAGTGCAACCGGACGGAATCTTCCACCTGGTCGACGGAAATGTCCTTGATCAAAGCAGGAAGCTTTGATTGCATCGGATTCGATTCATTCGGGGGAAGCGCACGGAGGAGCGCCAGCAGACTCTGCACGGTTCGGGCGATGCGCTCGGCCGCGGCTGCGTCCTGGCAGCGATCTTGCACCTCGAACTCCAGACGCGTCAGCCTGCTCTGGACAGAAACGGTAAGCGTCTTGCTTCCGCGGAGCAACTGGTTCCCGATGCTGAACGGCCCGACTTGCGGTTGCCATTCGTCCTGATTCAACAGCCGGTCCATTCGCCCCACCAGCCACAGCGCGCTGCCGAGCGGCAACCGTTTCCATTCCTGAGAGAGGTCGAGTTCCGTGGCGCCGGAATCCGAGGTTGCTCCCGAGTATTTCTGCAACGCTTGCTGGATCAAGGTAGCGTCTTCCCCGATGGTGAACACGGCCAAATCCCTCTCCAGCAGAACCAGGCGGAACGGACGGACCTGGCCGACGCTGAAAACGGTTTGGCCCTGCTCCTGCGATTTCGCCGCTTCCCGGGACTCCAGGTATCGAATGATGCGCGGCTGGTCCCAGCGAACTCTCGCGGCCCCGACCCAGTTCGATCCCAACTTGGCTAACGCCAGTTGCCGTAAGTCGTCCTGGTAGCGAAAGCCGGTGGCCTCGACAAACCGCTTGTAATCTTCCTCGACTGACAAGGCGGGAGGGTCCGACAGGAACTGGCGGACTCCGGGGTTCGTCTGCAACGCCGCAAAGTCGGCCATTCCGTAGAGGTCCGCCTGAGGAGGCAAAAGCCGCAGGAGAGCCAGACTCCGCTCGGACGAGCGAAACCACAAGAACAGCGCCAGGGCGGCGGCGCCGAACAGGAGCGCCACCATGCTGAGGACCAGGGCCTTGCGACGTTTCATGTTGCCCTTCCCGCTCCGCCGATTTTCGTTCCGACGAGGTAACCGCGGCAGCCCGGGATTCGTCTAAGGTTAATTAGGCGCAATTTATCCTAGCATTACTGATGACTCGGCGGCGACATTCGACAGGAGCCGGGTCCGAGGCTGCCGCCGGACGGTCCGCAGAGGAATCCGGCTGATTCGCGGCCCAATGGAGTCGCCGGAATGTGCGGCGCCCGCTGGACAAGGCAACCTCCGCACCGGGATTCTGCTGGGCCATATTCAGGGTTGCTGTATGACATGACGCGATGCTGTCATCCTGATCCCGCGAAGCGGGAGAAGGATCTGCTTGGCTTTGCGATCCGCAATCCGTTGCGGGTAAAGCAGATTCTTCGGGCCGACCAAAAGCGTCGGTCCTCAGGATGACGTCATCGGCGACAAGCGCGCTATACAGCAACCGTGAAACCGCAGTAGGATAGATTGAATCTGTTCGAAGTGAGGTCCGGTTATTTGTGCATGGGATAAAATCGCTTTCCTTATTACTCATCGCATGGATTTTTGCGGCAGCCCTGTTCGGGGAAATCAACTATGAGTCTGCGCGTCTGGAACGCCGCCTGAAACCGACGAAGACCAGCGAGAAGATCACGATTGACGGGCGGCTGGAAGAACCGGCGTGGGTGCAGACTCCGGTGGCCGCGAACTTCATCCAAAACGATCCGAAAGAGGACGAAGCGGCTTCGGAGAAGACCGAGGTGCGGGTCCTCTACGACCACGAGAGCCTCTACTTCGGCATTTACGCCTACGATTCCGAGCCCAAGCGCGTCATCATCAGCGACCTTCGGAAAGACTTTTCGCGCGATACCGGGGACACCGTGGAGGTCGTTCTCGATACCTTTCACGACCAACGCAACGGCTATATGTTTGCCGTCAACGCGGCGGGCGCCAAGTGGGACGCGCAGATGACCAACGAGGGCCGCGAAACCAACGCCAACTGGGACGCGGTCTGGACCGTCAAGACGCAGGCGGTGGAGAACGGATGGGTCGCCGAAATCGCCATCCCGTTTCGGACCTTGAAGTTCCGGGAGGCGGACGTGCAAACCTGGGGCGTCAATTTCAGACGCAACCTCCGGCGCAGAAACGAGGATAGCTATTGGTCTCCGCTGCCCCGCATTTACAACGTCGAGCGTGTCTCCCTGGCGGGGACCTTGGAAGACTTGGAGGAAATCAAGCCCGGCTCCAATATCCGGATCAAGCCCTACTTTGTGACCAGCCTGGCGCAGCCGTTGGGCGGCAAGGATATCCCTTCGGGGACCAAGAAGAACATCCCCTTTTGCCGTTGGCTCTCGGGAGCAAGCTGCCTGAACGGAGACTTTGGCATTGACGTCAAGTACGGTTTAACGTCCGGCCTCACCTGGGACTTCACCTACAACACCGACTTCTCGCAAGTGGAAGCCGATGAGCAGCAGATCAACCTGACTCGCTTCAGTCTTTTATTCCCGGAGAAGCGCGAGTTCTTCCTGGAAAATTCCGGAATCTTTCAGTTCGGATCGCCCACCGTCGGCGCGGCGGCGACCGGCGGCGGGGGAGCCCCGCAGTTTGCCGGTGGCGGAGGGGGGCGGCAGTCGGGCCGGGGCGAGGACATGATTTTCTTCTTTAGCCGGCGCGTCGGCCTCTCCGAGGAGGGCAACGCCATCCCCATCCTGGGCGGGACCCGCTTGACGGGGCGCATGGGGCGGTTCGAAATGGG
>MEKR01000033.1:0-2866 GCA_001767035.1 Acidobacteria bacterium RIFCSPLOWO2_02_FULL_61_28
CAAGGCCTCTTGTACCACGCGGAGGCGTTTCTGTTTCTACCGAAATCGGCCCCTTCGTGAATTTTCCGGGCTAGGGCCAGCAGTGACGGGTGCACGTCGCCCGTTCCGACCGTCAAAAGCTGGCACGTGGCTTTTTCGCGGGAGGCAGCTTCGTACCCAGCGCTCCAGTGCCCAAAGTCCCGTTCCTCATCACTGTTTGCGAACGGCCACCGCGCAGGAGGACGGGTTGTCCCGCAACGCCAAGGTTTCGGCGTTAGCCGAGCACGAAAGCACTCATGCGCCATGCACAGGCGGGTGTAGTTGGTATCGGCGCCAACACGTTCGAACGCCTCCCAGCACGACGGATCAGTAGGAGCGAAGAGTTCGTGCGTCGCAAGCATCCTTAAACCGGCATACGTGCGATAGACCCGCCAGTTCCAGCCGGGCACATCGCGGGCCCAGTCATTAGCCTTGGCGATAGCCCCCTGGACGTCATCCTCAGATGCGTTGTCGGACAGGTCGACGTCCACGAACATCGCACTAGCAGCGTTCAGTATCCGTGCGCCGTATCGGTTTCTGGTCACGACTGCTGTCAATTGCCCGGCGTCATCGTGTAAATCCTCGAGGATGGGCTCCCGAACTAATCTCGCATCGCCGTAGCCCCAATCCCAGTAGTCGTCGTCCGTCTTGGCGACTGCCCGTGGCGAGTGTCCGTCGGAAAATGCCTGTTGCTCGGCGAGATACTGGGCTTCCTCGATACTCACATCCGACCAAGCGAAACGACAACAGCCTTCGTAGTCGGCTCTGGCCCAGTACCGTGGGATCTTCATTCGAAACTTCCTCCGGGTCTTCTGCGCCGCGACCCTGGCCTGCGCCATCAGTTGATGCGCACGGCCCTGTCGCGGAGTAGCGTCTGTCGTTGCAACTTGCGGGACATCGGGGCGGGCGACCGGGGGGGTGCCGCCACCGCACTCCTCCACAAACTTCAGCGGCGGAGGCACATCCATGCGGCTGGGTCCGGAAGCCCCGCGGAGGCACGCCAGTGTCTCAAGGACCTCAATAACGCGGACGACGCCGAGAGTGTCATGTGCGCAATAGCGCAAGAGCGACTCGCGCAGACGAGTCCGCTCGTCGCTTGCTACCGCGTCCGACTCCAATAAGAGACGCGTCAAGTGAATGCTGGCCAGTTCGCCGTTGTTGACGGCAGACGCCAGGTCTCGCATGCTTGGGACGAGGGCCGGCACAACGGCCTTCAGGCTGAAGCTCCCGTTGAAATCAGGGTGATACACGTAGTCGCGCACCAGCGGGAGCACGTCGACAACGGAAGCTTCGATTGCGGTTAGGGCGGGTGCGTACTCGGGCACGCAGTCAGCCAAATGTCTCAGAACCGACTTTTCGAAGGATGCGTTGTACGTGGCCACGGCCTTCACACCCCGACATGCTGCCAGCAGCGCTGCCGCAAGGGCTGAACGCGGATCTGCCGGCCCCTCGGCGAGGTATTCATGGTGAGTCAGGGTGTTGTCGGCGTTGATAACGTGGCAACTGAATAGCGCCGGCACCTGCTCGTAGGGTCGGCACCCGTCGAAGACAGGGATCGCGGATTGCACCGTTTCGAAATCCAGCACCGCAACTGGTCGCGCAAGTGCAGACAGCGCCTGCGGGAGACCTGGCTCGATGACTATTTGCCCCGCCTCAACGGCCCGGCGCTGTCGAGCAGCTACCGTTGAGAGCGGTTCGCCGGCTGGCAGGTCCGCGATCGTCGTGTATCCCCGCCCCAGCAGGGCGGCGGCCTTCTTCGGCCCGATCCCATGGAGTGTGGTGACGTGATGCCGTGGCAGGGGCTCCTGGCAGCGCGCGAAAAACGGGCATAGGTAGGGCGTGTGGCAGTGCGGCCCCGTGGCCACGTTAGGCACCGGCCCACGCAGCATCTGGAACTGTGTGTCGATATGACTCGGCACGGACGGTAGGAACTCGTGCACTTTCTCCGAAGAATCCGATTGGACGAACAACGAGCCGCGACCCGGGTGGCGATATTCGGGGTTTAGGTGCATGAGTGCGACCCGTTCGACGGACACACCGGCCCGACGTACCACATACGCTTGGTAGGCGATGTCCGCAACATGTTCGGGCTTCGGCTGGGTGGACGATTTCACCTCAATCAGCGCGTTGTGATCGCCGGTACGTTGAAGCACGTCGACGGCGACGAACAAGCCGTCCAAGAAGAACGATGCCTCGAATACGGCGGGAACACCTAGGGCGAGCAGACGTTGTGTCTCCGCCACGCGGCCGCTAAAGTCACGATGGTCGGTCGCGACAATGGCCCCTCCGGGAAAGGACTTGTGCGCCTCCACGCCTACCAATTGTCCCGCACGCATTCGTGCCTGTCGGACTTCGTCGCCCGTGAGCTCAGGCGCGTTAGGCTCGTGGACCAGCCACCAGAGGTAGCGGTGGCAGCGCAGGCCAGCAGTGAATCGAGACTTCGACAAGTGCATTGTGAACGTCCGGCTAGGCCGTTGGGGAGATTCTCGGTTCGTTCGAGTCCCGGGTCAATGTCGTTCAGGGACAAGCAATTCCAGGACAATGCCGGGAATACCTGAGGCGCCAATTGGCGGCGCGCCCGCGGTTCGCGTCAACCGGGGGTTGGCGCTAGGTCCCACCGAGGCAGGGGACGCGGAAGGATTACTCCCGACTGGTCGCCAAGGGCGGACGGGTACGGCCGTCCGCCCTTTGGGAGCTGGCTCACGCGGCGGCGTCTGGTTCGATTCCGAGCCGGTCGTTCACAGCGCATCGGAGTTTCTGTTTGCACCCGAGGTACCGCTCCGTCGTCTGGACGGAGACATGCCCCAGGAGAAACTGGATCTGCTCGAGCTCGCCGCCGGCCAGATGG
>MEKR01000033.1:2879-11286 GCA_001767035.1 Acidobacteria bacterium RIFCSPLOWO2_02_FULL_61_28
GATGGCACAGCCGCGCGCATCTACGGCGCAGATCGTGTGGAGCCAGTTTCTCGATGCCGGCGCGTGCCGCCGCCGCCCGGACGACATCCCAGAGCACCTTCGGCGACATCCCGTCGCCCCAGATCCGCCCCGCCTTGTTGATCGCCCGAAAGACGCGGCCCTCTGAGATACCGGCTGCCGTCGTCCACGCATCGACCGCGGCCTTGATGAACCGCGCCAGCTGATCGCGATCCGTATCGATCCGGGCGTGCTCGATCAATTCCGCCGCGAAGCGCGCCGTCGGCACGTGGGCTACCAGACGCTGATCAACGAGGTGCTCGCTCAGCACGTCCGCAAAGACGTAGCGTAGGGCGCTGGCGGCGGAGCGGCGAAGCCGTCACAAGCGGCCGTTCTTGCAGGGATCGCTACGGCGTTTATTGCGGGTAACGACTGGCCGTCTACTGAAGGTCGTTGACGGTCGCAGCAGCGGCGGCCGTATGCTGACGTGTATGACGCACGGCCAGCCCGCGGAGTAACGCCGTTTGGTATCATCGGGCACGTTTCATGGCAAGGCACCAACTAGGCACATTTCGGGCCGTCATCAGATTTAACCAGGACTGTTCCAGTCGCGGGGAACGTGCGTGACTGATGTCGATGCAATTCGTACCGCGTTGCCTCTAGTAGCGCCGATGGTGTCGGCCCTGATCGACACGTGGTTAAGGCCGAAACTTCAAGAAACGATTCGGCGACACAAGACGACAATAAAGCTGGAAAATATCGTCCTCCTTGATAGCCTGCGCGACTATCTCATTCGTACCTACGACACGCATTCGTACCTAACGACACTTGTCCTACAGAACAGGCCGAAGCATTTGCTCGACCTGTATATTCCCCTAAGACTAGAGAGCGCACGAACCGGGAAGCGAACGGCAGTCGACGGCTATCCGGACGCTCTAGTCGATAAATGTCCTCACCTTTTGATCGCCGACGCGGCCGGGATGGGCAAATCGACTCTCCTCAAGCGGATGTTCTTAGCTACCGTCGAGACGAATCGAGGTATTCCAGTTTTTGTGTCGCTCAGGCGGCTGGCTGGGCCAGGTGCACTTACGAAGGCGATCGCCGCGATTCTGTCTTCACTGACTGAGCCGATCGACGAAGAGCTAGTGTACGCACTTCTGGAGAGAGGAGATTTTGTTCTCTTTCTCGACGGCTACGACGAGATTCCGCCTAACGTCAAGGCCGATGTCGTTACTGACCTTCTTCGGGTGATCGAGCGTGCACCGAAGAACACATACATACTATCCTCGAGACCAGAAGCATCACTCGCCGGCTTTCCGACATTCGAGCGTTTCCGCATTTGCCCGTTGAGTCGCGATCAGGCACATCAGTTACTCAGGAGGTATGACGACGGGGGTTCGGTATCTGCTCGTCTAATATCGGCGTTGGCCGAACCGCCTTACGAGAAGGCTGTCTCTGAGTTTCTCGGAAATCCGTTGCTCGTCTCTTTGCTCTTTCGTTCCTTCGAATACAAGCCTAGGATTCCCATCCGGAGGAACGTGTTTTATCGGCAGGTGTACGACGCTTTGTACGATGCGCATGACCTGACAAAGGGCGATGCGTTCATTCGTGACAAGACCTCTGGCCTGGGTATCGAGGAGCTGCACGCCGCCCTTCGTCGCTTTGGGTTTGATACTGCTAAAGAAGGGAAGATCGAATTCAGCAAAGACGAGATAGTCCCAAAGCTGGACAGCGCCCTGAAGTCGCTATCGCCTGGAGTCTCGGCGTCCGTCGGATCGTTGTTAGCCGATCTTCTTGTGCGTGTCCCTTTGTTACAGGAAGACGGCGTGGATATCCGATGGTGCCACAAAGCGATGCAAGATTATTTTGCAGCCCAGTTTGTGTACGCTGACGCCGCAGAACTCCAGGGACCCATCCTAAAGGCACTTACGCGAAACAACGACGTGATTGATAGGTTTCATCACGTGTTGGAACTCTATTACGAAGCGAACTACTCGGGCTTTCGGCGTGACGTAATGCTTCCGGTATTTCAGCAAGTTTGTGAGGCGTTCGATGAAGCAGGCGAGTCTAGGGAAGTAAACGACCCTGAGATACTGCGGTTGTGGGCTGCACTTATGATCGGCGACACAGTCGAAGTGCGGCGAGATTCACAGGGGGGCCACGACTGGAAAGCAATTCCAGGTGGACAGCTGGCGTTTAGGGTGCACGACGAGCCCACGATCGGGTTGGCACGATTCCTTAGGGATGTGAAGCATGATGCAGCGCTCAGTGTTCCTGCTGGGTTTAATGACATTCTCGGTCCGGATTGGATGGATCGTGTCCCCTCTGCCGTCGCAGCGCTTCACTTATCGATGCGTCACACAGGAGTGAACCGGTTAGTCATCAGCGGTCACGGCGCGGAGAGGAGGCCGCCGAAGGGGCCCCGGCTGTCCGCCATCCTCGATATCGTGGCTTGGACGTACGTTGTCCGCGAGCGTGGAGCGTCGTTTTACGAGCCAGCTTGTCGACACGAAATCGCGGTTGCAGCTAAAGAGGCGGAAAGTCGCGCGACTCTCGCGCTGGGTTTATGACGCAGGCACGAGTGCCCGCGAATCGCGGCCCGTCGCGACCATCCACAGCCATTACTCCTCATAAGTCGCCATGTAACGACCAATTCAGCGGTACGGACCGACCGGCCGTCGTGACGCCGTTCCTCAATCGGACCAATCCGGGCATCCACCGGAACCACGACAACCCGCCCTTGCCGGAACGCGTCAATTCTGTTCCAGTCCTCGCATGACACAGGTCAACGCTGCCCTCTATGCCCGCGTTTCTTCGAATGACCAAACGTGCGAAAACCAGCTGATTGAGTTGCGGCGGTACGTCCAGGCACGCGGTTGGGATGCGACCGAGTACGTGGATACCGGGGTGTCCGGCGCGAAGGATCGGCGCCCGGCGCTCGATCAGCTGATGGCCGACGCTCAGCAACGGCGCGTTGATTGCGTGGTGGTGTGGCGGTTGGACCGTTTTGGACGGAATTTGCGTCACTTGGTGACTGCCGTAGAACAGCTGAATGCGGCCGGGGTCGCGTTTGTGTCCATGGGCGAAAACATTGACACCAGCAGCCCCACTGGGCGCCTGCTCTTAGGGGTCATGGGAGCGTTCGCCGAATTCGAGCGCGAGCGGATCCGTGAACGCATCCACGCAGGACTCGCTCGTGCTCGCCGTGAAGGTCAGAAGCTTGGACGGAAGCGTCAGCGAATCAGCGAGCGGGACTTGTGGAAGGTTGACGGCCTCTCGGTGCGGGAGGCCGCAAAGGTGCTCGGGGTGCCGCCGTCACGCGTCCAAAACGAGCGGCGACGACTGTGTGGAAATCGTCAGGAACCGAGGCAGCCGAATCCTGAGGGAAAGCGCCGCCTGGTGACCGTCCAGT
Organism: Acidobacteria bacterium RIFCSPLOWO2_02_FULL_61_28; assembly: GCA_001767035.1. Classification (GTDB taxonomy): domain Bacteria; phylum Acidobacteriota; class Terriglobia; order 2-12-FULL-54-10; family 2-12-FULL-54-10; genus 2-02-FULL-61-28. The sequence goes on from MEKR01000033.1 coordinate 6,289, forward strand.
AGGTGTGTGGCAACCAAATGATTGTTGAGCCAGCCTCAAAGGAGGATCACTCATTGACCGTCAAAGTCACCCCGAACGACAAGAACAACCCGCCCGGCAAACTGGCGGATGCCGAACTGCACTTCGCAGACGGCCCCCTGGAAGGGCTGAAACTCATCGGCTTTGGTATCTGGGAACGCAGGACCGGCAGCGGCCGGAACGTGACCTTCCCGGCCCGCCAGTACTCGGTCAACGGGGAGCGCCGAAGTTTTGCCCTGCTCCGACCCATTGTCGATGCACAGGCGCAGGACCGCATTCGGGATCTGATCCTGGAAGCCTACGCCGACTACGAACGTCAGGTCGAGGCGCGTCCCTGACCACGCGTCATACCGCCTCGTCCGTCTACCGGATCGATCCCGCCTAACCCCCACGCCAGAACGCGCCAGGGTTGGTTCTGGCGAAGGGTTCTTACTTCAGATCGCACTTCGCCAGGCTGTCTCATCCCACGTCGCCACGGCGATACCACAGATCGCCACCGCGCCTGATTCTGGTGGCGACTAAATACCGTCGTAATCGACCGTATACGTCAGCGCGGTTTCCGGTACCGACGGTGACCGCGCAGTACCAACCTCCAGCATCACTTCCGAGGATTACCAGCAATGCCTACCAGTACCACCCTTGACTTTGCCCGATGGCTCGTCCACGACCGCGGGCTCAGTGTCATCCCCATCGACCATCCCGAGACCACGCACGAGTCTGACCCTTCACGGGTGGGGAAGGTGCCGGCAATCTCCTGGAAATCGTTCCAGTACTCGCCGCCGGGCGACGACGACTTGCAGGGATGGTTTGGGGACGCCAGGTGTCCGCGTAATCTGGCGATTGTGACCGGGACCGTGTCTCGTGTCGTTGCCGTGGACGGCGACAGCCCCGAGGCCCTGACGTGGATGGCCGCGCACCTTCCGATCACGTCCATGCGGACCCAGACGGCGAAAGGTGAGCATTGGTTTTTCCGATATGCCGGCGAACCGCTGGTTCGCAACCGCGTCGGGCTCAATACCGGGGTCGCCAGGCTCGCGCTCGACGTGCGGGGTGAAGGTGGGTACGTGATTAGCCCGCCGAGTCAGCACGTCAGCGGCGCGCACTACACGCAAATCGGAACGTGGCCGCCGATTGCCGACCTTCCACTTCTCGATGCGAACCTACTCCCGCACTCTGACAGCACCCAACCGATTCCAAGCGACCACACGCCGTGCAGTACCGAGAGTGATCAGGACCGCGCCCACGTCCTCCGTCGGGCACGAGCGTACATGGCACAGGTGCCACCCGCTATCGAGGGGAAGGGCGGCGATCAGCAGACCTTCAAGGTGGCCTGTACGTTGGTCCGCGGATTCGACCTGTCCGACGCCGAGGTCAGAGACGTGCTGCACGACTGGAACGCCCGATGCGTGCCGCCATGGACCGCCCGGGACCTCGACGACAAACTGGCGGGCGCACGAGCGTATGGCTCGGAACCCTACGGAGCGAAAGCGGCTCCCTGTCCGTTAGTTCATGAGGCGGGTCACCGTTTCGCGATGACCGACACCGGCAGTGCCGAAGCGTTTGCGGCGTGGTACGGCGCCGAGTGGCGGTACGACTTCCAACGGGGGATCTGGCGTCATTGGGAATCGCCGATCTGGACCCCGGATACCAGTGGCCTCGTGCATCGTCACGCGAAAGAGACGATGCGCCGTCGGTACCGGGAGGCGGAACAGATTGAGGATCTCACGCAGCGTCAGCAGGCGGCCAAGTGGGCGATTGGAAGTGAATCTCGGTCCCGGCTCAGTGCCTGCCTCACGTTGGCCCAACACGAAGAGCCCATCGCGGATTCCGGTACCGACTGGGACAGTGACTCCTTTCTTCTCGCCTGCCCCAACGGGGTCGTCGATCTCAGGACCGGGTCGCTCCGAGACGGCGATCCGGCGGATCGGCTGACGATGCGGACGACGACCCCTTTCGATCCACAGGCACAGTGCCCACGGTTTGAACGCTTTCTGTCCGAGATCATGGCCGGTGACGCCGAGATGGTCGCGTACCTGCACCGCGCTATCGGGTACTCCCTCACCGGCGATACCAGCGAGCAATGTCTCTGGATGGGGTACGGCGCCGGCAGCAACGGCAAGACCACGCTGCTCAAGGTGCTGGCGACAATGCTCGGCACCTACGCGTATACCGCGCCTTTCTCCACCTTTCTGCAGGACCAGCGGTCTGGCACGATGACCAACGATCTCGCCGCGCTGGCGGGCCGTCGATTTGTGATCTCCTCGGAAGTGCGGGAGCGGGCGCGCCTCGACGAAGGCCGCATCAAGGCGCTCACGGGCGACGAGCAGATGACGGCGCGGTTTCTTCACCGGGAGTACTTTTCGTTCCGGCCGAGGCTGAAGCTGTGGTTGGCGGTGAACCACAAGCCGGCGGTGCGGGATGATTCCCACGGGATGTGGCGCCGTGTCCGTCTCGTACCGTTCACCGAGCGGTTTCCGCTGAACAAGGATTTGGAATCGGCATTGCTCGCGGAAGCCCCGGGGATTCTCGCCTGGGCGGTACGCGGGTGCCTGCTGTGGCAGGTCGAGGGACTGCAGCCGCCCACGCAAATCCTGGCCGCGACGGCCGAGTACGAGCGGGAGAATGATCCGCTCAGCGACTTCTTGACCGACGCCTGTCTGATCGATGTGAAGGCCACGGCCGGTGCCAGTGCGCTCCATCGGCGCTATGTGTCCTGGGCGGACGCCGGGGGCCTGGGACGCGAGACGCTGTCCAGTACCGCGTTTGGGAGGGCCATGTCGGCACGGTTCATCAAGGCGACCGTTGGCGGCCGTCGCCTCTACCGCGGCGTTGGTATCCGTCCACCCGATGAGGGTTTCGATCAATAAAGTGAGGGTTATGAGGCTTTCTGTACTTTTACTTTTTTTAGATAAGCTGTACGAAAGAACCTGGAAAACCCTCTCAACCCTCACTACCCTCACTCCGTGGGTGGTAACGATCTCCGGGGCGGCACCGATGTTCGCGGCGAAGCAGGGCCGCGAATGCCACCGTCCCGGGTAGCGCCAGGAGCCACCAGGATTGGCTGTGGGCGACGTGCTCTGGGGTCTGTGAGAATCTGGTCACTTCGTCACGCCGTTCGCCCCCAGGCCAACCAAGGAGTCAGTATGTTTCTCGTCGGGGAAGTCGTCAGACCTTCGGGAACGGGCAGAACCGCCACGTGGGAGGGCATGATCGGTACCGTCGTCCGCTGCGAAGGAACGTCGGTGTTTGTCCAGTGGCACAACGTTGCCGTCGAAGACGAGTTAGGTTTTGAGGAAGTCGTCTCGACGGGCACGTTTCAGCAGCGCGTGCCGCACCACGGCCGCGTGCTTGATGGCTCAGACGACCCGACACTCGTCACCTGGTATCACGACGAGAAGAAGCCGTCATAGGGGGTCGGGATGGTTCGCGGTGGCGTGTACGAATCGTACGCGCGGACGCCTAAATACGACCAATGAACCAGATTGTCCTGACCGATGCCGACTACCAACGGATTGCCACATTGAGCGGCGATCAGCTGGCGCGTCTATACCAATTCCTCACGGACCGATTCAGACACGTACCGGGAATGGAACTGCCGAATGACAACGTCGTCACGGTGCGGTTGCCGCCGCAGACCGTCGATCGCGTGAAGGCGCTCGCGCTCAAGCACGGGACCACACGCTCGACGATTCTGCGCGAAGCCGTCGTGGAATTCATGCGCCGGAATCCCGGATAGGACCCGGAAGCGGGTGAGCATGGAGATACGTGCGTATACGGCCGCTGACTGGGAAGCCATCCGAGACTCTGAATGCTCAAAAACGCAAAGGGCCAATTGATTGAAAGCGTTGATGCGTGGCCTCGGCCCAAGCGCGATTACCAGTGGCGACCTGAACGGAGCGCGATGGAGTTGGCCCGGTCGTGGTTTCGCACTGGATCGCTCGTTTGCCCACGCGAACTCATCTCCCTGTTCCAGAGCCACGATCTGACCCGCGACTGCACATTGCTGAGCGGTCAACCAGAATTCGTTACGACGTTACCGGAACGGGGCGAAGGTCGGAACCACGACCTTTGGCTGAAGGGAACGTGTGCGGCCCGTGGTCTGACGATCTGTGTTGAAGCCAAAGCGGACGAGACGTTCGGGGAGCGTATTGGAGACGCAATTGACATGGCGAGACAACGTACTCTCCGGACAGGGATGCCCGCTCGGACGAAGGCGTTGCTGGAACTGCTGTTGGGACGAACTGTCGATCCCAGAGACGAACCGTGGCGCGGGCTTCGGTACCAACTCGTGACGGCCGTCGCAGGAACGGCGATTCAGGCCGCGGCCGACGACTCGCCAGTCGCCGCGTTCGTCGTGCAAGAGTTCCGCGGGCCTAAGACCGACGTGGTGCGTCAGCGTCAGAACGACGCCGATCTGAATGGGTTTGTCGGCGCGGTGTTTCCACGCGTCGAGCCGTTGGAACTCGGACGGCTCGAAGGCCCAACGACGCTCGAACCGGGGCCGCACCTGTCCAACCCGGTTCAGTTGTTGATCGGCAAGATCCGGTGCGAGATCGAACCAACGTAGAGCGTGGTCGGCCGTTCCGCCACGCGCATCACCGGCCCACTATGTTCTCCACAGTCTTGTTGCACTGATGGTCGCGCAACGCTGCAAAACGCGCCGTCAGCATTTGCGTGTCCGTGTCATTCGGAAAGCGCCTACGATACTCAGTAATCCAATTCACCGTATCCTGCTGCAACTCTTCTTCGGATGTATGCGTTTCTGGACATCGGAGAGTTGGTATTCGTGGCTCGTTGATCAGGAACCAGGCACCCAGAACCACCGCGGCAACGACAACAAACACGCCAATGGGGACGGCGTAATGACGGCCACTGATCCCCGAGGAGGCAAGTAACGGCGGTTCCCCCGTCGGCGCTACAGCAGCAAACTCTGGCGGCTGTGACGGGTGCAGCGTTGGGTCTTGGCGGGCGGGTTCGGCC
>MEKR01000033.1:11345-12789 GCA_001767035.1 Acidobacteria bacterium RIFCSPLOWO2_02_FULL_61_28
ACGTTTCCGGAAGCCGGGGCAGATCGTGGGACTTCCGTCGGCGCGACTAAGACAGCATCAGATTCAGGCGTCCGTGACGAAACGTCCGAAGCCATCGGTGTCGGCGATGCGGGTGACGGCTGCCGGGCCATCGCAGCGCCACATGACGCGCAGAATCGAGAGGTCTCGTTCGGAACTCGCGCCCCACATTGCGTGCAATACGTTGGCGGCAGCTGCACGTGGAGATCAGCAGTTGCCTGCTCTGCTGGTTTGAGTGGGGGAGCTGCTGGTTGCGCCTCTGCAGTGGGAACGTCAAAGGCACTGAGCCCTGCAGCGATGAAGACCAGCGCCAACACTAACAGCACCAACGACACCACAGGAGAATCGAAGAATCGTGGTGTGAATTCCACGCCATAGTAGTCGCCGTCAAAGAGGATCGCTATACCGCGTCTGGAGTAAATGACGCTCTGGCGCGATAGCAGGGCCACCATGCTGTTCCACGACGGATCAAGACCCCAGACCACACGCCATCCTCCTACGTACAGAAGGCCAATCGCCAGAAACGCGGCGGAAAGGAACGATGAGACCGCTGGCTTGAGCGGTGACTCCTTCCTTTGACTCGTGTCATCGATAGTCAACCATTTCCTCCAACTCGCAAACCGAAGATCCTTGAAGAGCGACCACGTAGAGCGGCGATGAACGGACTATTCGATGGTGACCTCCACAATGGCGATGGGATCGTCGGCGTAACGACGGACGCCAATGGGTACCCTTGTGCCCGGCGCGGTCGCAGTCACCATCTCAATCAGTTCGGTGGGACTTCTCACCGGCTTTCCCCCGTACGTAATGATGAAGTCATCGGCCTCGATATAGGCCCTTGCCGCCGCGCTTCGTGGAATCACACTCACGACGAGCACACCGTCCGAATCCTTGAGGCCGAACTCATTGAGAACATCAGGACGCACCTGTGCCAATGCGATTACCGAGACTCCGAGCGTTCCGGTTCTCTTCTCGGGGAGTAATTGAGGGGCGGTGCTTGGGCGCGTACGATCGTCTGGCGCACTTTCTACCGGCCGCGCCGGAGCCGTAACAATGTTCTCCTCTGTCGAAGGCGAAGCATCACTGCGAGAGGCTTGCGGATTCCCCCCATCTGGCGTCGTGTACCCCCAGTTCCTACCTTGTAAGACGACTCGTTTAGGCACGATTGGCCGGTAGCGGCCCAACACACAGTGCACCGTGGAATTCAGTCCGCTCTGCGAGGCTGGTAGGGTCCAAGTGAAGGAAGGTTCCCGAAGCCATTCCGCAGTGCTACCGCGATCCCCTCGCCTATCAGCCTCGGGCCCAAATTTGCGATACGCGATGGTGTTGCCAGAGCGCACTTGACACAGGAGTCTGTCAGCGCTCACCTGAAAACGCGTAAATCTCGACGGTTGTCGTCGTAGGTGTTCTTCGTTCTTCTCTTCTG
>MEKR01000034.1 GCA_001767035.1 Acidobacteria bacterium RIFCSPLOWO2_02_FULL_61_28
CCTCGACGAAAGCGCGGAGGAAATTGAGCGGAGGCTCGGGTTCCGGTTGCGGGTCCGGGCCGCGAGCAGTCTCGAGGTCGAGGCCCGCTCGGAGCAAAACGGCCGCCTGCTGACGCGTGTGTGGCAGGAAGTGGTAGAGCACCCCGAGGTCGAGATTGTCGTCGAGCTGATCGGCGGGACGACGGTTGCCTACGAAGTGTTGAGCGGCGCGCTCCGGCGCGGCCGGCCGGTGGTGACGGCCAACAAGGAATTGCTCGGGCAACGGGGAGCCGAACTCGCTCAGCTCGCGGCCGAAAACAAGGCATCGCTCAGCATGGAAGCAAGCGTTGGCGGGGGAATCCCCATCCTGCAAGTCCTGCGCGAGGGCATCTCCGGGGACCGCATTGAGGCGCTCTTCGGCATCCTGAACGGCACCACCAACTTCATTTTGACCGAGATGGAGAAGACGAGCGCGCCGTTCGCCTCGATTCTGGCGGAAGCGCAGAAGCGCGGCTACGCGGAAGCCAACCCCACCGCCGACGTCGAGGGCTTCGACCCGCGCTCCAAGCTCGCCATCCTGTGCGCATTCTGTTTTGGAGTCCGAGTGCCGACGGATGCGATCTACCGGCAGGGCATCACGCGCCTGCTCCCGATTGATTTCGCGTACGCGCACCGGCTGGGGTACACCATCCGTCTGATCGCAGCCGCCACGCCCGGACCCGAGGGCCTGGGCTTATACGTGCGGCCGGTTTTGATCCCCGAGACCGCAATCCTCAGCAAGGTGCTAGGCTCCTACAATGCCATCTGGGTCAAGGGACGGTACGGCGAGGACACGCTCTACTACGGACGGGGAGCCGGCAAACCGACCGGAGTCGCCGTGGTTTCCGACCTCATGCGCGCCGCGCGCGATCTGCGCCACGGCAGCACGTTGCGAGCGCCCGCGTTCGGTTTCTGGAAACTCCACGAGGTTACTCGCGCCGGGATCGAATCGCTGCCGCGCCCCTACTTCTTGCGCTTTCTTGTGACCGACCGCGTGGGGATCATTGCGCAACTGGCAGCGGTGCTGGCGGAAAAGAACATCAGCATTGACGCCGTGCTCCAGGAGCCGTGCGCGGAAAAGCAGAACCTGCCGTTTGTCATCACCGTTGAACCCACCACGGAGGCCGCCATCTCGGCGGCGCTCGAGAAGATGAAGGGCCTCGACTTCTTGCGGGAACCCCCTCTGGCGCTCCCGATGGAATCCGCGCTCGCGTAGCCACGGCATCCCGCCCGGAGGGATGACGTGGGATTGCGAATCTTCAGCAAGAACCCACGGTCAAAAACCTACTGCCCCAAAAAGCCCACGGCCAAAAGCCCACGGCAAGAAAATGCGCTTGCCGTGGGTACCCCGCATCTTGCTGTATACCATTACGGCTTCCACGGTGTAATATCGAGCCATCCAGGAGGCGGGCACACCATGCGACTTCGATTTGCGGGGTTGGTCCTTGCGGTGGGGGCCGTGCTGGTCGTTTCACCTGGGATGCGCGCCCAGACCGCTCCGCCGTCGGGAGCGGCAAGTGCCAAGGGCGTGCCGCGCACACCGGACGGCAAACCGGACCTGTCGGGAATCTGGTATGCCCGGGGAAGACCCGGCGACCTGGGGTATCGCCGGTTTATGGCGGATGACCCGCCGCTGCAACCGGAAGCATTGAAGTTATTCCAATACAACCGGGAGGGGGTGACGGACCCCAGTGAATCCGGGCTGGACGAGCGCGATCCGAGCAACTTCTGTTATCCGGTCGGAGCCACCCGAATCTATACGATTCCCCGTCCGGTCGAGATTCGCCAATTGCCGGGCCTGACTCTTCTGCTCTCCGAATGGGATCACACCGTCCGGCGCATTTACACGGACGGGCGCGAGCATCCCGACGGCTTTCCGCTGGTGTGGGAGGGACACTCGATTGGCAAGTGGGACGGGGACACGTTCGTCGTGGACACGACCAGTCTCCGGCCCGAGACCTGGGTGGATGCAATCGGAACACCCCACAGCGACGCGTTGCACATTGTGGAACGCTTCCGGCGCGTGGACCGGGACACCTTGGAGATTGATGTCCTGTTTGAAGACCCCAAAGCCTATACGAAGCCCTGGGGCGGGAAGAAAGTTTTCGAGTGGAAGCCGGACTGGGAGATTCTCGGTCACGCCAACTGTGAGGACCATTTGCAGATGGGGAAGCCGCGAGCCAGCTCCCCCTACTGACCGTGGCAACGGCAATCGAAGTGAGAATTCCTCGCCGCTTCGGGGAAGTTAGAACGAGACTACTGAATGCGAGAACGCTTCTATGGTTTGATCGTGGCGACGGGGGCCTGGCTCGCGTTGTTGCCCGCGATCGCAGCGCAGACCGCTCGGCCCCAGGTCATCCCGAACCTCTCGGGAGTGTGGGACAACACGCACATTGACGTTCGCAAGGGCGGTCCTTCGGAGGGGCCTCCGGGGGGATTTTTTGGTCCAGGCGACATCCCCTTGTTTGGCTTCACCAAAGAGGAGCCGGCGATGTGGCCGGCGGCGGCGGAAAAATACAAGCGCGCGCGGACGGGCGTGGTGCGGGGACCGTGGGATCGAGGCATCGGCGAACTGGACCCGGCGAATAGCTGTTTTCCGCACGGCGCCATCCGCTTGTATACGATCCCGCGTCCGTGGGAGCTCCGCCAGTTGCCGGAGATGGCGCTCTTTCTCTATGAAGCGGATCACTGGGTGCGCCGGGCGTACCTCGATGGGCGCGGGCATCCCGAAGGCTATCCCATCACGTGGATGGGACACTCGATCGGCAAGTATACCGGCGACACACTCGTCGTGGACACCGTGGGGATGAGCGAGAAAACGTGGCTCGATACCATGGGGCATCCGCATAGTGATGCGTTGCACGTGGTCGAGCGCTTCCGCCGCCTGGACCGCGACACGCTCCAGATTGATCTGACCTTTGACGACCCCCAGACCTACACCAAGCCCTGGATCGGAAAGAAAATCTTCAAGTTGGCGCCGCGGGGGTTTGACATCCTCGAAGAGGTTCTCTGCGAGGAATGGTTGGAAATGGGAAAGAAGCGGTAGGAGCGGTTGGATAGCCCGCTTTAAGGTGCTGTCAGGGCACGGTTTTAACCGTGCCGAACAGGTGGTTACAGGACTGCGGCTTCAGCCGCTGAGGGCCAAGGACGCACCTCAGGGGCTAAAGCCCGGTTTCTTCGGGGTTCCTATCGGCACGCCTGAACCTGCATTATTCATGAAGGACGGTCCTTTTCCTCTAGCCCAGCGCTTCAGCGCTGGGTAGGCAGTGTCAAGAAGTGATCCCCAGCCCGCTTCAGCGGGCTTCCCAAGGCCGGCTTTAGCCAGAGGGTTTAACCAGGGCTAAAGCCGAAGACGGAAAGGCTGCTAAAGCAGCCTATAAAATAAATTGTACCGCTGACCCCGGCCTGAAGGCCGGGGCTAGAGAAAAGGGGAACGGCCACAGAAGCAGCTTGGCAACGCTTGGACCAGCGCGCTTGCTCACCCTTCATGAATAATGCAGGTGAAGGCGTGCCCTGACGTTGCTCCAAAGAGGTTATAGAACAGCTTCTAGCAATTTGGCGTCATGAGTGAGGCGCTTTGGCTCGTGCGCTCCAGGGCGACCGGGCAACCGCCTTCCGAATCTCCTCGGCCCCCAGCAGAAATAACGCAAACGGGACGAACAGCAGCCATACCCTTGCCGGCAGGGGCTGTGTGGAGAAAATTGTGTTTCCGACCGGATGATAGACGATCAAGAGCTGAAAGGTTACCTCGGCGGCGATCCCGACGAAGATGAAAGGATTCGAGAACAGCCCAAGGCGGAAGAGTGATTCTCGGGACGACCGGCACGCCATGACGTTGGCAATCTGGCACACGATGATGGCGGTCAGACACGCCGTCGTGGCCTGCATGTAGAGCGGATCGTTTGCCGCCGGCATCTCTCCCCAGTTCCACCCTCCGGAACCCAGCACGTAGAAGAATCCGTAGAGCGCCGCGACCGCCTCAATCAGCCCTAAGAAGAGATAGGCCCGGCCCAGCAACGGGGCGCTGAGTAGGCCGACTTTCGGGTCTCGCGGCGGCTGCTTCATGAGTCCCGGCGTCGGCTTCTCCGCTCCCAAGGCCAGGGCGGGGAGCATGTCTGTCCCCAGGTCCACCGCCAGGATTTGGAGAATCGTCAGCGGAAGCGGAACACGGAAGAGAACGAAAACCAGATACGGCACGATCTCCGGAATATTTGAGGAGAGAATGTAACTCGTAAATTTCCGGATGTTTTCGTAAACCGCTCTGCCCTCCTCAATCGCGTTCACGATGGTGGCGAAGTTGTCATCGAGCAGAATGATGTCGGCGGCTTCTTTGGCGACATCGGTTCCGGTGAGGCCCATGGCCACTCCAATGTCCGCCTTCTTGAGCGCGGGGGCATCGTTGACCCCGTCCCCGGTGACGGCCACCCGCTCCCCTTCCTCCATCAAGATGGAGACCACGCGCATCTTGTGCTTGGGGGCCATGCGCGTGAACAGAACTTCTTCCTCCCGCAGCCGGTCCCGTAGTTCCGCGTCGGTCAACGCGGCAAATTCGTGCCCTTCGATGACGTGCGGGCGGCCGTGGACGAGGCCGATCTCCTTCGCAATGGCGACCGCGGTGCGGCTGGCGTCGCCGGTGAGCATCACCACTTTGATCCCTGCCTCATGACACTTGTGCAATGCTTCCGGGACCTCCGGCCGGGGCTGGTCTTCGAGTCCAACGAGGCCCGCAAGAACCAACTGGCTTTCGATTCGCTCCGGGCCGTCGGCGGGAGAGAACGTTTCGATCTCCTTGTAGGCAAACGCGAGCACGCGCAGACCTTTGTCCATCAAGGCATGGTAGCCTTCCGTCAATCGCTCCCGGAGGGCGGGATCAAACGGCACAACTTCCCCCGCCTGCTCGGTGCGGTCGCACAGCGGGAGGAGAGTCTCCAAGGCTCCTTTCGCGAAAACGAACGTCCTCCCCTCGATGCGATTGACCGTGGTCATCCGCTTGCGCTCGGCGTCAAAAGGGATTTCAAAGAGCCTTTCCGAGCGGAGCTCCCGGGCCACGTCTCCCGCCGCTCGCAGCAGGGAGATTTCCGTGGGGTCTCCCTTGTATTCCCCGTCCACTCCCTTGGCGTTGTTGCAGAGAACGGCGACGCGCAGAAGATAGGTAGCTTGGGCTCGGTTCAGCGGGAGATCGCGCGCGGCGAATTCGGTTCCGTCAATCCAGAAGGTGCTGACCTCCATCTTGTTTTGCGTCAGTGTTCCCGTCTTGTCGGTGCAGATGACCGTGACCGAGCCGAGGGCCTCGACCGCGGTCAGGTTTTTCACCAGAGCCTTCTTGCGAGCCATTCGCTGGCTCCCCATGGCCAGCGCCAGCGTGACGGTGGGGAGAAGTCCTTCCGGCACATTGGCCACGATGATCCCGATGGCGAACAGGAAGTTCTCCCAGAAGGTTCTGCCGGCGAAATAGCCGACGCCGAAAAAGACCAGGCCCATCGCCGTCGCCAGGAAGGCGATGATCCGCGTGGCCCGGACGATTTCCTTCTGGAGCGGCGTGAGTCCGGTCTCGACCGCGCTGGTCAGATGGGCGATTCGTCCCACTTCGGTCTTCATCCCGGTTGCAAAGACCACGGCTTTCCCCGACCCGCTCACCACCGTCGTTCCCGCAAAGGCAATGTTGGAGCTCTCGATCAACTCGCCGTCGCATGGTTTCGCAGACAGCGGCACGGGTTCGGACTCCCCGGTCAGGGAGGCGTTATTGACCATGAGGAATTGCGTCTCGATCAATCGCGCGTCCGCGGGGACTTTGTCGCCCCCCGAGAGGATCACCAGGTCCCCTGGCGCCACTTCCGGCGCCGGAATTTCCCTCTCCTGGCCTCCTCGGACCACCCGGACGCGAAACGGCAACAGCAGCTTGAGCTTCTCCACGGCCCGTTCCGCCTTGTGCTCCTGCGCCAAAGTAAAGACGCCATTGATGAAAATGACAGCCACAATGGCCAAGCCCAGCGTCAGCATTCCCTCGCCCGGATGGAGCGCATCCGAGATCAATGCCAGCGCCGCCGCCACCCAGAGAATCAGCGCCAGAAAATGGGTGAATTGCCTCCCGAGTTTCGAAAGAAGTGAAGGTTTCCCCAACTCCTGAATCGCATTGGGGCCGAATTCCGCGAGACGGTTTCGCGCCGCCTCTTCCGTAAGCCCGGCTTCGGAAGTTACAAGGGTGTGGAAAACATCTTCCCTGGCGAGGCTGTTAATCTTCATGTTTCGGATTCAGGATGATCAGGTCACAGGGAGTTTGGCGGAGCACGTCTTCCACCGGGTTCCCCTTCAGAAACGAGGCCCAGAGGCTTCGCTGGCTGGCGCCCATGACGATCAGGTCGTGGCGCTTGGCGGCGGCTTCAATGGTGATGCTTTTTCCGACTGCGCCGGGAATGATGCGGCGTTCAAATTCCACCTTGTACCGGTGCAGGGACTCGATCAACTCGGCGACATCTTTCGGCAACCGCGTCTCCCATTCCCCCGGCGCCAGGTGAATCGGCCCGTGGAAGAGTCGCGTCACCGGCCGGGGAGCATGAAACAGGAACACCTTGGCATGGAACACTTCCGCCACCTTGGCGATAAAGAAGGTCCGTTCTTCGAGGTGGTCAATCTGGGCTTTCAGGGGAACTAGAATCCGCGCCGGGTGAATATGTCCCACACGGACCGCTCGCACCAGAGCCACCGAACAGGGGAGTCGCACGGACAATTTCCGGGCGACGGTTCCGGCATAGAAGCGTTTCTTTACGTCCTCCTTGCGGGTCGAGACAAACGCCAGTTCAATGGCTTCATCCCGCACGGTGGACACGATCTCTTGGACGGGATCGCCGGTCACTACGATGCGCTCGACCGGAATCTGTTTCTCAGTGGCCTCGGCGAAGAGCCTGCGCATGGCTTCCTCGGCGGTGTCCATGTCGGAGCGGGACTGGCGCCGGCCGGCAACAAACTGGAGATAGAGTTTTGCGTCGCAGACCCGCGCCAAATCGAGAGCGTAGCGGGCCGCGATCTCGGAGTTGAAGTGCTCGTTCACGGCCGCCAGAATCTTCTTGTACATTTCCGCTCCCGTTATCGTCCAACCGCGACGCCGATCATCCGATTGCGGGCATCCGTTCCGCGAGTTGCAAGAAGCCCATGTAGGCAAACAGCACAAGCGTCACGACCAGGATCGCATTGATCAGCCAGCCGCTGCGGAAGCGCTCGCCGACGAAGCGACTCTGCGTATTGAGAATCAGGAGGGTGAGCGCCAGCAAAGGCATGAACAGCGCGCCCATGACGGCGTAGGCCAGTTGAATGCGTTCCACCGTCAGCCACAGTGTCACCAACGGAACCACGGCGATGGCGACCAGGTAGCCGCGATACGCCGGTGTGCGGGCTAGGTCGAGGTTCTTGTACTGCTCGGGCGAGAGGCCGCGGCGGAGGGCCAGGAAGTCGGCGAACAGGTACGGGGCGCTCTGCCAGACGCCGAGGAGGCTGGAAAAAACTGCGCCCCAAAATCCCACCAGAAACGTCCATTTTCCCGCTGGTCCCAACACCACCGCCAACTGGTCGGCCAGTTGCGCGGACAGACGCACCCCTTGGCCTTCGATTTGAATATGGCTTCCGATGATGATCATGGCCACTCCGAACATTGCGGTGAGGGTGTACGCCAGGCCCAAGTCCACGCGGCAGACGCGGACGCCCTCCTCGCCGGTCCGCTTCTTCTCGCGAATCCAGTAGCCATAGGAGAGAAGAGTCACCGTTCCGCCGACTCCTCCCAGAACCCCCAAGGTCCAGGGAAGTCCCTCGGAAGGAATGCGGGGTACCAGGAGACCGTGGAGCACGGCGCGCCAATCCGACGCCAGCAGCGCAGCCGTGACGATCACTGCGACAAACTTCAGCCCGACGAACGTGGACATGATCTTCTCGAAGACCCGAAATCCGCCCACCCAAACCAGCCCCAATCCGGCCAGCGCATGGAAAATGCTCCAGATCTTCCTGGAGGTGTTCGGATCCCCCAGGGGCAACAGGCTGGCGCCCGCCACGCCGCACGCGTTGCTCAGCGCCCCGCCGACAAAAAACGACCAGAGCAAGAAGTAAGCCAGGAAGACCCACTGAATCCATCGTCCCAGGCGTGTCACCCAGCCTTCCAGCAAGGTCGTCTCGGTGGCCATCTGCCAGCGCGCCAGCCCTTCATTCAGCGTCCATTTCAGAAGGCATCCCAACGGCGCGGCCCACAGGATGGCCAAGCCCACCCGGGAGCCTGCCATGCTGGCCGTGAGCAGATCACCCGCCCCGACGCCGGTGGCCGCGACCAGAATGCCCGGCAGGAAAATTCCCAGCCGCGAAGACCATTTTGTGCTGCTCATGAGTGCCCCTTATGCAGTTTGGAGTGGATGGCTATTCCGCGTTGTCGTAGCGGGAACGGTGAAGTTGAACATCTGCTTTTCCCCGTCATTCCGGTCCCGTATCCTGTCCGGAGCGGAGTCGAAGAGAGCGGGAGAGGGAATTTATTCTCCCTCCCTGGTGGAAGCAAATCATACTCTGAATCTTGGTATCTCCGACAAAGATTCTTGGACGGGAGGGTGACAGGCCTCCCGACCCGCCTCCGGCGCTTCGCCGCTCGAAGCTCCGGAGCGCAGTGCGGCCTTGGCTGCGGAATCCGTGGACTTGTCGCGTCCCGGAGTCTTACAATGGTTGGTGCTGGCGGAGGAAGCTGTCCCTTCCAATCTTCGGTAGGGAAATCGTGTAAGGAGGGTGATCGAATCATCCGGTCCGCAATCATTCGATCCGCATGGAACCGCACGCAAAGCCGCAAAAGCTCCCAAAGCTCCCAAAGCCCCCAAAGCCAATGATCGGCCTGACCTGCCGGTGGGATGAGTCGAACGGCTGGTATTATCTCTCCGCCGATTACAGCCGCGCCGTGGCCGCCGCCGGAGGAATTCCCGTACAGATTCCGTTGATTCCGGGCATCGTCGAGGAGCTGGCCTCCCGCCTGGACGGGTTCATTCTCTCGGGCAGCCCGAGCGACGTGGACCCGGCCCGCTACGGCCAGCCGCGCCATCCGGAAGTGACAATGGTTCATCCAGAGCGCGATGAAACCGACCGACGGGTTCTCGATCACGCCTTCCGGACGAAGAAGGCGGTGCTTGGCATTTGCTTCGGGATGCAGTCGCTGAATGTGTACCGTGCCGGAACGCTCATTCAACATATCCCTGCCCGAATTCCCAGAGCCTTGGAACACAAGGACCGCCAGGCGCAGCATCCCATCGCGCCGGCCGCCGGGTCCCGGCTGGCCGAATGGGCGGGAGGAACAACGGAAATTCTGGTGAACAGCACGCATCATCAATCGCTCGACGAGATCGGACGCGGCCTGCGGGTTGTGGCGCGCGCGCCCGACGGCGTGATCGAAGCCGTGGAGGGCGATTTCCCGGACCATTTCGTCGTAGGAGTGCAATGGCATCCCGAGCGGATTTGGGAAACCGAACCGCTCTCCGCCCGGGTCTTTCAGGAACTGATTCGGGCGGCGTCCCGGGAACGGCTCGCCCCGGCCAATTACATCTTGACTGCGGAAACCTCCCGATGAGATTCGTTTGGCTGCTGACGGCCTTCTTCGTAGCTGCTCCGGCTCTTCCGCAGGCGCCTGCGAACGAGTCCGCGAAGAAGGCGCGGGAATTGCTTGACCAGGTTGTCACTGCCTTAGGCGGCGCTGCCTTCCGGAGCCTGAAGACAGCCCGCCTCGAAGGACGGCTCTATGCATTTCGGCGGGGCGACCTGTCCGGGCTGGCGCAAGTGGTCGAATACGTCCGCTACCCGGACAAGCAACGCGAGGAGTACGGCCAGAACAAGGAGGAGATTCAAATCGTCAACGGGGACAAGGGGTGGACCGTTGACATTAACGGCGTCAAGCCCCTCTCGACGGAGGAAATGAAGGAATACCGCGAGGCGGAGTCCCAGCGCGCCTTCTACATTCTGCGCTACCGGCTGGGAGAAGAAGGCAGCACCGTGGAATACGCGGGCCGGGAGTTGTGGGAAAATCGGGAAGTGGACCTGGTCCGCTTCTTTGACGCCGAGAACCGCGCGGTGACGATCTCGCTCGACCGCTCGACGCATCTGCCGCTTCGCGCGGTGCGGGTCCGCCGCGACCCCAAGACTCGCGAGCGGATCGAGGAGACCGAAATCTTTTCCAATTACTTCACCAGCAACGGAGTCACCGCCCCGCGCCACCTGATGCGGCTGCGCAACGGGAACCGAATCTTCGAGGCATTCATCCGCGAAGTCCGCTACAATATGGAGCTTCCGGAATCCTTATTCACGCCGCCGCAGCGATAATCCGGGGAACAGCTCATGGGGAACCGATTTCCGAAAAGCGCAGGACGCAGAAGGTGGGAAGCGAAGGGAGTCTTGCTCCAGGCCATTTCAAACCCCCGCATTGTTCCGTCAGGGCACGACTTTAGTCGTGCCGGAAACGCGACTAAATCAATGAACCTCCTTCCGGCTTTAGCCGCTGAGGGACTTACCTCAGGGGCTAAAGCCCACTGCAAAGGACACGTCTCCTCGGCATGGCTAAAGCCATGCCCTGACGACGCCCCAAGGAAGGTTTTGCGACAGATGCTCGTTCTCCTCTTCCTGGCGGTGGCGTTGCTGCCGGCCGCGGGCTGGCCTCAATTCATTCCTGCCGCCCGAAAGCCCTTCGGCGATGCCTATGCCAAAGAGCATTCGGAACGGACTCGCTCGTATGACTTGCAACACGTCCTGTTAAATCTCACTCTGGACGAACGGCGCAAGTCGGTCGCCGGAACGGCGACGCTGACGCTGCGTCCGTTAAGCCCCGGCCTGGAAACGATCGAGGTGGACAGCGCAGAATTGCGGATTCATGCGGTGACGCTCGCGGAGGGCGCCCGCGCGCCGTTTGAGCAGTCGGGCGAGACGTTGCGGATCCGCCTGCCCCGCCCCGCGGGACCATCCGACGTGCTCACGCTTACCATCGAATACGACGGCACGCCCCGCAAAGGGCTGTTCTATGTGACGCCCGACAAGGAGCATCCCCGCCGGCCCGCGCAGATCTGGTCGCAAGGCGAGATGGAGGACGCGCACTTCTGGTTCCCTGTCTACGACTATCCCAACGACAAAACCACCAGCGAGGGCTTCTACACCGTCAACGCCGACTTCACCGTGATCTCGAACGGACGGCTGGTCGGCGTGACCGAGAACCCGGCCCTCCGCACCAAGACCTATCACTGGAAGCAGGAGGTCCCGCACAGCACCTATCTAACCTCGGTCGTCGCCGGCAAGTTTGAGAAGTATGGCGAGCGGGCGGGCGATGTGCCGCTCGAATACTACGTCCCGCCCGGCACGGGACGCGACAAGGCGCTGCGCACGTTCGCCGAGACTCCGGCGGGGCTGCGTTTCTTCGCCGACCGCATTGGACTTCCTTATCCCTATCCCAAGTATTCGCAGGTGACGGTCCAGGACTTCATCTTTGGGGGGATGGAAAACATCAGCGCGACCACCTTGACCGACCGCACTCTCCACGAAGAGGCTTCGGAACCGCAATCGTCCAGCGTGGACCTGGTGACGCACGAGCTGGCCCACCAGTGGTTCGGCAATCTCCTGACCTGCGCCAACTGGGCCGATCTCTGGCTCAACGAGGGGTTTGCCACGTTTTGGGCGGCTGCTTACCGGGAGCATCGCTACGGCCGGGAGGAGTATCTGTTCGAGCTTCTTCAGGAGCGGACCCGCTATCTCGAAGAAGATCAGCAACGCTACCGCCGCCCGCTGGTCACCTCGTTTTTTGCCGAACCGGAAGATTTGTTTGACCGCACCACCTACCAGAAAGGCTTTCTCGTCCTGGACATGCTGCGAACCCTGCTGGGAGACGAGCGGTTTTTTCGCTCCATCCGGCAATACGCCAGAACCTACCAGGGACGAGCCGTCACGACGAAGGATTTCGAAAAAGCCGTCGAAGAAGCCACCGGAGAGAATCTCGGGTGGTTCTTCGACCAGTGGGTTTACAAAGCCGGGTACCCGGAGCTAGCGGTCAGCCAGCAGTGGGAGGAGTCTGAGCGGCGGGTGCGCCTGGTGATCGAGCAAACGCAAGCCCTCGACGCCATGACGCCACTGTTCCGGATGCCGGTGGATGTGGAATTTACGACGCCCGGCGGCACGAAGACGTTCCGCATCGAGTTCTCGCAGCAGCGGGAGGAGTTCACCTTTGCGCTCGACGGCCCGCCCGTGATAACGCGCTTCGATCCCGAGGACCACATTCTCAAGACCGTGCGCTTTTCGAAGCCCGCGACTGAGTTGATTTACCAATTGGAACACGATCCGTCCATCACCGGCCGCATCTGGGCCAGCGGGCAACTAGGCTCGGCCGGCGGAGACCAGGCCGAGAATGCGCGCGCGCTCCAGGCTCGCCTGCGCGGAGATTCCTTCTGGGGGGTGCGCGAGGCGGCGGCAACGGCTCTGGGCCAGATCAAAACGGCGGAAGCGCGGGAAGCCTTGGCCAACGGGCTTCAGGATAAGGACCCGCGCGTCCGGCAGGCTTCGATTCGCGCCCTGGGTACCTTCCTGAAGGACGAGAACGCGGCGCGGCTCGTCAAGGCGCTCTATGATTCCGACCGCAGCCCGGTGACGGCGGCCGAAGCCGCCCACGCCATCGGAAAAATCCGAGCGAACGGCGCGTTGAAGTTCCTGGAGAAAGCCGTCCGGCGGGACTCCGATCAGGATGTGATCCGCCGCTTTTCACTCTCGGCCTTGGGAGAGCTTGGAGAGAAGAAGGGCTGGAAAATTGCGGCGGAGTGGTCTCAATATGGCCGCCCATCGCAAACGCGCCTGGTAGCGGTGGAAACCTTGAGCAAGCTCGGTCCGCGGGAAGAGAAAACCGCCGACAGGTTGATCGCCCTCCTCGATGATCCGGATTTGTTCGTCCGGCAGCGCGCCATCCAGGCGTTGGGAGATGGCGGCTTTCAGAAAGCTCGTGCGGCGTTGCGCCAGAAAGCCGATACCGAAGCCCATGCCTTTACCCGCCGCGCCGCCCAGATCGCTCTGAAGCGTCTGGCGGACCAAGCGCCGGCAAGCTCCTCAACATCCCCGCCCGAGAAGCCGGCTCGTTCCGCCCGCTCCGCAACACGGATGGAACCGGCGACAGCGGTCGCCCTCTCACTCGTACCGTAACGCCTCGACCGGCTCGAGCCGCGACGCCCGGATCGCCGGCCACAACCCAAAGAACAAGCCCACGGCCAGGGAAACCGCCAGTCCGGCGGCGATGGCCCAGAAGGGAACGGCCGTGGGAATCGTGGGATAGATCCACCGGAGCAACACGCCTACGCCCGCGCCGGTCGCCAGACCGAGCAAGCCGCCGAAGCCGGTCAAAGTAATCGCCTCGAGCAAAAACTGCTGCACAATGTCCCGCCGGCGCGCCCCCACCGCCTTGCGAATCCCGATCTCGCGCGTGCGTTCCGTCACCGAAACCAGCATGATGTTCATTACGCCGACCCCCCCCACGAGCAGACCGATCGAACTCAGCAGCAGCATGACCGACGTGATGGCCGCCGTGATGGCGTGGAATTGCTCGATGATGGACTCGGCAGTCGAAACATAGAAGCTGTCCGGTTTGCCGGAGGGATCGAGCCGGCGGCTCCGCAGGAGCCAGCGGATTTGATCCACGGCCTCGTCGAGCCTGTCGGGGAAGGCTTGCGCCAGCAGGAAATGGTCGCGGACATTGGGGAACAGTTTGCGAAACGTCTCGTAGGGGACCATGACAAACTGGTCGGCGGACTCGCTGCCGAAGAAATTTCCTTTGCGGCGGTCAAATACCCCGACGACGCGGAGGGGCTGGCCGTTCACTTCGATCGCTTTCCCCAGCGCGCTTTCGTGCGGGAACAATGCCTGGCCGATCTCGTAACCGATCATGGCGAAGGGGAGCCGTCGGCGGTTTTCGCTCTCGGTGAAAAAGCGGCCCTCTTTCACGATCATGTTCGTCACGCGAGCGTAGTCGGGCGTGGCGCCGAAGAGGTGATGAAGGGGAACATAGGCTTCTTCGGACTGGTACCGGACGATCGCAAAGGCTTCCCCCGGGCGCTCCTCCTCCTCGTATACCACGGCGGCGATGCGCTCGACCGCCGGGCAGAGGCCTCCCACGGCCTCCGCATCTTCGATACTGAGCGGCTTCCGTAACCGCAGCTCCTGGCTGCGCCGTTCCATGTCGAGGCTCGGAGAAGCCCGGGACACCAGGATGGTCCGGGTTCCGAAGCGCTCGAGCAGGGCCGCGACGCTGCGGTCGAGGCCGGTCAGCACGGCTCCAATCGAGATCACAACCGCCGTGCCGATGACAATGCCGAGCATCGTCAGCGCGGAACGCAGGCGGTGCATGGCCAGATTACCAAAGGCGAGCCGCAAGTTTTCTTGAAGCGATTTCATAAAACCTAGTGACGAGTGACAAGCGATGAGTGATGAACAATCCAGGTCCGGTTATGCATTTTTCTTGTCACTGGTCACTTTTCACTCGTCACTGTTTCAACTGCTCGTTTCCGCGCGCAGTGCCACGATCGGCTCCAGCCGGGCGGCGCGGGTCGCCGGGTAGAGACCGAAGAACAGCCCGACCACGGTCGAGATCGCCAGGGCCGTCACTACGGCGCGAACCGAAAGCGTGGCCGGCACGGGACTCAGCAGCGCCACCAGCCAGACGAATCCCGCAGCCAGCCCCACGCCGAGCAGACCGCCCAGGGTCGAGAGCAGGGCCGACTCGACCAGGAATTGCCGTTGCACGTCCGACCTCCGCGCGCCGACGGCTTTCCGCATTCCGATCTCCCAGGTGCGCTCGGTGACGGACGCCAGCATGATGTTCATGATGACGATTCCCCCGACGATCATGAACACCACCGTGACCACCAGAGCGACGCGGGCAATCGTGCCGGTCAGTGTCTGCCAAAGTTCCAAGATCGCCGCCGGGCTGATTAACCCAAAGTCGTCTTTATCGGAAGGGGCCAGGTGATGCCGGGTGCGAAGAATGAACCGCGCTTCATCCTGAGTGGCTTCCATGCGGTCCACCGCATGAACCCGGATTTGAAAGGCGATGCTCCGGCGCTGGCCAAACAGCTTCCGCCCGGTGGTGAGCGGGACGTAGAGAAAGTTATCCTGGGACTGCCCGAAGACGGAACCCACCGGCTTCGCCACGCCGACCACCTGAAAGCGCTGGCCTTGCAGGCGCAATTCCCTGCCGAGCGGGTCCACGCCCGGAAACAGATTCGTCACGAGGTCCTGGCCGATGACGCAAATCTTCCGCCGGTGGCGGTAATCCGCCTCGCTGATGTAGCGGCCGGAGGCGAGCGTTTCGGACCGGATGTCAATCATGTTG
>MEKR01000035.1 GCA_001767035.1 Acidobacteria bacterium RIFCSPLOWO2_02_FULL_61_28
CGCTTCAGCGCTGGGTAGGCAGTGTCAAGAAGTGATCCCCAGCCCGCTTCAGCGGGCTTCCCAAGGCCGGCTTTAGCCAGAGGGTTTAACAAGGGCTAAAGCCGACAGCCGAAAGGCGGCTAAAGCAGCCTGGAAAATAAATTGCACCGCTTACCCCGGTCCCGCCAAGCGGGACCGGGGCTAGAGAAAAGGGGAACGGCCACAGAAGCAGCATGGCAACGCTGGGACCAGCGCGTTTTGCGAAACCCTTATGAATAATCCAGGTGAAGCCATGCCCTTACATTCAAACTGACCCAGTATCTGCCTATCGAAGGAAACCGGCTGCGGATTTCTCCAGAAGGTGCTAAGGCCCTGTTCGTCACTTGTCTTAAGATAGTGTCAGGAGAAGGGGAGTGCGCCAGAAGATCCCCACCCTCCGGGACCGGCGATGACGAAATTGAACGACGAGCAACGGGCGGCGGTCGAGCACGGCGAAGGGCCGCTGCTGGTGGTGGCGGGCGCCGGGACCGGCAAAACGCGCGTCATCATTGAGCGGATCGGGCACCTGTTGACCCACGTCCGGGGATTGCAACCGGAAAACATCCTGGCGCTCACCTATGCGCGCAAAGCCGCCGAGGAGATGCGGCAGCGCGCCGCGGAGCGGTTCGGCCCTCCTGCGCTCCGCAGCCGGGTCTCGACCTTCCACGCCTTCTGTTACGAATTGCTCTCCGAAACGGCGCCGCGCCGCACGCTCGACCGCGTGGACCAATGGATCTTCCTCCGCCGGAATCTCGAACTGCTCGAACTGGAGCACTACCTCCGTGTATCGGAACCGGGCCGGTTTCTGGACGATCTGATCGAATTCTGCCATCGCTGTCACGACAACCTGGTCAGTCCCGCAGACTTTCGGGCTTATGTGGAGAAACGGATGGCGGAATGCCGCGAAGCCGCCCGCTCCAGCCCGCTGCCCGGCCCGACCGCCAAAGCCTCCCGGCGGCAGAGCAGGCCGGATTCCCAAGATTGCTCCGAGGAGGAGATGGCCCGGCTGCAAGAGCTGGCTCACGTGTATGAGCGGTCCGAAGGGCTCCAGGAGCGCAGCCAGCTCGTAAGCTTCGGGGCCATGATTTCGAGCGCCGTGGCCCTGCTCGATCGTTCACCCGAATTGCTTCAGCAGCTCCGGCGCCGCTACCGATTCATCCTGGTGGACGAGTTTCAGGACACCAACCCGGCGCAATTTGAGTTGCTGGTTCGCCTGACCGGAGAGCATCGCAATCTGACCGTGGTGGGCGATGACGACCAGGCAATTTACCGCTTCCGGGGAGCCTCCTACGCGAGCTTCCGGCAGTTCGAGGAGCATTTCCCGGAGCATCGGCGCGTCATCCTCAGCCGGAATTACCGATCTACCGGAAGAATCCTGGGCGTCGCCGGCGACGCCATCGCCTTCAATTCTCGGGATCGCTACCAGCCGGACAAACAGCTGGTTGCTTCGTATCCGGAAGGGAGGCACGTGGAGGTTTGGGAATTTGCCGACGAGGTCCAGGAAGCGGAGTGGACGGCAACCGAAATCGCCCGCCGAGTCCGGGGCGGGGAAGCCGGCTCCTATTCGAACTTTGCTGTCTTGTACCGGGCGCACCGCCACCGCGACCTGCTGGTGAAGGCGCTCGAACGTTACGGAATTCCGTTTGCCATTCGCAAGCTGGCAGTGAATCGTCTTCCGCCTGTCCGTGACCTGGTGGCCTATTTGCGGGCCATCGGGCGTCCGGACGACAGTATCAGCCTGGCTCGGGTGCTGGCCGACCCGCGGTGGGAATTGGAATCCGACCTCCTCCTTCAATACTGCCGTCGGGCGGCCGGGCAGAAACAGCCCCTGCGGGAAGCCCTCGAATCCGCTGAGCCGCCGCAGCCGTGGCCGGCCCGCGAGCGCCTTCTCGATTTGCTGAACCGCTGCCGAACTCTGGCCCAGGAGCAACGCTTGGGCTCTTGGCTCGCCTTGCTGGCGCATGAATTGGGCCTGTACAATCACCCTGGTTCGGGACCGGCCGTAGGAGCCTTCGTCTCCTTTGTGTTGCGATGGGATCAAGAAAAGAGCGCCACCGGCTTGCTCCCTGAGTTCCTGGAATATTTCGCGTACTTTGAGGAAGCGGGAGGATTGGTGGCGTTTCCCGACGAAGACGAGGCGTGGCTTGCGCCGCCGCTGGAACCATCGGACCGGCTGGGAATCGCTTCCTCCGATGCGCGGCAGGGGGTCTTGTGGGCGGACCCCGGCGGCTCCGTGGGAAGAGTCGAGCTGATGACAGTGCATGGCGCCAAGGGCCTGGAGTTTGAACACGTGTATGTTTTGCGCCTGCTTCGGGGCGCTTTCCCGACGCGCAAACAGGAGCCGCTGATCTCGCTGCCGGCGGCGCTCTGGAAGGGTCCACTGCCCCAAGGCGATTTCCACCAGGAAGAGGAGCGCAGATTGTTCT
The DNA here is from genome assembly GCA_001767035.1 of Acidobacteria bacterium RIFCSPLOWO2_02_FULL_61_28. GTDB lineage: Bacteria > Acidobacteriota > Terriglobia > 2-12-FULL-54-10 > 2-12-FULL-54-10 > 2-02-FULL-61-28. The sequence continues at coordinate 2,445 of MEKR01000035.1, forward strand.
ATGTGGCGCTGACTCGGGCGCGTTCCACCCTCACGCTGTGCACGATCTCCAACGAACGGCAAAAACCTTCCCCCTTCCTCAAACAACTCACCGAGGCCTCGAATCCTCACTTGGAATGGAAGCGGCCCGCCGCTGCCGCGCCGCCGGTTCCAGATTCGGGGCGGGACACCGAACCATCGGGTCGCTTGCGCTTTTCACAAATCGGGCCATGGGCGGCGGCCGCTACTCGCCGGTCGGGAGACGGCTTTTCGCTCAGCGCCTCCCAACTCGAAACCTACCTGCAATGCCCTTTGAAGTACCAGTTCAGTTACGGCTGGCGTGTCCCTGTGCCGCCCGCTCCGCCCCTGCTGTTTGGTTCGGTGATGCACGGCGCCGTGAAGGAAGTCGTTCGCGCCCTCGCCCAAAGACCGGGGAATCTCTCGCCGGACGCCCTGCAAGCCATCCTGAACCGGCACTGGCCCGCCAGCGGCTTTGCCGACACTCTTCAGGATCGCAAGTATCGAGAGGAGGGTCTCCGCCAACTGGAAGGAGTCCGGCAGATTTGGTCCGAAGGGCCGTCGGAGCTGCTCTACCAGGAGAAGTCGTTCGAGCTGGAATGGGGCGGGACGACGCTGGTGGGCCGCATGGATCAGATCAACCGCAGTGCCCCTGCGGAAGTGGAGTTGATCGAATACAAGACGGGCCGCCCGCAGACGCAAAAAGACGCCGACAACAGCACCCAATTGACGCTCTACGCCGAAGCCTGCCGGCGGGTCTTAGGCCTCGTGCCCCGCAGCCTGGTTCTGTTCAACCTGGCCACGGGGGAGCGTGTCCGCACCGCCCGGACGCCCGAGCAATTCCAGACGCTCGAGCAGACCATTCGCCAGACCGCCGCGGCCATTCGAGCGGGAACCTTTCCTCCCCGGCCCGGCTTTCTCTGCCGGTATTGCGATTTCCGCCCGATTTGCCCCGCGCACGAGGAAACGTGGTAGCCTAGTACCATCCGGGCTACTGGAAAAAATAGGACTATCAGGCTATTGTATATTTTGACGCTTGCTTTCACTATGGACCTATCCCCCGAGGTTGCTAAATGAATGCATCGGACAAGAGACGCGCAAGACGGTTCCCAATGACCCTCCCCGTGGCCGTCAAGTTTGAGGAGACACCGGGCCACGACAGGACAGTTCATACCCGCAACGTAAGCTCCAGCGGAGTCTATTTCGAATTCAGCTCCCCGCTCAACATCGGCACGCCCTTAGAGTTTGTATTGACGCTTCCGGAGCAAATCACCAAGGGAAGCGCCGTGCGGATCAAATGCGTGGGGAAGGTCGTTCGGGTGGACCACGCCCGGGGGAACGGGGATTCCCTTTCCGTGGCAGCGACGATTGAGCGCTACGAATTCCTGCGCGAAACCTAAACTCCCGAACTACGAAACTTCCGTCGAGCGGAAATCCGCCCAGGCCGAGGGAGTGTATTCCTGCCGGGGATCAAACTGGGCATTTCGTCGGAATCCAGGATCAACGCGAGCCGTTAAGATCGCGGGCGACGGCCCGCAGCGGAACGCACCACGGACATTTGAAGAATTTCCATGCCGTGGTTGCTCCCTTACGGTTGCAAGTCGCGTTTGAGACTGCGCTGATTCAGCGCCAACGCTCCCGGCCCCTCGATGCGTGTCCCCGGGAACGGCCGCCCCCCATAACGATTCGAGGGCTTATGATTCGAGGGCTACCGATTCGGGGGCGGTAGATGCGCGGGGCCGGACGAATCACGATGGTTGGTCCGTAAACGTAACGCGGGTACGGCTCGTAGTACAGGTATGGATAACCGTACGAGTAATACGAGGAACGGGAGGGGCGTCCTTTATAGTATCGGTCATAATACCGGTACCCCGGAGCGGGTCGTGGCCCGGAGCGACGCTGGAGCGCCACCGGCGCGTAGTCTTCTTGCCGGACGGGCTGGAAGGCAGCTTCTGCATTCAGCGTATCAAATGTCATTGGCGACAGAGTGCGGAAGGTGAGCACAGACTCGGGATAGACCACCGTCGGCTTGCCGCGGGTCACGAGAACGCCGATGGTCGAAGCAGCGGCTCCTGCGATCGCTCCCATACCCGCGCCGAACCCGCCGTCCGCCGCAGCGCCGATCGCTGCTCCGATTCCCGTTGTGGTGGCAATCGCGACGGCGTCCTGGCCAGCGGACGTTGGGCCTGCGTGCTCGACCCACTCGGTGACCACGGGCAATTGGCTGCCATCCACTAAGCCGATCTCGGTAAGCTCAAGACCCAGGCGAGATGTCCCCGTGCGACGTCCGGCTTTTTCCGCCACGATAATGCGGCCTTCGAGGGTTTGGCCTCGCCGTGCGACTACGAATCCGTTGACAACCAACGGTTGCGCCAGGGAGGCGATAAAGGCATCCCCCGGATGGTTCTGATCGCTCGAAAGCGGTTGATTCACATGCACGGAAATCCACGAACCGGCCGGCAGATTCAACTGCGTCGGCGGGGTGGCCAAATAAGTTTCTTGGGCGTTTCCGGAAACAGCCCCGTTCCAGCAAAAAGCAATTCCCAGCGCCGCTAACCATATCTTTACCTTTTGTAAGCGCCCCATGTTCGATCCCCCTGAAGTGCGAGCCTTCGAGCCTTCTACCCGTAACCATATAAACCCGTCTCGCGTTTGAGAGTTGCGGTGTTGGGTTCCCTCCTTCCACCTCTCCAGAAGGCCTCTTTGGAGGACAGTAACGGGAGGCTGCGGAATTTAAGCCGAAGCGGGCACCCTCAAACGGCGACGACGGTCCGCCGCAAAGCGCCGTCCATGACTTCAACTGCCCGCAGGCAGCCCTGGCGGTCCACGTCGCAGTGCGTGACCATGCGGACGGTCGAGAGATTCACCGCGTGCGCCAGGATCCGCTGCGCCGCAAGCTGTTCGCAGAGCTTTCCCGCCGTCATCCCCGTCCGCGAGACATCGAAGATCACAATGTTGGTTCTCACCTGCGAAGCGTCCAGACCGATGCCCGGCAGGCCGGTCAGACCATCCGCGAGCAGCCGGGCGTTTTCGTGGTCCACGTGGAGGCGGGAGGGAGATTTTTCCAGCGCCACCAGTCCTGCTGCGGCCAGCACGCCCGCCTGCCGCATCCCGCCGCCGAGAATCTTCCGGTGCATGCGGGCCTGCGCAATCCATTCCCGGTTGCCGACCAGCAGGGAACCGACCGGCGCCCCCAATCCTTTTGACAGGCAAAACATCACGGAGTCGAATTTCCAGGTGAGTTCCCGGACCGTCTTGCCAAGCGCCACGGCGGCATTGAAGATGCGGGCGCCGTCGAGATGAACCGGAATCCCGGCGTCGTGCCCCCCGTCGCAGATTTCCTCGGCCAACTCCGGCGGCAGCACCTGGCCTCCGGCCATGTTGTGCGTGTTCTCGCACGCAATCAAGCCCGTCGGCGCGCGAAAGCCCTGCCGGGGGCGGATCGCTTCCTTCACCAGCGACCAGCGCAGGATTCCGTCGGGCGTGCGCAACGGGCGGGCCAGGCATCCGGCGAGCGCCGACATGGCCGCCATCTCGAAGCCGTAGAGGTGCGCCTTCTCCTCGCAGATGATCTCCTGTCCGGGCCGCGTATGGACTCGCATGGCAACGGCGTTGCCCATCGAGCCGGAGGGAACATAGAGGCCCGCCTCGCGCCCGAAGGTTTCCGCCGCCCGCTGCTCCAGGCGATTGACGGTCGGGTCCTCGCCGTACACGTCGTCGCCGACTTCGGCCTCCGCCATCGCCCGGCGCATCTCCGGCGTGGGCTTGGTTACCGTGTCGCTGCGCAGGTCCACCACGGGCAAGTTGCGCGCGTTCGTGCTTTCACTCATCGGAATTCCTCCTCTATGGCCAAATGCCTCGGGCCAAAAGCCGTCGGCCAAAAGCCCCGGGCCAAAAAGCCTATGGCAAAAAGCCTACGGCAAAAAGCCTACGGCAAAAAGCCCGCAAACACTTCGTTTGAGAACAGCAGGCCGCGGTCGGTCAGCCGGAGCCGGTCGCCGTCCTTCTCCAGCCACCCGGCCTCGCAATACTCTTGAATCGGTTCTCCGTAATCCCGCGAAACATCCCTTGCGAACTCGGCGGTCAGTTGCGAGAGCGAGACGCCTCGCCGCCGCCGCAGGCCGAGAAACAGGCGCTCTTCGAGCCGTTCCTGGGACCTGAGAACCTTGCAATCCGCGATGGGCGATTCGCCGCGTTCCATCGTCTCGAGATACCTCTCCAGTGAATCGGTATTGGCCCAGCGGCGCTCGCCGTCGTAGGAGTGCGCCTCGACGCCGAACCCAAAGTACGGCTCGTCGGACCAGTACTTGAGATTGTGCCGCGACTCGAAACCCGGACGGGCGAAGTTCGAGATCTCATAATGGTTGAAACCCGCCGCGCGCAGGAACTCGACCGCGGCGCAATAGAAGTCCGCCACGTGCTCTTCCGTAGGGACCGCGCCGGCCCGGTAGCGCGCCCCGCCTTCCAGGAGTTCGCGTCCCAGGCGGCTGTCTTCATCCACCTCGAACATGTAAACCGAGAGGTGCGCCGGGTTGAGATCAAGCAAGGCATCGAGCGAAACGCGCCAGCTTTGTGCAGTCTGGAAAGGCAGCCCTGCGATCAGGTCCGCCGAGATATTCTCGATCCCGGCGCTGCGCAGAACCGTAAACGCCCGGCGGACTGTTTCCGCATCGTGCATCCGGCCCACGGCCCGCAGCTCTTGGGACACCATGGATTGTACACCGAGGCTGATCCGGCTGACGCCGCACGCAGCCCAACCGCTTCCAGTTGCCGGAGTGACGTTCTCCGGGCTGGCTTCGACGGTTATCTCCGCGCCCGTCTCGACTCGAAACGACGATCGCACGGCTTCAAGCAGGCTGCCGAGTTGCTCTCCGCTAAGCAGCCCCGGCGTGCCGCCTCCCAGGTAGATGGTGTCCACCGCCCTCTCGTCCCGGCTTGCCGGGATGCCCGCCGTTTGCCAGAGCGCGGAGCGGTGGAGAATCTCCGATTCGAGCAAGCGAAGATATTCCGGCAGTAGATGCGCTGGATGCGCGTCGGACGCGAAGTTGCAGTAGGTACACTTCTGGCGGCAGAAAGGAACGCTGAGATAGATGCCCGCCAGCATGCTGTCATCCTGAGCGGAGCGAAGGATCTGCTCTTGTTTTTCCTCAGGCTTTTTCATGGCCGATCACTCAAATGTTTCTGTTTTGCCCGCTCGCTTACGCTCGCGGCTCGGATTCCGCGACCACCGGGTTCTCCAACACTCCAATTCTATCAATTTCGATGCGAACTGTTTCGCCCGCGCGGAGCCAGCGGGGAGGAGTGCGCGTAAAGCCGACGCCCGGCGGCGTGCCCGTCGTGATGACGTCGCCCGGCTCGAGCGTGGCGATGGCGGAGATGTAGGCGATGATTTCGGGGATCTTGTGGATCATGCAGCCGGTGTTGGAGTCCTGGAGAACTTCCTCGCCGATTCGCAGCCGGATGCCGAGCGTATGCGGATCGGGGATTTCATCCGCCGTGACTAAGTAAGGCCCCATCGGAGCAAAGGTGTCAAACGACTTCTGGACGTCGGACGGGCCGGCCACGCCGAGCAGCGCCCGCAGCGAAAAGTCCCGCGCGCTCACGTCGTTCAGAATCGTGTAGCCCGCGACGTGGCCGTAGGCTTTCTCCGCCGGGATGTTTTTGCCTCTCGTTCCGATCACCAGCGCCAGCTCCGCTTCATAATCCACTTTTTGGCTGATGCGCGGCAAGATGATCGGATGGCCGGGGCCGATGACGGCGGTCGAAAACTTGGTGAAAAACAGCGGCGCTTTCTTGGGAGCCTGGACCGCCGCTTCCGCGCCGTGCTCTTCGTAGTTCACCCAAA